>CAZERJ010000175.1:0-2588 GCA_964514445.1 uncultured bacterium | reverse complement strand
GGATGGGCGGCCATATTGCTCTGATCGGGATTCTAACTGGATTTTCCGGACAGGTATCAATCCCAGCCTTATTTTCGAATCAAATCCGGATAAGCGGAATATCGATCGGAAGCCGTGCAGATCAGGAGAACATGATGCGTGCCGTAACAGCCAATCGTATAAAACCCGTTATCGATCGAGTGTTTCCCTTCGAAGACCTTCCCGAAGCTTTCACATATTACAACTCGCGAAACAATTTCGGGAAGGTTTGCGTAGAACTGTAGGAGCGGTTGACGACGAAACATATGAACGGATCGGTATTAAAGCCCCTTCGCACGATTCTGCGGTTCGAGGCGGCATTGTTGCTTGCAGCGCTGATTGCCGCGTACTGGCGTATACATGCAAATTGGATCGTTTTTGTCGTATTGTTGCTCGCACCTGATATCGCAATGCTCGGATACTTGCGCAATACCAGGATCGGCGCATGGTGTTATAACTCATCGCATACGTTCGCGGCGCCATTGATATTGGCCGCGGCTGCACTGAAATTTCCCATCGTGTTGCCCTTCGCAATAGTATGGGCGGCCCACATCGCAATGGATCGCGCGTTGGGCTATGGACTCAAGTACGACGATTCATTCAACCATACGCACCTTGGCAGAATCGGCGGGAAAGCCGGCGTCAATGCCATTCGTTGAGTCCGTTCAACCGAACATAGCGCCTATTGACCTAGGCTGCACGGCGATCGTCCCGATCCGCTGGTCGAGTCTCGGCTTCATCGCGAAATTCGAGTACACGCGGCGGGGGTGTGTAAGGATTGAGGAAAAGGCGTTTCCCGCGCACGTCATCGAGGCTACGACGTCGGGTCGTTGGACGTTCCATGGAACGCGCGGTGTTGAAGAAGTAGGCCCTGGGACTGTGCTTGCGGGATTGGCCGACAAGAACTTCGGATGTGCGCACAGTAACCTGTATCCGAACTCGGCTCTGCAAGCAGTTTTGCTCAAAACGGCCATCGATGAAGACGTGCCGCCTTTCTTTAAACGGCAGATTCTTCCATCACCGGACGTTGCGCCGGCGATTAAAAGAGCTCTCTTGTCCATTGACAACGACGACTTCGATTCGCAGATGTTCGAGCTGTTTCATTGGTTTTCGAAGCGGTCGCTCGGGGATGACAGATCGCAGGGAAGTGCTGTAACAATGCAGCGCGCTAAGCGCTTCATCGAACAGAACGTGCTCGAAGATGTTGGACTGAAGGATATTGCTAGCGCTGTCGGGCTCAGTCCGTTCGTGTGCGTGCGCCAATTCAAACAGGCGACAGGCATGACGCCGTACGCGTACCCAGTGCATCGCCGCGTCCTTGAAGCGAAGCGCGTTTTGCTCGAAACGGACTATTCGATCGAGGATGTCGCCAAGCGAACAGGTTTTAAAAATTTCTCTTATTTCTGCCGTTTCTTCAAGCGATCCACAGGCGTAACGCCGATGCAATTCCGGATGGGCTGAAATACCATGAAGAAAGTCAACATCGGGAGCCTAGAAGAGATGCACTGGGAGTCGCCTAAGGGCGACTTCGAAGGGTACAGCAGGCAGATTTCTGAGGCCCTCGGTCGCGACCCTCAGTCCACTGACGCGATGAAGCGCCATCCGTTCGACCTTGGAATCGTTCGCGTTCCCCCGCACAAGAAAAACTTTCCTTATCATGCGCACAGCGCGCAATGGGAATTGTATCTCGTCATCTCGGGCAGTGGGCTCGCACGCGACGAAGCCGGAACGACACAAGTCACCAAGGGTGACGCGTTCATCTATTGTCCCGGCGAAGCGCATCAACTGATCAACGACACTGACGACGACCTCACGCTGTACGTGATCGCGGACAACCCGTTCAACGATACAACGTATTATCCAGACAGCAACAAATGGAGCGTGAAGATACCCGAACGGCGGCTCGTCAGTTCCGAAGCACTCGGTTATTTCGACGGCGAAGAGTAGGTAACGCGCGCTCCTAGAAACAGGAAAAGTGGCCCGCCTTGGAACGGCGGCTCTTCAATCTGCTCGATCCCGAAGCCCGCCTCGATGAACGGATTGATGATCTCGCAAAGTGGACGATGATAGTATCGCACTTCCACCTCGGCCCCCGGCGGACCGAAAGCGTCGTGGACAATGCACGTCTGCAGATAATCCGGTACGGAGGCTACGATGTGCGGATTGAACGGATGGTGCACAGAGGCAACGATCTTACCGCCAGGCCGTAAGACCCGACGTACATCACGCAAGAGATCGTACAAATTCGATGCGTAGTGCAAAACCAGCGACGCAATGACGAGATCGAAGCGTCGCTCGGGCAGCGATTGCAAGCCATCGTTTAAATCGATCTGCACAGTTGCGACTTCGGGATGTTTCCGGCGCACGATGTCGAGAAACGCATCGCTAGAATCAATTGCGGTCACCGTCGCACCGTTTTGTAGCAGCCAGGGAATGTGCCCGCCCGGACCACACCCAAGGTCGAGCACCTCTAGACCGGCCGGATCTCCGGCTAGTCGATGCGTTGTTGGCCGCTCGTATTCGACGTAGACGGCTTTGCTTTCGTTCATCTCGGCATACTGCGCAGCGTG
>CAZERJ010000174.1:0-2592 GCA_964514445.1 uncultured bacterium | reverse complement strand
ACGACAACACGCGCGACTACACCCGCGACAACACGTATGACAATGGTCGCGACAATGGTCGTGATAATGCCCGCGATAACATGCATGGTAGTACGGCCAATGGTACACGCGACACTATGCAGAACGGCGCGCAAAACGGCGCGCAAAGCAGCGCAACCGACCTGGCGACCCGCAGAAAGGCAAACCGGCCGAAGGTGGCGCTGGCCGCCACCATTACATGTCCTGAGTGCGGCAGTGGGAATAGACCGCAGTGGCTCAATAAATCACAGCGCGGCGAGTCCTATGCGACCACGATGTTTTGCGAGCAGTGTGGCTGCTTGATGACGGTCTGGGCTATGCGCGTGGACGCCCAGGTTGTCGCACGCAAATAGTGCAGGCGCATGCGGGTGGTGCCCATCCGGTGTTGTTCCGGTGTTATGCTTGCGGCCCTTTCACGAATACAAAGACCAGGAGCCGTTTGCGAAATGAAGCAGCGCAGCGGGGGTACAGATCCAATATTCATCGGACGTGACCCGCTGAATATCGAGGACCGAATAAAACTGGTATGAGACTGGCATACGCTGCCATTGCCCGTTGCGCAACCGAAAGATGGTGTAGTGAGGCGCTGTCGGATACGACGGGGCCGGTTGGTTCATCAGAAATGCCCATCCCTCGTTGGGCGAGTATACCTGCACGAAATCGGACGGCTGAATATGCGCATCATCGAGAAGCGGCGACTGGCTACAGGCTGAGAACGTGCAGTGCAGCAACTGCCAACCAGACGGCGCGCCTTGGGCAGTGAGCATGCGCACGGTGACCCAAGCATCTTGTGATCCGTCCATCTGGATCTGGTGACTCATCTCAACCGACGTATGAGTGGGAAATGTATAGGTCGGCGTCAGCACGCCATTGCGGTACAGCATCAAGACTTGTTGCGTGGCCGCCGAATCTCGATTTGCCGTAAGCCATGCCTCGCCCGGCGCAATCGCCTTAACCAGCCAGAGGTTTTGGTATCCTGGCGCAGAAACGAGCGACCACTTGCCGTGTAGCCCGTGATAGAGCTGATAGGGCGGCCCCCAGCCGTACCTGGAGTTTCTCTGCGCGACATGGAGCCATCCCTCATCAGGATTCACCATAGAGAATCCTGTGACGATCTGGTCATCCGAGACGGTGATAGGGAGCGCGCTTTCTTGCCACTGCGCACCCGTGAAATGGACGATCACGCCCGTCAGGCGATGGGTGCCAGTAGCCGTAGCCAGCTCGATGCCAAACGCCCACACGTCGCTAGCCGAAACGGCTGAGACCATGTCGAATGTCACGCCTGGGAGCTGGAAGGATTCCGGGGTCCATCGGCACTGACTGTAATGCAAGATGAGCGATGTCACCGGCCCGCCGGAGGGGTTGGTAGCGCCGACAGCCCACCCCTCATCCGGCGACATCATAGAGACCGCGTACAGCTCAGTGCCCTTGGGCAGCTCCGCGCGAATCTGGTTTGGCGCGCATGTGGCATGGGGCGTGACTTGAGATGGATGGGCACCGTTGCGGTACATCTGGAGGCCAAAGAGTGCCGCGGCAAACGACACCACCAATACGGCGGCAACCGCGGAAAGTAGATGGCTTCGCAAGCGGGATGAATGGCGCCTGTCCGCTGATACAGGTGAGGTGGTGACCGGGAAATGTTGTGTTGGCTCCTCAACGATCATCGTGTCTTCTCTCCACTCTTCCTGTCGCCGGTCGCCACTTTCCGCAGCCAGTGCCGCCTCAAGCCGCAGCCAGCCGGCAGACGCCCCCACATCCGGCGCGGCCCGCCGGTCGCGCTCGTCCATGACCATAGCCAGGGCATGCCACGCCGCCAGCTCACTGCCGCAAGCCGCGCACGTCGTGAGATGTCGTCGTATGGCGTCCGCGCTGGCTTGAGGGAGCAATCCAGCCGTGAACTCGATGAGGTTGTCGCGACACTGGACGCACGATGGCTCAACTGTCACTTAGGTGCTCCTCTACTGCCTCGAGGCAGGCCAGCTCACGCTGGAGCGCGCGCCGGGCGTAGCTGATGCGGCTCTTCACGGTCCCGGTTGGCACGTCGAGAATATGCGCGGCTTCGTCGAGCGTAAACCCCTGCTGAAAGACGAGCTCGAGCGCTTCGCGATGCTTTGCTGAGAGGCGGCTGATCGCGGTGTCAAGTGTCATGCGCTCTACAACTTCATTTTCATGCGAGGCGTAGCTTGTCTGAGCGAAAGGTGTGGACCCCGTCGCGGATTCGCTTTGCTCATCACGTTCTCGCAGCGTGAGGACCAGCTCCGGGCAGCGTATGGTCTTCCGCCGAGAATGTGCGACACAGTGATGCGCGATGCGAAATATCCACGTCTTTACCTGCGCCTCGCCCCGGAATCCCTGCGCGAAGCGCCAGATCGAGAGGAAAATTTCTTGTAGCGCATCTTCTACTGCCTGCTCGTCGCCTTCCAGCTGCTGCCAAAGATAGCGCCAGAGCAGCGGGCGATAGGACGTATAGAGCTGGCGCATGGCCTGCGCATCGCCACGGGCAATCTGTTGAATGAGCGAAAGCTCGTCCGCCTGCATCGTCCCCCACTTCTCGTCGCTCGTGCGCCGGTCGCG
>CAZERJ010000173.1:0-2623 GCA_964514445.1 uncultured bacterium | reverse complement strand
CGGTCGTCGGAGAGCACGTCCTGCTCCGCCGCCTCCGCCTCGATCAGCTGTTTGATGCGTTTGCGCACGCTTTCGGAGGAATGGGCCTCGCCGCCGCCGGTGGAGGCGATGGCGGAGGAGAAGAAGAACTTCATCTCGTAGAGGCCGCGCGGCGTGGCCATGTGCTTGTTGGCCGTGACCCGGCTGACCGTCGACTCGTGCATCCCGATCGCATCGGCCACCGTCTTCAGGTTCAGCGGTCGCAGGTGCTCGACGCCGAAGGCGAAGAAGCCGTCCTGCTGGCGCACGATCTCGCTCGAGACCTTCAGGATGGTGCGGGCGCGCTGGTCCAGGCTCTTCACCAGCCAGTTGGCGGAGGACAGACAGTCGGAGACGAAGGTCTTCTCCGCCTCGGAGCGCGCCTTGCCGACGATGGTCTGGTGGTAGCGCTGGTCGACCAGCAGCCGCGGCAGGGTGTCGGAGTTCAGCTCCACCCGCCAGCCGCCCAGCGGATCCTCGCGCACGAACACCTCGGGAATGACCGCGTGGGAGGGCTCGCCCCCGAAGGCCGCGCCCGGACGCGGGCTCAGAGCCCTCAGCTCCGAGATCATCTCGCGCAGGTCTTCGTCGTCGACGCCGCAGGCCTGGCGCAGGCCCGCCAGGTCGCGCCGGGCCAGGAGGTCGAGGTTGGCGAGCAGCGCCGCCATGGCCGGGTCGTAGCGGCCGCGCTCCTTGAGCTGCAGCGCCAGGCATTCGTCCAGGCTGCGCGCCATCACGCCGGTGGGCTCGAAACCCTGGCAGCGGGCGAGCACCGGTTCGATCTGGTCCTCGCGGCAGCCCAGCCGGTCGGCGATCTCGGCGAGCGGGACGCGCAGGTAGCCGGCCTCGTCCACGCCGTCGATCAGGGCCAGCGCCATGGCGTGCTCGACGGCCGAGAAGCGCGCGAGCACGAGCTGGTCCTGCAGATGTTCGGACAGCGACTTGGCCCGGGGCGCCAGCCGCTCCAGCTCGTCGCCGTCGAAGTCGGCCGTCCCGCCCTTGCCCGCCGTGCTCCAGTCGACGAGCGGCGTGTGGTCCTGCGCCTGCTGGTCCTGGGCCCGGTCGGCGGCGGAGGCGTCCGCGTAGAGGTCGTCGTAGCCGGCGTCGAGCGCGCCCTCGGCCGGTGCGGCGTCCTCGCCGGTGAGGGCGAGGTCCCGGTCCGCCTCGCCATGATCGGCGTTGCTCGGGCCGGCCGCCTCGGCCGGCTCCTCGGGCGCGGGGTCGGCGTCCTCGCGCTGCAGCAGGGGATTGCGCTCGAGCTCGGCCTCGACGAAGGCCTCGAGCTCGAGGTTGGAGAGCTGCAGGAGCTTGATCGCCTGCTGCAGCTGGGGCGTGACGACCAGGCTCTGGCCCTGCCGAAACTCCAGTCGCGCGCCGAGCGCCAATGCCGCCTCCCGTGCTGGCCCGTTTCTTGCGTGACCGTGGGGCGGTTTGGTTAACGGAGCACGAACGGCGTCGTCGCCGGGCCGTCATCCGGGGCCGGCGCGGGCGGGGCGCGCAAGCGTTTGTGGTTGCAAACAATTGCGGGCGGGACGCCCGCCTCCGGGCGGCTAGTGGAACGGCCACCAGCTCTGGAACCAGGCGACGACGCCCGCCCAGATCCCGGCCAGCACCTCGGCGAAGGAGCGGTGGACCGGGTGGGGCCCAGGCTGGGTCTCCGGCGCGGGCTTGAACCAGCTCGGCGCGGCCGGCGGGGCGCAGTTCTTGCGCATGCCCACGCCCTTCAGATAGCCGCGGCGGACATTGCCGGCCCGGATGGCCTCCTGCACCTTCTTGTCGTGGCGCGCGGCGCCGCTCAGCACCCGGATCCAGCCGCGGAACGGGATGAAATGGTCGACCTCGGACTTCGCGCCCTCGGCCGCCGCATCGTGGGCGGCGCCGGCGACCTTCTGCACCCGGGTGCGGTTGTCGGGCGGGGGGGCCTCGTCGAGGTCGCGGCCGAGCGCCTCGTCCAGCCGGCCGACCTCGGCGGCGATCTGCTCGCAATGGTCCAGTCCGTCCAGGTCGTAGGGGTTCTGCACCGCCCGCTGCAGCACGTGGGGGATCGCGATGCGGCGCAGGTTCAGGTCCTCGAGCGGCGAGGTGGCCGAGTCGAGGATGCCGTCCTTGTGCTCCATCATGCCGCTGTCCGCCTCGGGCGCGGCCGCGGCGGCGCAGCCCGCGAAGAGCAGGGCCGTGAGGCAGACGGCGGCGTGGAGCTTCAGCATGGCTCAACCATAGCGTCCGCCCGCTCAAGCGTCACCTTTTGGAGGGTCCTCGGCTGCGCCGCAGGCGGGCGCCGTGTCCTTCGTGCAACCCGCGCCCCATCGCGCCCGCAGGGCGCTGAGGGCCCTCGAGAGTCTTACCGCAGAGAACGCGGAGATCTCGCAGAGCGCGCAGAGGGGGCTTGGCGCGCTCAGCGGCGCCAATCGGAGACGTCTCCGCGTCTCCTCAGCGGTCTCTGCGGTCAAGTCGCTTCTGCTGCGCCCTCCGGGCGCGGGGGCGGCGCGCGCGCTCCCAGTCCCTCACAGGTCGAAGCGCACCCCCTGGGCCAGGGGCAGGTCGCGCGATCCGTTCACCGTCTGGGTCTGGCGGCGCATGTAGGCCTTCCAGGAGTCCGAGCCGC
>CAZERJ010000172.1:0-2657 GCA_964514445.1 uncultured bacterium | reverse complement strand
TCGCCCTGCTCGAGCAGCGCTCGTGGCTGGAGTCGAAGACGTCGCAGGGCGGCACAGCGCTGGCGCGCGTGCGCGAACAGCTGGCGAGCGCGAGGACGGCTCTGGCGCCGTGAGCGCCGCGGGGAGACGTGCGGGTGGGCCGAGCGCGGGCGGCGGTGGGCCGAGCGCGCGCGGCGGTGGGCCGAGCGCGGGCGGCGGTGTGCTGAGCCCGACCGATGCGGCGTTCTATGCGCGGCCCGTGGTCGAGGTCGCGGTGGAGCTGCTCGGCTGCGTCGTGCGTCACGGCGACGCGAGCGGCGTGATCGTCGAGACCGAGGCCTACCACGACTCCGAGCCTGCATGTCACGCGTTCGTCGGCCTGACTCCGCGCACCCGCACGCTGTTCGGCCCGCCCGCAGTCGCCTATGTCTACCGCTCGTACGGCATCCACGCGTTGCTCAATGCCGTGTGCGAGCCGGAGGGCGTCGGCGCGGCGGTCTTGATCCGCGCCCTCGAGCCGCTCGACGGCATTCAGCTGATGCGCGCCCGGCGCGGCATGGAGGCAATCGAGGACCTGTGCTCGGGCCCCGGCAAGCTCACGCAGGCGCTCGGCATCGAGTTGCACCACAACGGAAGCGATCTGCTGGGCGGACCAATCACGATCGAACCGGCACCGGCGGAGTGGCGGCGCAGCCCGCACGCGGTCTCGACGCGGATCGGCATCACGCGCGCGACCGAACTTCAGTGGCGATTCAGCGTCGTCGGCAACCGTCACGTGTCGCGGCCGTGGCCGGCGGTCGCGCAGCGAAGCGACTCCGCGGCGTAAGGACACAGCGGTCGCGCCGGGGTGGGTGGCCTAGCGGCCGCGCAGCTCCCGCGTAAGGCGAGACGGGGCCGGGCGCTTGCGGATCAGCCGCTGGGGCTCGCCCCGCCGGTGGGGGCGGAGGAACCGCCCGAGGTACCGGGGGATGGCGTGGATTGCTGCGGCGCTGGCGTGGTCGCCGCGGGTGGCGCCGAGCCGCTTCCTCCGCCACTACCGCTGGGGGTGGTGTTGCCGTTTCCACCACCGCCGGTCGCCGGCGCGGTTGTGGCCTGGTTGGTGCTCTGATTCGGCGGCGTCGAGCCACCGCTGCCACGGGAGTGGCTGCCCGACGACGTGGTCGATCCGCTCGACGGCGCCGGTGTCGTCGTGGCGCTTGTTGCTGTGTCCGTGGTCGTCGTGCCGGTCGTGCTCGTGCGCGACTTGCTGCCCGACCTGGCGGCCGCCGCTGCCGCGCGATCTGCGTACAGCTGCTGCGCGCCGACCATGAAGTCGTGCCAGATCTCGGCCGGGTATGTCCCGCCCAGCACGGGCGAGCCGGCGAAGTCGTATTTCATCGACTTCGTGCTGTCTGGGTAGCCGACCCAGACGGCCACCGTCAGCTTCTTGGTGAACCCGACGAACCAGGCGTCGCCGTAGTTCTCCGTCGTCCCCGTCTTGCCGGCCTCGAAGCCGCCGATCCCCGCAGCCTTACCGGTGCCCTGGGCAATGACGTTCTCGAGCATCGAGGTCTCGGTGCTCGCCACGTTCGGCGACAGCACGCGCACCAGCGTGGTGGCGTTGACGTCGCGCTGGGAACGCCCTGGGAACTGGACGGACTGGATCCCTACCGGCCCGTTGTTGCCCGCTCCGAGCGTCCCGGTGACCAGCTGCCCGCCGTGCGCGAGTGTCTCGTAGGCGTGCGCCATGTCGAGCACGGTCACGCCCTGGTGTAGACCGCCGATCGTGATCGCGGGATTTTGCGAGACGGGCGTGCGGATGCCCATCTGCTGCGCCAGCGCGGCGATCTTCGAAATGCCGGCCGCCTGGATCCCGACGGCGGCAAAGACCGAGTTGTCCGAGTAGGTGGTCGCCTCGGCCAGCGACCGGCTGCCCGCGTAGGCGTTGTTGTCGTTGTGCACGACGAAGTGCTCGCGACCGTGTGTGCCGGGAACGATGAAGGTGCGCACCTCCGACGGCCAGACCGAACTGGGGGAGACGCCTTTCCGCAGCGCCTGCGCGAGGACGAACACCTTGAACGCGGAGCCCGGCTGGCGCTGACCCTGGGTGGCGAGGTTGAATGGCGTCTTGTAGTAGTCGCGCCCGCCAACCATCGCCCGCACTGCGCCGGTGGCGTTGTCGATGGCGACCAGTGCGGCCGTCGGGCCGCCCGCATAGGCGAGGTAGTTGTCGATCGCCGCCTGCGCGCGCCGTTGCAGATCGAGGTCGAGCGTCGTGCGGATCGTGAGGCCGCCGTCGAAAGCCTCCGTGGCGTGATAGCGCTGCACGACCTGTTGCTGGACCCAGGTCGTGAAGTAGGCGACGCTCTTGTCAAGCGCCTTGACCTGCGGCGGCTGGATCTGCGACTTGAGTGGCAGCACTTCACTGATCGAGGTCTGGTACTCGTCACGGGTCAGGTAGCCCTGGCGGTACATGTCCGACAGCACGAGGTTGCGACGGGCGAGGGCGGCCTGCGGCTCGCCGATCGGGTCGTAGCCGCTTGGTGAGGCGACCATGCCCGCCAGCAGGGCGGCCTCCCACGGCTTGAGCTCGGTCACGCACAGTCGCGGCGGCGTGCCGCAGCCGGCGTGGTTGGGGTCGTTGCCGAAGTAGGTGCGGGCGGCGGCCTCGATCCCGTAGGCGCCGTTGCCGAAGTAGA
>CAZERJ010000171.1:0-2674 GCA_964514445.1 uncultured bacterium | reverse complement strand
ACGTCATCGATGCGGCCCTGCACGTTTTCTTTCGCGCGGTCCACAACGTTGGCGTTCTCGGCTACGTTACGCACGTCGCTCGCGACGCGTGCACGCGCCTGTTCTACTTCGCGGACTTCGCTCCGCTCTTGATCCATTCGACATCCTCCTTCACGTTACGCGTCGTTTCTTCAAATTTGATTGGTAAGGTGGCGCGCAGTTTCGCAATCGCTGCGCTCAAAAGAGCGACCGCAGCAAATCCCCACAGCGCGGTGACGATGAGCGCGGAAAGCCACAGCGGCATCGCCAGTGCAAGCACGATCATGAGTAGCGCGGTAAACGCGCCCAGGAAGGCCAGGCCCATGACGGCGCCGCCGGCAACCCAAACGCCCGCTACCGCAACGCCGGCAAGTTGCTCTGAGGCCTCTTTTTTGAACAGCGCGAGTTCGGCGCGAAAGAGATCGCCTAAATCTTGGCCGAGGCGGTGCAGCGACTCACCCAGCGATTCGTGCTGGCCGTTCGTCACTGCGAGTACTGCTCCGAATACGGACTGTTGCGATACCGGCCTTCGCGCTGAGAGTATTGCTCGCGATACTCATCGCTCGAACCGCCGTAATCTGCGGCGGTCCGAACTGCGCGCGCAAGTGCAAGGCCACTGATCAAGCCAACCCCTATGACGAGCCACATACGGCCTCGCGCGAAGTCTTGCACGTCGCTCCAAATTTCCGTGCCGTCCGTGTTGCGTAAATAGCGCGCTGCGCCTTGCGTACGTTCGGCGATCATCGATGCAGCGTCCGCTGCTTGCGGTTCACCGCGTTCGCGTAAAATGTCGCCCACTTCGCGCGCAATTGTCGCGTAGTGCTCGACGCGATCGGCAAGCATCCCAGTTCCGCGGTTGACGGCTTGATTGATCATCGATTGCGATCGCCGCGTCCATTCGCTCGTGACCGATGTGGACTGCGACGTAGAACCGGCGGTTGCGCCTTGGGTCATTTGCTGTGAACTCACCGTCATATATCTGCTCGGCTTCCTCTACTGATGTGGATTTCGTGGATTACGTCATACCCATCGACCAAACGTCGTGCGGCTAAGTGGCTGCTTCTCTACTTTGCAGATCACTCGTGGGAATCGGCGTATTCTGATCCGAAACAACCTTCCACTCGCCATCTTCAATTGCAAGCAAAAACGACAGCCAAAACTGCTTGTCGTTGCCGCGTTCGCGATATCGTACGCGGGCAAGCGCATGGCCGACATCCGTACCTTCACGTGTCGCGACAATTTCCGGGTCGAATTGCCATTCGTCGGACATAAACCAATCGCGGTGCGTGGCAATAACGTTGTCCCGCCCTTCGACGATGGTGCCGTCGCCGCCGATGAAGCGGACATCATCGCTTGCCAACGTTGCCGCAAAGCGATCGATGTCGCGCTCAACGACGGCCTCGAAGTGTTCGGTGAGGGTCTCGAGCAAGCTCACGGATTACTTTTTCTGATTGGGCAAGGGACCGCCGCGATGTTGCTCTGCCGGAGGCCGGTTCTGGTGCGGCGCCATCGGTGCGCCATGCTCGACGTTGCGATCGGCCTCGCGCAGTTCGCGCTGAACTTCTTGCGCTTGCTCCTTGCCCTCTTCGATCTGCTTTTCAGACTTCATCGCCTGATGTTTCCCACGCGTGCTACCATCGAACTATTAGAAGACCGCTCTTTCGAAACCGAACCGAATCAGGCGAGCAGTTGGCGGTCGCGCTAGATCGCTATACGGACGCGCAGCCCATCGTGTTAGCATTGCCGCGCGGCGGTGTACCGGTAGCTGAGGCTATCGCAAAGGAACTGCGAGCGCCGCTCGACGTTCTGCTCGTGCGCAAATTGGGCGCACCCGGTCAACCGGAACTTGCGCTCGGCGCAGTGAGCGAAGACGGTGTCACGATCATCAATCAAGATGCCGTGCGCGCTTTGGATGTTCCGCAAAGCGTGCTACAGATGTTGGAAGAACGCGAGCGCGAGGTGCTGCGCGCGCAATCGCTCGAGTACAGGTTGGGCCGCGCACCACTCGCGGTGGAGGGCCGTACCGTTATCCTTGTCGACGATGGACTTGCAACCGGTGCCAGCATGATTGCCGCGATCACCGCACTGCGTGCTCGCGATCCCGCGAAGGTGATTGTTGCGGTTCCCGTCGCGCCGCCCGATACCGTGGACGTTGTGCGGCGCTACGCAGATGCGGTGCATGCACTCGAAACTCCGCAGCCATTCGGCAGCGTAGGAAGTTGGTACGCGGATTTCAGCCAGGTAAGCGACCAAGACGTGCGCAACATGCTCGCGTGAGCGCTGCGAATGAAGTCGTTACGATTGGCACCCGGCGTGTTGCGCTGACCAATCTCGATAAGGTCTTTTGGCCGAAGTTGGGCCTGACAAAGCGCGACCTCATAGAGTATTATGACGCAGTTTCACCCTATTTGCTGCCGCACATTCGCGGACGCGCGATGGTCATGAAGCGCTACCCCAACGGCATCCATGGTGATTTTTTCTTCATGAAGCGCGCGCCGAATCCGCGGCCCGAATGGATCCAGACATGCCGCATCGATCACCGCTCGGGCAACATCATCGACTTCCCTATCATCAACGATCGCGCAGGCCTGCTCTGGGTGATCAATCTGGGCTGCATCGATTTGAATCCGTGGTACGCGTTGTGCGAAACGCGCGA
>CAZERJ010000170.1:0-2709 GCA_964514445.1 uncultured bacterium | reverse complement strand
AGCTCGACCGACGCGTAGAACGCATCGATGTCGCAGTGTGCGATGACGCGTCGTTGAGCTTGCATGACCAGCACGCTAAGGCAGCCAACGGATGGTGTGGGATAGGTTTCGCGGCGAATGCCGACGGTCGCCGTCAACGGAACCGAGCTGCACTACGAGCGCCGCGGCACCGGCGAGCCGCTGCTGATGGTGATGGGCATGGGCGGCGGTCGCCGCCACTGGGGAGAGCCGTTCAGAGACCTGATCGCACACGACTTCGACGCGATCAGCTACGACCACCGCGGCATCGGCGACAGCGGCCCGCTCGACGGCGAGCTGTCGATTGGGCGCTTGGCCGACGACGCGCTCGGACTGCTCGATGCGCTGTCGCTGCCCAGCGTGCACGTGCTCGGGATCTCGATGGGCGGCATGATCGCGCAGGAGCTGGCGCTGCGAGCGCCGCAGCGGCTCCGCACGTTGACGCTCGGCTGCACCTGGGCGGGAGGCCCGCAAGGCCATTTCACCGCGCCGGAGGTCGCCGCTCGAATTCGCGAGGCGGCGTTGTCGGGCAATCGCCGGCGCGCGATCAGGGCGGGGTGGGAATTCAACTTCTCGCGCGAGTACCGCGCCGAGGACGACCGCTTCGATCCCTTCTGCGAGGTGGCCGAGGCGTTGCGCGTCCCACTGAGCGTGCTCGCCGCGCAAGGGCGGGCCTGCGCCGCGCACGACACGCACGCGCGGCTGGGCGAGATCGCCGCGCCGACGCTGGTGGTCCACGGCACCGAGGACAGGATCCTCGACGTCGCCAACGCGCCGCTGATCGCAGCGCAGATCCCCGGCGCCCGCCTCGAGCTGCTCGAGGGGGTGGGGCACATGTTCTGGTGGGAGCGCCCCGCGCTCGCCGCGCGGCTGCTGCGCGAGCACGCGTTGACAGGGCCCGGCGCCGTCGCCGGCACTACTTCGGCCTGACAGCCTCCGCGCGCACGCGCGGAAACACACGGGGTGTGGTCGCGCGCCGCCGCTTCAGTACAGCGCGGCGGCGAGGCGACGGCGGGTGTCGCGCGCGAACGGGTCGCCTGGGCCGAGCGCGTCGAGCTCGCCGACGATCACGCGCCGCACGTCGTCGCGGGCGCCGTCTGAGGACGAGAGCGCGCCCAGCAGCAGCTCGACGCCGCGTGCGACATCGCCGTCGTCGAGCGCGGCGAAGGCCTGCTCGAGCGTTTCCGCGATCGAGGCCGGCGGATCTTGCTCGAGGCGCAGGCGGGCGGCGAGACCCTCGGCCTGGTAATCGCCGATCACCCGCTCGAGCAGTTCGCGCGCCTCCTGCGCCTCGCCGCGCTCGAGCAGCAGCCGCGCCAGCGCCAGCGCCGCGTCCGCGCGGCCCGGGGACAGCTCGAGCGCCCGCCGCAGCGAGTCCTCGTCGCCGGCCGCCACCAGCCGGTCGGCCTCGGACGGGACGAGGCCGTCGAAGAAGCGCTCCACCGCGGCCGGCGGCTGGACGCCGACGAACTCCGCGACGACCTCGCCGTCGCGGAACGCCTTGACCGCCGGGATCCCCTGGATCTGGTAGCGGCGCGCGAGCTCGGGGTTGGCGTCGGTGTCGACCTTCGCGAGCACGACGTCGTCCGCTCGCTTGTCGGCGGCGACCTCGAGGATCGGAGTCAACGCCCGGCACGGACCGCACCACGCCGCCCAGAAGTCGACGACCACAGGCACGGTGCGCGAACGCTCGATTACGTCCCGCTCGAAACTGGCCTCGGTTGCGTCGATCGGTGGCATCCTCGATAAAAAGGTACTGCCTGTTCAATATGGCCTCGTGACGACGGTTCAAACTGCGGATGGAACGCGGCTCACGTACGAGCAGGCGGGCGAAGGGATTCCGGTCGTCGGGCTGCATGGGCTGACCGCGACCCGCCGCTACGTGGTCATGGGCTCGCGCTGGCTCGAGCGCAACGGCTATCGCGTCGTGCTCTACGACGCCCGCGGCCACGGCGCTTCGTCGCCGGCGCCGCGTCGCGACGCCTACGGCTACGACGCGCTCTGCAGGGACCTCGAGACGGTCATGGACGCGACCGCGATCGAGCGCGCGGTCCTGGTCGGCGTATCGATGGGCGCGCACACGCTGCTGCGCTTCGCGCTGCGCCGCCCCGAGCGTGTAGCGGCGCTCGTCGTCGTGACGCCCGGCTATGACCCTGCGCGGGACGACTCCACGAGCTCGTTCGAGAACTGGCAGGCGCTCGCCGCAGGCCTGCGCGAGCGCGGCGTCGAGGGCTTCTTGTCCGCGTTCGACGACGGCTCGATCCCGGAGCGCTGGCGCGAGCCGGTGCTGACGGCGACGCGCCAGCGACTCGAGCAGCACGATCACCTCGACGCCGTCGCCGACGCGCTGGAGGTCGTGCCCCGCCAGCAGCCCTTCCACGACATGGAGGAGCTCGGCGCGATCGTCGTGCCGACGCTCGTGATCGGCAGCCGCGACGAGCCCGACCCCGGTCACCCGCTCGCGCTCGCGAAGCGCTATGCCAGCGCGATCCCCGGCGCCCGCTTCGCCGTCGAGGAGCCCGGCAGCTCGCCGCTTGGGTGGCAGGGTTCGCGTGTGTCGCGACTGATCGCCGACCTCGTGGCCGCGGCATGATCGCCGCCGGCGCGGCGCTGGTGGTCGCAGAGGACGCGGCCGCGGCGCGCGCGCTGCCGGGCGTCGACGGCGCACTGCTCGAGACGCTGCTGGTGCAG
>CAZERJ010000169.1:0-2732 GCA_964514445.1 uncultured bacterium | reverse complement strand
GCGCCGCGCCACCCGGCCGATCGCCGTGGCCACGACGTCGCGGCAGGTTGGCAGCCCGCCCGACGCAGGCGCGGTCGGCGCGTCATCCGGGACGAGCGGACTGTGCCGGTGGCCGCATGCGCCGAGCGCGAGCGCGACCGCGCTCGCCGCGCCGAGCGCACCCGCGCGCCGAACCGTCTTGTGCATGAGCACCGTCATTGGCGCGCGTAAGTGTCTACGACCCGTCGGCGCAGGAGGCGTGGCGACGACCGAATGCGCGGTGCTGGCAGCTCGCTTGCGGCCGCCGCCCTGCCCAGCTCAGCCGTGGACGTCGTCGCCGATCGGCCTGCGGATGGTTGTGCCGACGCCGTGCTGGCGGCACAGCTCGTCGAGGGCCCGGCGTGCGCCGTGCGGGTTGTACGGGAATGCCTCGAATGCGGCTAGACCGGCACGCAGATCCTCGAGGCGCACGGTCGGCCGCTCGAGCGCCAGGCGGGCGAGCCACCTGACCGCCGCGCGGTCGGCCTGTTCGTGCCCCTGCATCGCCGCGCAGATCGCCAGGGCATCGTCGAGCGCGATGTGCGGAAGCTCGGCCGCCGCGGCGAGGATCTGCGTGAGCGACCCCCGCGCGAGCGCGCGCTTGAAGGTCGAGTAGGAACTGCCCTGGCTTGTCATCCGAACATATGTTCGCATGAAGCCAAGCCTGGTTGCACGTCTTCGATCGCTGGGCGGTCCGACCGCCCTGACCCGGCGCGCTTGCGCCGTCACCGGAAGTGCCCACAAACCTGCCGTTGGTGGAGTTTGTGCAACTGACGCATTTGTTTGCGGAATCTGCAACCGTTCGCTCGCACGTCGCGTACGACGGGCAGGGACATAGTCGGTCAAGCGCGGGTCGCCTGGGCAGGGAACGTCGGGGCTGGCATCGAGCGTGGTCGATGTGATCGATATTCGGGAGGACATATGAGCATGGACTTGCTGCGCGGCGCTTTCCGCTCGCGCACACGGCTCCTTGGGGGAGAGAAGAATGGTCGGCGCGCGCTGGTGCGGTTGACGGCTGTTGCCGTCGCCGGCCTTGTCGGCTGGGTTGTGGTGGCGCCAGGGTTCGGTTCGTCGACGCCGCCGCCGAGCCCTTCGTGGACGTGTGACGCGTCGGCAGTGAAGGTAATGACCGGAGGCGTGGTCACGGCTGATCCCCTGAGCGCGAATACAAACCCGATCGACGGCCGCTGTCACCCCGACAGCTCGCTGCTCGGCCCGGCCAAGCTCGACAACATCTTCGGCCCCGGCACGGTCACAATTGAGGCCGGCACGGCCTACGGATGCACCAGCCTCACGCCGATGGACACCAGTCCGTTCGACAGCAGGACGTGCGAGCCGTTGTCCCCAATCACTGATGCGAATACCCCGATCAGTTCGTTGTCACCGGAAGCCAAGGCCGGCGTCGAGAACCTGCACATCAACCTCGGCGGCGCGTCCGGGCTGACGATTGAGGCTCAAGTCGCCACGTCGCAGGTCCAGGCGACCTGCGTCGCCGCGGGAGGTACCACCGGTTCGACCGGTTCGACAGGTTCGACCGGTTCGACCGGTTCGACCGGTTCGACCGGTTCGACAGGTTCGACCGGTTCGACCGGTTCGACCGGTTCGACGGGTTCGACGGGTTCGACCGGTGCCACCGGGACGACAGGCGGCCCCAACGTGCCGCAGTTCACCGGGAAGTTCACCGGGAACGAGAGGCTGCTCACACTGACGATCGGTGGCCAACAGATCCCGATTCCGCCATCGAGCCAAGTCATCGATGCGTCCCCGCTGGCGAAGATCTACCTGCAACGGGAAGTCAAGAACGCTCCTGGAGAGGATCCGAGCCTGACGGCCAGGGCACTCGAAATCCAGGTCGGTCTGGTCGCCGGCGTGCCGTCAAACGTGGACATAATCGTCGGTGAATCGCACGTCGACGCCCACGGCGACGTTTGCAACAGCAACCTGCCGCTCAACCCGCAGGGCGGGACCGGCCCGACCGGTCCGACCGGTGGCACGGGCCCGACGGGTGGCACGGGTCCGACGGGTGGCACGGGTCCGCAGGGCCCGCCCGGCACCAACGGCACGAATGGCACTAATGGAACAAACGGGACCAACGGCACCAACGGTACGAACGGTTCGCCGGGACCGCAGGGCCCGACCGGACCGCAAGGCCCGCCCGGCAAGACTGGCGTAACCACGACGCAGCCGTCCCTGGGCGCTCCGAATGGTGAGAACGCCAGCGAGTGCGCGCATCTGAAGATGTTCTTCGATCTGGAGCGCTCCGGCAGGCCGTCCAAGAGTGGGCCGACCGCGTTGACCAGTCGCACCGGGATTCGTCACGTGATCAGGGGCACGATCAAGAACTGCAGTGGTAAGCCGATCGTGCGGGCGAAGATCGAGCTGGTGAACATCATCAAAGGCAAGCGCCATCTCGTGAAGACGGGCCTGCGCAGCCGGCCCGGTGGCAAGCTCACGATGATCACGCCCAACAACTACACCTCGAGGACGCTCGAATTCGAGTACCGGGCGTTCGTGAACGACACGCGGGTCGCGAGCAAGTACGTCCTGCACTTCCACGCGATCAATCGTCAGGGGCGCTCCGTCTGACGCCCCGTGGAGGGGTTGGGCCGCGCCGGCCTTGCCGGCGCGGCCCCTGACTCCACTCCCAAGGACTGGCTCGGCGTGACGGGCGCCGGCGCGCTCGAGCCCGAGCTCGCGGTTCCGGTGGACCCCGA
>CAZERJ010000168.1:0-2787 GCA_964514445.1 uncultured bacterium | reverse complement strand
TCCGGCTCCCGCTCGATGAGCATCACCTGGTGCCCGTTCTCGATCAGCTCCTGGGCGATCGAACGGCCGACGTTGCCGGCCCCGGCGATGGCGACCCGCATCAGTGCGCTCCCTCGGGTGCGGTACCGGCAATCTTGGTAACGGCTTCGCGCATGTCGTCGGTGAGCAGCATGAAGACCTGGTCGCCGTCCTGCAGCATGGTCGACGGTGTGGTGAGGGTGCCGATCCCGAAACGCATCAGGTAGGCGACGCGGGCGCCGGTCGCCTCCTCCAGTGCCTTGACGGGGCGGCTGATCCAGGACGGGTTGACGGTGACCTCGACGATCGCGACGGTACTGGTCGGGTCCCGCCAGATCTCGGCGTTGCCCTCGGCGAGCAGGTTGCGCAGCATCCGGTCGGCTGTCCAGCGCACCGTGGCGACGGTGGGGATGCCGAGGCGCTCGTAGACCTCGGCGCGCCTCTGGTCGTAGATCCGGGCCACCACCCGCTGTACCCCGAACGTCTCGCGCGCCAGGCGCGCGGAGATGATGTTGGAGTTGTCGCCGCTGGAGACCGCCGCGAACGCGTCAGCCCGCTCGATCCCGGCGGCGATCAGCACCTCCCGGTCGAAGCCGATCCCGGTCACGGTCACCCCCGTGAAGTCCGAACCCAGGCGGCGGAACGCCTCCGCGCTGGAGTCGATCACCGCGATCGAATGGCCCCGGGCCTCCAGACTGTGCGCCAGGGTCGAGCCGACCCGGCCACATCCCATGATCACGATGTGCACTGGCATGTCCTCCCGGGCATACGTGGACTAGCGGTGGCCGGAGAACGCTGGCCGCAGCCGGCTCCGCGGGCGTCGCCGGCCGCGGGACCTACGGAATCCTCGAAGCGGCACGGTACACGGTCGAGGTGCCGAAGGGGCGGTCACCCATGCCCGGCGCATGGTGCCGTCCGGACGTACCCTTGTGAGTCGTGGCCAGCCCCACCTCTCTCGTCAAGCGCCTGCTCATCGGCCGGCCGTTCCGGTCCGACCGGATGCAGCACACGCTGCTGCCCAAGCGCATCGCGCTGCCGGTTTTCGCCTCCGATGCCCTCTCCTCGGTCGCCTACGCGCCCGACGAGATCCTGCTGACCCTGTCCGTCGGCGGCGTGGCGTTCTACTCGTACTCGCCGTGGATCGGCCTGGGCGTGGTGGCCGTCATGCTCACCGTCGTGGCCAGCTACCGGCAGAACGTCCACGCGTACCCGTCGGGCGGCGGTGACTACGAGGTGGCCACGGTCAACCTCGGCCCCAAGTTCGGTCTCGTGGTGGCCGCCGCGCTGATGGTCGACTACGTGCTCACGGTCGCGGTGTCGATCTCGTCAGCCGTGGAGAACCTGGGCTCGGCATGGCCCTTCGCCGCCTCGCACAAGGTCGAGGTCGCGGTCGCGGTGGTGGTGGTCCTGACCGCCATGAACCTGCGCGGCATCCGCGAGGCGGGCACGGCGTTCGCCATCCCGACGTACGCGTTCATGATCTCGATCCTGTTGATGGTCGGCTACGGGCTGTTCCGGATCTTCATCCTGGGTAACCCGCTGCGCGCCGAGTCCGCCAACCTCAACGTGGTACCGACCCACTCGATCGTCGGCTTCGCGTTCGCCTTCCTGCTGGTGCGGACGTTCGCCTCCGGCTGCACCGCGCTGACCGGTGTCGAGGCGATCTCCAACGGGGTACCGGCGTTCCGCCCGCCCAAGAGCCGCAACGCCGCGACGACCCTGCTGCTGTTGGGCTCCCTGGCCATCACGATGCTGATGGGAATCGTCGTTCTGGCCCGGCTGACCCACCTGAAGATGGTGGACACAGCCAGCGCGCAGCTGCCCGCCGGGTACCACCAGAAGACGGTGCCCGCCCAGCTCGCGCACGCCGTGTTCGGCGGCTTCACCCCCGCCTTCATCCTGGTCATCGCGACCACCACGCTGATCCTGGCGCTGGCCGCGAACACCGCCTTCAACGGCTTCCCGGTGCTCGGCTCGATCCTGGCCCAGGACCGGTACCTGCCGCGGCAACTGCACACCCGCGGCGACCGGCTGGCGTTCAGCAACGGCATCGTGTTCCTGGCGACCTTCGCGATCATCCTGATCGTCGCGTTCAACGCCCAGGCCACCCGGCTGATCCAGCTCTACATCGTCGGCGTGTTCGTGTCGTTCACGCTGTCCCAGACCGGCATGCTGCGGCACTGGAACCGGCTGCTGCGTACCGAACGGGACCCGGTGGCCCGCGGCAGGATGAAGCGCTCCCGGGTGATCAACGGGGTCGGCCTGGTGATGACCGGGTTCGTGCTGGTCCTGGTGGTGGTGACCAAGTTCCTCGCGGGCGCCTGGATCTCGATCGCCCTGATGGGTGTGATCTACCTGGTGATGATCGGCATCCGTCGGCACTACGACCACGTCGCGCAGGAGCTGACGCCGACCGACGAACGGCCGGTTCTGCCGGCCCGTAACCACGCCGTCGTCCTGGTAAGCAAGGTGCACCTGCCGACCCTGCGGGCGCTGTCCTACGCGAAGGCGATGCGGCCGGACACGCTGACCGCGGTCACCGTGAACGTGGACGACGCGGATACCCGCGCGCTGCAGACGGAGTGGGAGGCGCGCGGCATCCCGATCGCGTTGACCGTGGTCGACTCGCCGTACCGGGAGATCACCAAGCCGATCATCGACTTCGTGAAGTCGGTACGCCGGGATTCGCCGCGAGACGTGGTGACCGTGTTCATCCCGGAGTACGTGGTCGGCAAGTGGTGGGAGCACCTGCTGCACAACCAGAGCGCG
>CAZERJ010000167.1:0-2847 GCA_964514445.1 uncultured bacterium | reverse complement strand
GCGGCATCTTCGGCGGCGCGCTGATCGCGCTCGAGCCCGACCTCGACCGCGGCGTGATCGGCGTGCCGGGGATGAACTACTCCGTCCTGCTGCAGCGCTCGACCGATTTCGGCACCGGCAAGCCGCCGAGTCCGAACCCGACCAATCCGGCGTCGTTCATCCCCGAGTTCGCGTATCCGCTCTACACGGCTTACCCGAACCAGCTCGAGCGCCAGCTGATCCTGTCGCTGATGCAGCAGATGTGGGATCACAGCGACGCCGACGGCCTCGCTGCGCACATGACGACCGACCCCCTGCCGAACACGCCTGCCCACCACGTGCTGATGGACGTCGGGCTCGGCGACCACCAGGTCAGCCAGTACCAGGCCGAGGTCGAGGCGCGCACGATCGGCGCGCACGCGCGCTTGCCGTGGGCCGACGCGGGCCGCTACAGCGAGCGCGATCCGACGTATGGGCTCGCGCCGATCGGCAGCTACCCCTTCGACGGCTCGGCGATCGTGCTGTGGGACATCGGTCCGATCCGCAAGACGCCCTGCGACCCGGGCGAGACGACCTGCGGCACCGACCCACCGCCGACGACGAACACGCCGCCGAGCGCCGGCCAGGACCCACACGAATATCCGCGCCGATCGGTCGCGGCGCGGGCGCAGAAGTCGGCCTTCCTGCAGATCGGCGGCCAGGTGATCAACACCTGTGGCAGCCGGCCGTGCTACGCGGGGAGCTGGACGGGGCCGTAGGGGGGAGGAGAGGAATGCGCAGGCAGGTCGCCGAGGGATCCACGCGTCGTGAGTTGCTGCGCCGCTGCTCGGGCGCGGCAGCGATGGGCCTGCTGCCCGCGTCAGTCGCGCGCGCGTCAGTTGCGCGCGCCGCGTCGCCGCCCTGGAGCGGTCCGCTCGGCGCGGCCGACGCGCTGCGCGTGGACCCGCGCCGGTTCATACCGGCGAGGCAGCTGCGGCAATGGCAGGACGCGCTGGACGCCAGGGGCCTGCGCGCGACCGGGTCACCCCAGCACGACGCCTACATCCAGTCGCTGGCGACGCGACTCGAGCAGGTCGGCGTCAAGCAGCTCACCAGCGACGCGGTCCCGCTGAATCAGTGGCAGCCGTCGCGCTGGAAGCTCGAGGTACCCGGGCGCGGCTCGGTCCCGGTCGCCGCCTACATTCCGTATTCCGGCCAGACCTCCGCCGCGGGTCTCGAGGCGACGCTCGTGCCGGCCGCGACGGGCGGCGTCGGAGGCGCGACGAGCCTGCCGATCCCGACCGGCGCCCTGTCGCCGCCGACGGCCAGCCAGGTCGTGCTCTTCGACGTGGTGCCGCACCCGCTCGTGATGGGCGTCTTTGACGCGCTCGACTACGGCATGCCCCATCACCCGCCTGGATACAGCCCCGCCGATGTCTACAACCGCGCCTGGATCGCCCAGCCGACAACGCAGCTCGATGACCTCAGCAGCGCCGGGTTCGCGGGCGCGATCGGAATCCTCGACCTGCCTGCGGAAGCCGCCCAGGGCATGTACATGCCCTACGACGGCAAGCTGCGCAACCTGCCGGCGTTGTTCGTCGACCGTGACACCGGCGCGCTGCTGCGTCAGGTGGCTGCCGGCGCCGGCACGGTTCGCCTGACACTGGAGGCGACGGTGCAGGCGATCACCACGCCGAACCTGTTCGGCGTGATCCCCGGCCGGTCGAAGGAGCTGGTGATCCTGCAAAGCCACACGGACGGGACCAACGGGGTCGAGGACAACGGTCCCGAGGCGATCATCGCGATGGCGCAGTACCTCGCCCGCCTGCCGGCAGGCGCGCTGCCGCGAACGGTTCTCGTGGTCCTGACGACGGGTCACTTCGCCGACGGCGACCTCGGCACGAAGGCGTTTGTGACGCGCCACCACGACGACCTCATCGCCCGTAGCGCGGCCGCCGTGACGCTCGAACATCTCGGCGCCATGGAGTGGCTGCCCGACGCGACCGGCGGCTATCAGCTAACAGGCAAGTACGAGTTCGGCGGGTCGTTCGCGGCACCGTTTCAAGCCTACGTCGACCGGATGCGGGCCGCCCTGCAGCGGGCCCGCGTGACCGAGGACCGGGTCATGCGCCCCTGGGTGCCCACACCGGGTCGCGAGCAGCAGCTCGCGTGGCCGGGCGACGGCGAGGCGTTCTGGACCCTCGGCAGCCTGCCGTCGGGCAACTTCATCACCGGGCCGTCCTACCTCCTCAACGGGGGTATGCCGGTCGCGGGGATGATCGACATCCGTGCGATGCGCCGGCAGTCGATCGCCTTCCTCGACCTCATCCTCGAGCTCGCGCGCATGCCGCTCGCGCAGTTGCGCCAGGAGACTCCCGGCGGGAGCCCGTAGCGGGGCAATCACTCGCCGGCGCTGGCAGCGCAGACAGAGCGAACGGCGCGACTTCGCCGCTAGGATGCTCTCAGGTCACCGGATGCTCCTGCCGGTGGTCCCGCGCCGACGTAGCTCAGCTGGTAGAGCACTTCACTCGTAATGAAGGGGTCCCCGGTTCGAGTCCGGGCGTCGGCTTGGGAAGGCCCCCGTAAATGCGGGGTTTTCTGCGAGGGTCTCAGGGAATGAGCAGCAGTTTGCCCACCGTCTCTTGGGATTCGAGATCACGGTGCGCCGTAGCGGCGTCATTGAGGGAGTAGGTGCGATCGACGAGGACGTCCAGAGTTCCGTCTTCGAGCCACTGCATGACCTGCAAGGCGCGCTGGCGCCGCTGAGCCATCGACTCGGTGGGAACCGCACTGCTGTAGCGGACGAGATGCACGCCGAAGGGTTGCTCCCACAAATCGATCGGGGGAATGCGCCCTCCGGCGTAGCCGTAGGTGGCGAAGACGCCGTTG
>CAZERJ010000166.1:0-2867 GCA_964514445.1 uncultured bacterium | reverse complement strand
CGCTCGATGAGATCCACGACCCCGAATCGTTCGAGCATCGGATCGACGATGTCGCCGCCCATTGCTCGTTCCCGCTCACGCAATTGGGTTGGGGCTACTCGGCAGCGCTGCGTTATGCGCCGCCGGTTTACGGAGCGCTGTACTATGCCACGAACGGACGACGCCGCTATAAGGCCCTCGTCCGTTTTTGTGAGCCGCTGTATCGGGAGCGCCTTCGCGACCTGTTCCAAAATTATCAGCCCGACGTGATCGTCTCGGTGCATCCGCTGCTCAACCACGCGGCGCTACGCGCCCGCGCGGATGCGAAGATGCAGCACATTCCGATCATCACGGTGATCACGGATCTTGGCAAAGTTCATGAGTCGTGGCTGACGCCGGAAGCCGACTGCGTCGTCGTGCCGGCGCGCGAAGTCTACGAACGCGCGCTTTCGCGCGGCGTGAAGCCGTCGCGTCTGCGCATGCTCGGGCAACCGATCTCGCCGAAGTTCGATGACGTCGCGGGCAGCAAGGAAGAGCTGCGCAAGCAGCTCGGCTTGCCGCAGCATCAATTCGTCACGTTACTCATGGCGGGCGGCGAAGGCGGCGGCAAACTCATGCCCACGACGCTTGCACTCGCAAAACGCAAACTACCGATGCATCTGGTCGTCGTATGCGGACGCAACGAAGCGCTCAAAGCAAAGCTTGAAGACCTAGCGCCCGCGCTGCCAACGCCGATGACGGTTCTCGGCTTTACGAACAAGGTACCGGAGCTGATGAAGTCTTGCGACCTGCTCGTGACCAAAGCGGGACCCGGTACATTGGCCGAGGCAAATGCGGCGCAGCTTCCGGTCGTCGTGTACGACTACGTGCCGGGGCAAGAACGTGGTAATGTCGACTTCGTGCGCAACAACGGCATCGGCGAAGTGGCTATCAACAGCACGATTGAAGTCGTGCGCGCGGTTGAACGCTTAGTGAAAAACGAAGCGCGCGTTGCGCAGATGCGCCACAATCAAGAACTCGTCGCACCAAAACGCAGCTCGCGGCGTATTGCCGCGCTCATCGCCTCAATGGCGAACACCGGCACAATTCTTGCCGACGACGAGTACGTGCCGATGCCGCGCGCAGCTTCGCTATGAACTCTGACGCTGCACCGCGCGTCCCGAGATCCACACAAGTAGGCGGCGCGGTGTGATCTTCGGTGAAAATGCGACGAACTTGTTGCTGATGCCGGGAATCACGACGCGCTTACCGCGCATCATGCCGTCGAGGCCCGCCCTCGCGACGGCGGCTGCATCCGCGAGCGGCGCGCGGAACAACGGTGTTTCATGGATGCGCGCGCGCTCTTGGAATCCCGTGCGCGTTGCACCCGGGCACAAAACGGTGACCGTAACGCCGCTGCCGTGAACCTCTTCGGCGAGCGCTTCGGAGAACGAAAGCACATACGCTTTGCTCGCGTAATACACGGCCATATTGGGTCCAGGTAAGAACGCCGCGGTCGAGGCGATATTCAAAATCCGTCCGCTCTTGCGTGCCAGCATTCCCGGCAAGTACAGCCGGCAGAGCTGCGTGAGCGTTACGACGTCCAGGTGCACTTCCTGATCGATCTCGTCTTCGGGCAGCTGCGCAAATTTGCCGTTGTTTGCAAAACCGGCATTGTTGACGAGCACGTCACATTCCGGGACTTGTGTAAACAACGTCTGCGCGGCGCCTTCGCGCGCCAAATCCAGCGCAACGATGTTCGTTTCGACGCCAAACTTTGATTTGAGGTCGGAAGCGTTCTGCTGAAGTTTGTCCGCAGAGCGCGAAACCAAAACGAGATCGTGCCCGGCCTGCGCAAGCAGACGCGCAAACTCAAGACCCAGACCACCGGACGCGCCGGTGACAATTGCTTTAGCCGCCATGTCCGGTTGTCAGTCCTCCGCGAAACGCCATCGTGGCCGCTCCGATTTGGCCCGCGTCGTTGCCGTGTTCCGCGATGACGACCTTGGTCGTGCCGCGCGGCACCATCACGGTCAACTCGTCCATGCGCCCTTTGACCGCGTCAATGAGAAAATCGCCGGCACTGCTCACGCCGCCGCCCAGCGCGATCACTTCCGGATTGACGAACGCAATCACGTTCGCCAAACCCATTGCCAAATCGGCAGTGAAATTTTTCCACGCCGCCGCGGCGTGCGCGTCGCCCGCTTGCGCAGCGCGGCGGATCATTTTCGAACCGAATTTTTCCGCCGACTTCGGGATGAGCGTGCTTCTGGGGAACGACGGCGCGACGGCCATGGCGTGGCGCATTAAACCCGTGCCGGATGCCTGCGCTTCGAAGCAGCCGATCTTGCCGCAACCGCAGACGAAACCGTCCGTCGGCCGCAATTGATGGTGGCCAATCTCGCCTGCGCCCGCACGATTGCCGATCAGTAGTTCGCCGCCTGACACGATGCCGCCGCCGATGCCCGTGCCAAGCGTGAGCAACACGAAGTTTTGCGTTCCGCGTCCGGTACCGAACGTGTACTCACCAAGGGTTGCGCAGCGCGCGTCGTTGGCAATAAACACGGGCATCTTGAACCGTTCGCGCAGCCGCGCGCCGAGCGGCTCGTTGTACCACAAAAAATTCGGCGAGTAGATGACTGCGCCGGTTTCAGGGTCGATGTTTCCCGGCGAACCGATGCCGATGCCGATCACGTCTTTGGCATTGCGCTCACGCAGCGCAGCATCGATGACGCCGGTGACGAGCGACATCACGGCTTCGAACGAACGGTCTTCGATGTCTTGCTCGTGCTGCGAGAGGATGGTGCCGTCTTCTTGCACGATGGCGGCGGTCGTGTGCGAGCCGCCTAAATCAACGCCGATGGCCTTGCGCATGCGGGCTCTTTCCGCGCATGCGGCGAAGAACCTAT
>CAZERJ010000165.1:0-2887 GCA_964514445.1 uncultured bacterium | reverse complement strand
TCGACGCAGACGGCCGTCGTGCCCGCCGCGCGCTGGTCGTGCTCCGCGCCTAGGCGCGGCTAGTAGCCGGGCAGGCAGTTCTGCTCGTACTTCTGCTTGCGGTTCGTCAGTGCCCTGTTATCCGCGCGAACACGCAGCTTCGCGCGGACGAGATTCTGCCTTGCGGTTGCGGAGCCGGGATGACTCCGCAGCTGCGCCCGCGCGCGCCGTAGCGCCGCGGCGTCTTTGATCAACTGCTTCTTGCTCACTTTCACCAGCGATTCCGCACGGGTGCACTTCGATGCCCCGAGGGCTGTCGCTGATGTGCCGGCGGCGACAAGCGTCCCTGCAAGGACGGCCACCAGCAGCGCGTGCCAGATCGTCCTTCTCACAGAAACCTCCCGTTGGTTGTGAGGAGCGCATCACACCAAAAGCGCTACCGATCGGTCAAGCAGCAACCGGTCTAGCGGGTGGGTAATTGACTTGCCCACCGCGAACATGCGCCCCGCCACACGAGACCCCAACATCGCCACGCCGGCCATCCTCTAGCCTGGTCCGATGACAAATCTTCCGTGGCGCGGCGTCGCCTCGCTAACGGTGCTCGTGGCGCTGATCGTCGCGTGTTTCACCATCCATCCGCTGCGCGATGCTCTCAACGCGGCGGCGCATGGTCATCTCGGGCAGCTGCGACACCAGCTTCGAGCCGGCGGCGTGGCAGGGCCGCTGCTGCTGGTCGGCGTCGTGCTGGCGCACACGATCGTGCCGTTCCCAGCGGAGATCCCGACGGCAGTCGCGGGCTACGTCTACGGAATCGCCGCGTCGCTGCCGCTGATGGCTGCGAGCTTCCTCGTTTCGGCGCTGCTCGCCTACGCGCTCGCCCAGCACCTCGGTCGACCCGCGATCGGCCGGCTGTTCGGAGCCAAACGGCTGGCCGACGGTGAGCACTTGATCGAACGCGGCGGCGTGCGCGTGTTGATCGGCCTGCGGCTGATCCCGCTGGTCCCCTTCAGCCTCGTGTGCGCGGTCGCGGGCCTCGCCCGCGTGCCGCTGCGCCGCTATGCGTGGACGACCGTCGTCGGGATGGCTCCGCAGCTGATCCTCGTGAGCCTGTTCGCTACGCGGCTGCAGCACCCGAGCGCGTCGGATCCGCTGCTGTGGTCCGCGGCCGGCGGCTTCCTCCTGCTGGTGCTGATCGGGCCGCCGCTGCTGCGACGGATGCGGCGGACCGTCGTCGCATAGCGCCCGTCGCGTAGCGCCCCTCGCGTCGGCAGCCGCGTCGGACCGCGGCGCGCAGCCAAATTACCCGCCGTAGCGCTTCAGGCGAACGACGAGGTAGATCACGATCGCGATGTTGACCAGCACCGCGCCGACCTTGAACACGGTCAGGCTCTTGGTCAGCTCCCAGATCTCCGGGACGAACAGCAGCGACGTCGCGACGACGGTCAGGTACTCGCCCCACAGGCGCCGGCGCCAGAGGCCGTAGGCCTCGGCTCCCTCGAGCGCTGCGTAGGCGATCGCGATCGCGCCGAAGACCTGGTAACGGTGCGGGCTGATCCCGCGCACTTTCGTGATCAGCCGATGGATCCAGTTGTTGCTCGGGTCGACGCCGGTCGAGTGCGCGACGTCGGTGATCACCCGCCCCCAGTCGGTGTGCGAGTGCGTGAGCAACACGATCCCGATCGCCACCAGGCCGACGGCGCGTACGCCCCGCTCGGCGGCGATCAGCGGCAGCAGCCGGTCCTTGCGCGTTGCCGCTGTTGTCCCGGCCAAGGACACGGCCGCAGGCTACCCCGACGCCCGGCGCGACACCGCTACAGCGCTCGCTCCAGGAACGTCACGTCGCGCTCGCGGTCGATCGACCAATCGCCGCGATGCCAGCGGATCGTGGTGCCGTCTGCGAGTCGTGTCGCGGTGCGGCCCAGCACCGGCCGTCCCCAGAGCGTCGCCTCGAGCGGGCGCTCGTGCTCAGGCACGTCGCCGAGCCCACTCGCGACGTGCGCGGCGGGGTAGCTGACCACGATCGAGCCCGCCCGCACCCAGACCGGAATCGCGTGCAGCGGCGCCGGCGCGACGACCTCGCCGCCGCCGCGCACCAAGCGCCCCGACCAAGTCTCGATCCAGTCGCCACGCGGCAGCGCGACGTCGCGCTCGCGAACGCCGTCGTCGAGCACGGGCGCCACCCACAGCGCCGGGCCGTACCCGTACGCGTCGGGCACGATCCAGCCACGAGGGTCCGCGGGGTCGGTAAGGCACAGCGGTCGGATGATCGGCAGCCCGGTCCTTGCCGCCGTCGCCGCGGCGCCGCGCACATACGGAACCAGCTGCTCGTGAAGCAGCACGTACGCGCGATAGATGTCCATGATCTCCTCGCTGTAGTGCCAGGGCTCCTGCGGCATCCGGCCGTGCGCGTGCATGAGCGGCGTGAAGCATCCGAACTGAAGCCAACGTGCGAGCAGCTCGGGGGGGCAGCGCTCGACGAGCCGGTGACCGAGGTAGCCGCCGACGTCGTGCGACCAGTTCGAGACGCCGCTGCACGCGGCGGCGAGTGTCGCCACGACGAGCACTCGCAGCGACCAGAAGTCCGACGCCTGGTCGCCGGCCCAGAGCATGCCCGTCGCCTGCTGCCCGGACCAGCCACTGCGACCGAACAGCACGCCACGACCCGGGTGCGCCTCGTCGAGCGCGCGCTGCATGCTGCGCCGGTACAGGCGGCCGACGTCCCAGGCGGCGTTGGCGCCGGTGCGCCCGTCGGCGAAGCGGACGTCGTCGGGAAAGTAGTAGCCCTCGCCGTCGTCGGCCTTGATGCCCTCGACGCCCAGCGCGAGCACGCGCTTGGCCTGTTCGCGCCACCAACGCTCGGCCGCCGGGCTGGTGAAGTCGATCGGCGAGCCGGTGCCCATCCACCAGC
>CAZERJ010000164.1:0-2923 GCA_964514445.1 uncultured bacterium | reverse complement strand
GAGTCTCCGGCGCTCGCGTCTGCGTTGACGCCTACCTTCCGCGTTCGTCACCTGCACAACATACCGACGCACGGCGCCGAAAATTGCACGATCCAACGCAAGAAGGAAGCGAATGCTCATGACCAGATGATGCTACAACGCACGGCTTCGCTCAGGATTAGACGGCTTCGCTCAGTGTGACGAGACGTTGAGAGCGGTGTGAGTGTTAGAATGTTACCATCCCAGACGACACAGTGAGGATTCCAGCATGGCGGTGAGATTGAACGACGAGGCCTTTACGTACGCGCGACTGCTCATCGAAGGTGGCCGGTTCGTTTTCGACGAGCGCGACGCGTGGAGCGAGGATCGGCCCACCACTCAAGACGAGAACCAGTTTATCGAAACGCTCGGATACGAAGCCTACGGGCGCTGGCATCTTGGCATCAACGATGAAATGCCCGAGAATACCAAAGGCCACTACGAGTTCCCGTTCGGCGATTTTGACAAGGTGCACCGGTGCGGCTTGATCTCTGCGGAGAGCCGAGCGGGACAGTACAAGCACGACGAAATTGAGCGCGCGGCAGCGCAGTTGCTGAAGCTCGTCGACGAACAACGGGGGCGATAGCGGCATGAAGCCTACGGCTTGAAATTCTCCGTGAAATCCAACACTTCACGGTAGCGCCCGTTAATCCACTGCAACTGCGCTTTGCTGCACGTCGTTTCAATAAACTTGCGGACCGCCCACGTTCCATTCGCATATGGATACATCCACGCTAAGTAAACCGCGTCGCGGCGACCCGTAAATTCAATCTCGAGGTTTGTTCCGCCAAAAATGCCGCTGTCTTCAGATAGCAGGGCAAATGGACCTTGAAGCGCGCGGCGATCGAGTGGGCGAAGCGCTGCGGTCGTTTCGCGGTCGGCTTTTCCGGCTCCGTACGCCGCCAACGCGTGGCGGAGTCCCACGACGCTCGGCGATTTTAACCCAACTGCAATTTGTTGCCACTGCTCGGGAGTAGGTTGAAACGGCATGACGTTGGAGTAATCGATCGAAGCAGGTGTGCACGACGGTCCGCTTAGGGCGAGTGCGGTTGCGAGGATCAGCGAAGGTATCAAATCAGTCGCGCCCGCCGGCCGCTTTCCAAGCCTGGTACTCAACCTTCATACAACGCGCGCACGGACGATGACCTGCGGCAATCGCGGTCGCCTGGTCCTTGAAGAAGACGCGATGCTTCGCGCCGAGCAGTTTGTATGTCTTCATTACTTTCGTTGTCCCTAACGTTGATGACCGCGCGAGCAGCCCTTGCGTTCCCACTTATCTTTGGCTTTTGCGTCCGCAACCGTTTGCCATTGCATGTTGCTCGGCGCGTCTGCGCCACCACATGCAAGCGGCACGATGTGATCTATCACATATCCCGGCCGGCCGTGCGGAAAACCGGTCATGCGTTCAAACTGAAGTCGCGCCTCGGCCGATCGGTGGATGCGTGCGTGTCGCATCGATCCGCCATAGTAGCTCCGCGACTGGTACGCATGATACTGATATGAATGATACCGATAAGGGCGAACGTGGAACGCGCGTGGCGCGTATGAGCGATACCCGTACGAATGCCGGCTATACGAGCGATATCCCGACGAACGATGCGATCCATGTCCGCGCCCATAGGCCGCGCCCTGAACAAAATGCATCGCGGCCATTAGCACGACGATCGCGGCGAGTGCTTTACGCATCATAACTCCGAGCAATGCGCTGCGCCATCTCGCGCGCCGCTGCGACGGCTTCATCGGGCGCGCACACGCGCGCTTCCGCGCCGAAGCCGAGCGCCCAGCGGATGACTTCGTCAATCTCGCTCACGGTAAATGTGATCGTCGCCGAGCCGTCCTCGTGCATGACGACTTCCTGTTCCGGCTGCCATTCGCGCGAGGTCGCCGACGCGGCGATCGACGCGCCGATCCACACGCTCACGCGATGCTCGCCTTTGCCTTTCATAAAACCGATAACGTTGCCGGACGTATACCGCTCCGGCACCGGCTGCGGTGAAAACGAACCGGCGCGCGTAATCTTGCCTTCAATCTTGTCGAGCGCAAAGTACTTCCAATCGCGGCTCTTCGGATCGCGCGCGACCAAATAGTATCGTCCCGATCGATGCACCACGACGCCCGGCTCCACAACGCGCTCGCGCCCCGAGTACATGAAACTCACGCGCGCATTCGCCGACCACGCCGCTTCCAATTGCTTGTAAACGTCCGCAACACGCGTGCCCTCGCGCAGCTTCGGGAGCAGAAAGCGCAGGAAGCGCTGCTCGGACGTCTCCTCGCCGGCGATCGTCTCGAGTTGCTGCTCGACCGGCGGTCCAAACGCTTGCGCGGCATCGTGGATGAGCGTTTGCAGCGCGCGGCCGCTTTTCGCGAGTGCCGTCGGACGCGTGTCGAACGAGATCAGGCGAATTTGATCGTTCTCGATCCGATCGCTCAGCTTGAAACCGGCGTGTTCGCCGATGCGCCGCAGCTCTTGAAAATCGCGGATCAAGCTGCGTTCGGATGTTTCGTACTCTTCGCACAAACGGCTGACCGTCACGAACTTGTTGCGCACGAGTTCGAGCAAGATCCGCAACTTGCGCTCGACCGACTCGCTGGGCGTGCCCGAAGGCCGCCCTTTGCCCAACCGCTTACCCTCCACGGGGAAGCCTTTGCGAGCGCGGCCCTGCCCTCCGTCGTCCGTTCGGCTCATTTTGAGGCCAGATGAAACTCGCCGCAGTTCGGGCAGCGGTAGAGGTGATGGTGCTTGGTGCGCGCGCTCTTGGCCGCCTTACGCGAGTGGTACACCTGTTTGGCTACGCGGTCTTTGCGCTCGCAGGTGCGCGGGCGGCGCACCACCGGCACGAGTACGTGTTTTCCGTCTGGCAGAATACGGTCTTCGAAAATCATCGTCATGGCGCGTCCTCCGTGA
>CAZERJ010000163.1:0-3032 GCA_964514445.1 uncultured bacterium | reverse complement strand
TCTCGCGCGTGGCCGAAGGTTTGGTGCAGCGCCTGCTGGAGTTCGAAGTACCCGAGATCCAATCGGGGCTCGTCGAGATCATGGCCATAGCGCGCGAAGCCGGAAGCCGTTCGAAAGTTGCGGTGCGCAGCAACCGTCCGGAGATCGATCCGATCGGCGCATGCCTGGGGCCGAAATCGAGCCGCATTGCGAACGTTTCCGACGAACTGCGCGGCGAGAAGATCGACGTTATCCGCTGGGAGCCCGATCACACGGCGTTCATCATGAACGCGCTGCAGCCGGCTAAGGTGCTCACCGTCGAACTGTTCGAAGACGACGGCGTTGCGCTGGTTGTGGTTCCGGATTATCAGCTCTCGCTAGCTATCGGACGCGAAGGGCAGAACGTACGTCTTGCCGCGCGTTTAACCGGCTGGCGCCTGGACATCGCCAGTGAAACCGAAGCCGCCGAAGCGCGCGAACGGTATCTGGCGGAGCGCTCCGAAGCAGGCCAGTACGTCGAAGCCGAAGCGGCCGAACCGGTCGAAGAAGAGGCGGTTGTCGCGATCGAGGAAGAGGCCCCTGCGGCACCGTCGCTCGACGAAGAACTCATCCGCAAACTCGAGGAATTCAAGCGCGAACGACTCGGCGGCTAGCCTGGTATCCGAATACGAAGCACAAAGGCCGTCAATGTATTGACGGCCTTTTCTTTTTCCTATCGAACTAGCAGGCGACCAACCTATTTGTTGCAGGCTGCGTAATCAGTCGCCTGCCGCACAAGTTCTCTATTACAATCCGCCGCAGGACATGGTTGATCTCTGTGTATGGCATCAACGTAACCAGCTCGTTCAAGCCGGCTCGCGGGAAGGCGGATTTTTCGGTCTATTTCATATGTATGGATTTGCGCTCGCACCCGGAGCAACGCGAGACGTTCGATGGTATGTCGGGAAAACGTTGGTGTCATCGTTTGACACGCGTGTATGGGGTTACCATTTCCCCATCCCGGCGAATATGAAATAGCCGCCGTTCCGACGTCCAGGGCTCAGCGCGGCAACGTTACTCCCATGGAGCGTTGTCCCGCCGAAGCGCCGGCTTCGGCGGCACGACTCGACGTGCGGGCCTAAAAAGATGGCGGCAGCGATAAAGCGCCGCAACTAACTCGCATGCAACCCGACTCGGGCCACGTTCCAGTCCGCCAGTGCGCCGGCTGCCGCCACCGATTTCCCCAGGCTGAGCTCCAGCGGTTTGTACGCCTGGCCGGTCAGCTAGGCGGGCGGCCGAAATGGGTTGCGGACACCGGCGCGAAACGGCAGCCAGGGCGCGGCGCTTATTTATGCCGGCGCCCGGAATGCGTTAAGAAGGTCGAGAAGAACAAAAAGGTTCCAGGCCTTGCAGCTGCTGCGGCAGAAGCCGGGTTATACTGAAGTTAGGCACCATGCAATTATGATGACGACATGCTAAACCGCACCCATGCGTAAGCTGGGAGGGACGACGCCGATAAGCTAAGGGCCTTGCAGGCGCCCTCGGCTCGTGCGTGTTCGAGGGAAAACATCCATGCCTGCAGTGTGAAAGGCAGAACTTGGCTACCGGTAAAGTCCGTATCTTTGAACTTGCGAAAGAAGTAGGTCTCACTTCGAAAGAGCTCATTACGCTCTTTAATGAACGCCTTACAGGCGTTTTCGAGGCAAAAAATCAGTTAAGCGTCGTCCCCGACCACATCGCAGATTTGGTCCGCAGCGTGCTGCTCAAACCTGGACCCAAGGCGGCTCCCTCGGCCGCTCCTGCTCAAGCCGCTGCTCCGGCAGCGCCCGCGGCACCCAAGGCCGACGGTGCCGCCACCGCAGCCCCGGCAGCACAAGCACCAGCGGCCCCTAAACCGGCCGTGCCTAAGGCGCCCGAGCCGCCAATTCCGTCGCTCAAACCCGTAACCGGCGCACCACGCCGCCCGAAACCGGCCGCGCCTGCTGCGCCGACGACACCTGTTGCGCCGGCGACACCTGTTGCGGAGCGAGCTGAGGGTGTCTCTGCCGCGCCGCCTACTGCGCCGCCCACCGAGGTCGAAGCCAAACCTGCTGCCGCACCGGCGGCTGCCGCGGCACAGCCGACGGCTGCACCCGCACGTCCTGTCGCGCCACCGCAACCGCAACCGCGTCCTGCCGCCCCGCCGCAACAAGGCCGCCCAGCCGCGGCCGCAGCTCCGCCGCAAGCCCGTCCGGCAGCGCCGGGTGGTTCAGGTTCTGCGCCTGTTCAGCGTCCTGGCGCCGCGCCACCGCGCCCAGGGGGCGCTGCACCGCGCCCTGCCGGTCCGCCGCAACCTGCGCAACCGCTTCCGCGACTGCGTCCCGTCCCTTCGGGGCAGGCTTCAGTCTTGCCGCCCCGGCGCCAAGCGCCGCCGCCGACCACTTCGGCCAGCGCCTCGCCGGGACCGCAAACCGGCGTGCCGGGACGTCCCGGTGTTGCTCCGCGCCCTGGTCAGCCCGGAACGCCGCAGCAGCCGCCGCAAGCGCAGGTCGGTCCAAACGGGCAACGAGTACCGCAGCCCGGCCGCCTCATCGCGCCGGCACCCGCGAATCGCCGTCCGCAAGGCAACGGTCCATTCCGTCCGCTAACACCGCCCGGAAATCGTCCGTTCACGCCGCGCCCCGGCGGTCCGGCGGCAACGCCGCAAGACGCGCCGGCGCCGAGCTCCGGCAGCGGCCGTCCGGGCGATCGCAGCGTTCGCGACCGCGACGACAAGCTCAACAAGAAAGATCGCGAGAAAGAGCTGCTGCTCGAAAAAGAGCGCAACCGCAAGAAACGCGTTGAATCGGCTCCAGCACCGCCGCCCGCGAAGCTCGAAACGATCGAGATCCCGGACTTGCTTACGGTGCAAGAACTTGCGACCTCGATGATCATTCCGGCTAAAGACGTCATCAAAGAGCTCATCAAGATGGGCACGATGGCAACGATCAACCAGAATATTCCCAGCGACGTCGCGATCTCGGTCGCGAAGAAGTTCGGCTTCAACGCCGTCGTCAAGGAAGCCGGCGAAGAAGTCACCGTCGAGCAAGAGGAAG
>CAZERJ010000162.1:1673-3049 GCA_964514445.1 uncultured bacterium | reverse complement strand
CGGCAAGTCGCAGGTGACGGTCGAGTACGACGGTCACAAGCCGGTGCGCGTCGACGCCGTCGTGATCTCCACGCAGCACGATCCTGATATTCCGCTCGAGACGATTCGCACGGAAGTCACGGAAAAAGTGATCAACCACGTTATTCCGGCTTCGCTGCGCGATGAGCGCACGCGCATCTTCGTCAACCCGACGGGGCGCTTCGTCATCGGCGGTCCCAAAGGCGATGCCGGCCTCACCGGACGCAAAATTATCGCCGACACGTACGGCGGCATGGCGCGTCACGGCGGCGGCGCGTTCTCAGGAAAAGATCCGACGAAGGTAGACCGCTCGGCGGCATATGCTGCGCGGCACGTCGCGAAAAACGTCGTGGCCGCGGGTCTTGCCGATCGCTGTGAAGTGCAAGTGGCATATGCCATCGGCGTCGCGCATCCGGTGAGCGTGCTCGTTGAGACGTTCGGCACTGCGCGAATCCCCGAAGAGCAAATCGCGGAGCTCGTTAAAGCGAACTTCGATCTCCGTCCTGCAGCGATTATTCATCATTTGGACCTCAAGCGCCCAATTTACCGGCAGACCGCGGCATACGGTCACTTCGGCCGTCCCGACCTGGACCTGCCGTGGGAGCGCTTGGACAAGGTCGATGCGCTTCGCAAGGCCGCGGGTGCAGCCGACCTGAAGGTGCCGAACTTTACGTAGGTCGTTAACGTTCTACTGAACAGAGACCATGGGTACCATGGCACCAATTAACCGAGTACCGGTTACAAGGAGAACGAATGATTCAACGTAGCAGAATCCCCGCGCTCGCCATGCTCCTGGCATTCATGATGCCCGTGGCTGCGCTGGCGCAGAACGTTACGCTCTCGCAAGGCCAGACGATCAACGTGCAAATGCAAGACACGGTCGATTCCGGTAATGCGTATGATGGACAACATTTTACGGCGCGCGTTGTCGCACCGTATCCGAATGATGACACGACGTTCGCCAATGCGATCGTCAACGGCACGGTCGTAAAAGTTGTTTCCGCGGGTCAAGGGCGCAACCCCGAATTGCACTTTGCGTGGGACAGCATCACGCTGCAGAACGGCACGTCGTATCCGATCAACGCGGTAATGACGACCGGTGGACCTAGTCAGCAACAGCGCAACGGCGGACATGTTGCACTCAATACCATCGGCGGCATGATCGCCGGTAATATCATCGGCAAAACGATCTTCCACACCGGCATCGGCGGTGCGGTCGGCGCGGTCGGCGGCTTTCTTGTCGGCTACAACAAGAAGTCGAACATCGTGATGAAACAAGGTTCGGGATTCCAGCTCACGCTCACGCGTCCGCTGATGGTCCGCCGCCAAGCAGGCCGCCCGTACTAATGGTTTTCTTG
>CAZERJ010000162.1:0-1573 GCA_964514445.1 uncultured bacterium | reverse complement strand
TGCAGACCAATAAAGACCATTAGAGCTTAGGAGCTAGCACAATGAGCGCCGCGGAGAAATCAGCGGCGCTCGTTTCTTATCGCGGGCACCGAAATAGCGATGAACGCAACCAGGAGATAGGCGATTGCCGAAACCGTCATCGCGAAGTGCGGCGAGTAACGATCGGCAAGATAGCCGAAGCCCAGAATGCCGGGCGCCATGCCGACGAGTACGATGAGGCGCACGACGCCCATGACGCGGCCCACGTACGCTTCGGGCGTCACGCGTAAGCGAAAGCCGATGATCTGCGAGATCTCGAACCACGCACAACCGTTTGCCAGCGCCCAGAATGTGCCGGCGACCCACATGTTGTGCGTAAGGACGACCGGAATGAACAGCGTCCCATCCAGCGCGAGCGCTACGCACAGCATCCGTCCGAACGGCCAGCGACCTGCGATGCGTCCAGCGACCAGCGAACCGCACATGGCGCCGACGGCGGCGATGCTGAAGAAGATTCCGACTTGGGGATCGGTTGCGCCGAACGTTTTCTTCAGAAACGGAATGATGATCGCAAAACCGCCAAAACCGATAAGGTTGAGCGCGCAGCTGCAAAACGCTTGCGCACGCATACCTCGGTCGGCGAAGACGAAGCGGAAGCCCAAAGCGATGTCGTTCTTGATATCACGCGGGCGCGGTAAGCCGCTCACTTTTTCAGGCCCGAGCGTAGGGATGCGCGACAGCACGAGCTGCGACCAAAGGTACGTCCCGGCGTTTACTGCAAGCGCCGGCAATGGCCCAAGCACCGAAAAAAGCGCGCCGCCGATAGCCGGCGTCACGAGATTCGAGACACTTTCAGCCGTGGCCAGTGCGGCGACAGCCTGCGTCGCGCGATCTTTGCCGAGCAAGAACGGAATGCTCGATGCTTGGCCGCCCAAAAACACCGCCGCGCATACCGAAATGAGCACGAGCCCGCCGTAAAGCAGCGGAATCGTCAGCAAGTGCGTTGCGAACAGCAATGCAAATGCCGTCATCACACAGCATCGGATTGCATCGGTTGCAATCATCAGCGTGCGGCGATCGAGACGATCCGCCAGCGATCCGCCGACCAGACCGAAAATGGAGAACGGCGCAATTTCGCACACGTACGAAACGCCGGTCGAGAGCGCCGAACCGGTGAGTTTATACACGAGCAGCGGTACGGCGAGCGTGCGAAGACCGTCGCCGATCACGCTCAGTGCCTGGCCCGAATAGTACAACCGGAAACTACGCGAGCGAAAGATGCTCTCTTGCGCGCTACTCGTTGTTGGGGACGATGCCGAAACGGCTGCCATAATCAAAAAGCCCTCGCGCACGCGAAGGCTCTCCTCTTGAAGATGCGTGCGATAAACGAATCAATGCTCCGGCAGTGCGGAGCAACAAGGCGACACGATTCGATTACCGCTAACGCATGGTAAAGGCGATTTTACGTGGCATCGTTGCGCTTGTCAACCTGCCGGGGAGGAGGCCTCCCCGCTGGGAACAAATAGGGCGGGTCGCATCCCGTTCCGGATTAGCTCAGTTGGTAGAGCAGCTGACTGTTAATCAGCGGGTCGCT
>CAZERJ010000161.1:0-3062 GCA_964514445.1 uncultured bacterium | reverse complement strand
ACCAGCCAAACGGACGCAAATCGTTGTGTTTGAAATATCGTACCAGAAATGCGACTGAAGCATATGCCGCAATGGCCGCCACGATCCCGCCGGCAACCGCTTGCGCCAGCACGACGTGCGCGCCCGGATCGAGCAGTGTGGGAATTTCGAGCAAACCCGCTGCCAGAATGACGGGCGTTGCGAGTAAGAACGAATAATTCGCCGCATCTTCATGATTGAGATCGGCGAGCAGCCCGGCGACCATCGACGCGCCCGAGCGTGAGATGCCCGGTAGTAGCGCCAGGGCCTGACCCGTACCGATGCCGATGCTCTGCAACCACGTGAGCTGCTCGACGCGCTTATCCGCGCGGTGAAGCTGCGTCTTCTGCCGGCGCCGCAAAAATTCGCCCAAGAACATAATGGCGGCGTTGATCATCAGAAACAACGCCGCGAGTGCCGCGCTTCCGAAGAATTGCCGCACCGGATCTTTGAGAAGAATCCCCAAAATACCGACGGGAACCGTCGCCACAATCAGCAGCCACCCGAGCTTTTCGGTAGGGTCGTCGCTCATGCGGCCGCGCACGACGCTCGCGATCAACGCTCGAACGATGCGCACCCACGTGCTGCGGTAAAAGATGACAAGCGCGATGGCCGTTCCCAGATGCAGCACGACGACAAACGCCAAGAACGTCGGGTCTGTGCGGTTGATGTTGTTCCAGCGCAGCAGCGCCGGAATGAGAATGGTCTGACCGAGGCTGCTGACGGGGAAGAGCTCGCTGACACCCTGCAACAGCGCGAGCAACATCGCTTGGACGAAAGACACGAACGCCTGGTTACGGCGCCGGGAGGATTGCTCCTGGAGCCGGGCTAAGGCGCGAGAAGTGCAGCACGATAAACCCGGCGCCGGCGATCATCGCGAATTTCCGCGAGTTGGCGACACGCTGCTCGTCTCATACAGCATCGGCGACGAATTCTCACCCGAGTTCACCGAAACATACGACATTGCGATCGGTGGCATGGCGATGATCACCAACGCCGAGCTCGTGAAAGACGCTCCAATAACCGTGCACCTCGAGCTGCGCGGCGACACGCGCCCGATGATCCGCCTCAAGGGCATGGTGCGCTGGTCGCGCTACGACTCACTGCTCCAGCGCTATCGCACCGGCGTGGCCTTCACCGATATCGACGAACAAACCCAAAAAGACTTAACCCGCTACATCGACACCCTGCGCTTACTGCGCGACATGGGCGTCCTCTAAAGCGCCTTGAACTGCACGCTGAACATGTACTCGCCGGCGACGGCTTTGCAGTCCTGAAATTTCGGCGTGTATGTAGCCTGGTGGGCTAATTGCAACGCGACGCGATCTAAGCCGTCGTTGCCTGATGTTTGTGCCACCGTTGCGTCGGTGACGTGGCCCTGCGCGTCGAGAACGACCTTGATCTGTGCGGTACCGCTGACTTTGCTCGCGCGCGCATCGGGTGGAATGTCGATCGGATCCGGTGTTGAGGCTAAAGCGGCGGGCGCGTTGCGCGTTGTTGCGGTGCATTGGCCGGGCGCGGACGTTTGCAGCGATGGCGTTGCCGTCGGCGTTGGCTTTGGCGTCGGCGTAGTGGAGACGGGCGGCAGCGTGCTCACCGGCGCGGCGATGCCGCGGTGCGGCGATGGCGTGCCGGTGTTTTTCGATTGCAAATGCGGCGGAGCGATCGTGGTATGAACGACCGGCGTGCGTGGAGGCGGCGGCGTCTTCGGCGGCGCGGTTGCAATGCGCGTGAGCTGAATGCGTGCGACACGCGGTTCTTGTTCGCCCGTACTCGCGAGCGAGAAATGAAAGTAGAGCGCAAACAGCAGATGTGCAAGCAGTGAGAGCGCGATGGCCCACAGGACAATCTTACGCGAGCGCCGCGCGTTCATCAGTTTGTCGGCTTCACACCAAAGCAAAACGCTCCCTTTCGGGAGCGTTTTGACGTTGGCACGGTTCGCGGTTAACCGTTGGGATCGAACGTAATGTGGTAGATGTACTGCGAGGGTACCGGCTGACAGTTGACGACCTTCGGTGAGTACGTCGACTGCATCGCTGCTTGACGCGCGGCGCGGTCCATCTCCATGTTGCCCGAGGTGTTTTGCACCGTGGCACTCGTTGGAGCACCGGATGCCGAAAGTGAAACGACGACGTTGACTTCAACGCGGCCCAAGCCTTGCTCGCGCGCGTTTTCCGGATAATCCGGTGTTACCGACTGCGTTGCCGTTGCTTCTTGCATCGGATTCGCGCATGCCGGCTTTGGCGTCGGCGTGCTTGCCGGCGGACCGGCAGTTGCGGTTACAGGACCCGGTTTTGCCGTGCCTTCACCGCTGGGAACGCCGTTCTCCGAACCCGTTTTCGGCGGAACGTATTTCGCTTGCGATGGTCCGCTGCCGGTATTGCTGCTGACCTTCGGCGGCTCAACCTTGAGTTTGGGTTGAGGCACCGTCACCTGCTTGACCTGTTTGGGTGGCGGCGTCACCTTCGGCGGCGGCGGCGTTGGCGTCGGCGGCGGCGGAGTCGGCGGTTTGACGATGATCCGCTTGGTCACCGATACTTTTTCGACTTGCTGCTCTTCAGTGTGCTGCGTGATGTTCTTCATGAACGGCGCCACGAGCACGTGAAGCACCAGCGACGCGACGAACGCAAGCAAAAAGTAGTTGCGAACCCGCTCGCCGGAAGTAATGAAGGGAGACTTATCTGCGTTGGGCATCAGCTAGCTTTTGGCCCCTTCGCTCTTATTCGCCAAACCGAACTCGGTGAGGTCCTCGGCTTTAGCCGCGTCCATCACCTGCAAGATCGTGCCGTAGTTCGCCTTCGGATCCGCCTTGATGATCACACTTTTGAAGCGGTGACCTGTATTGGCTTGCAAATCCGCGAACGCGCCCTTGGCGTCGGCAACCGAAACGGCATTGGAACCAACTTCGATCTTGTTGTCCTTATCGATGATCACAACGATCTGCGATGGCAGGACCTTATCGCGATTCTTGGCGAGCGGAAGCGGGGGCTCTTTCGTAACGGAGGCGAGAATGATGAAGATGATGAGGAGAACCAACAACACGT
>CAZERJ010000160.1:0-3100 GCA_964514445.1 uncultured bacterium | reverse complement strand
ACTCGACGATTATCTTCCCCTTGCCCATCGACCTCGTCGCGCCGCTCACCCAGCTTCTGCGTCGGGCCAGTGGCACGGTGGAGTTGCCAGAGGTGCCCGCGGCTCCGCCGGTGCCCGTGGAGCTCGCCAACGGAGCCACGCAGCCAGCGCATTAGAGCGAGAGACGAGAGAGAGAGAGAGGTGGCTTCGATGCTGCCAATCACGAAGCTGCGAACGAAGACGGTGACCTATCGCGGCGAACAGCGCATGTGCGACGGTATCGAGCACATGAAGCATGCTGGATGGCGCGTGGTCACGACCTCGGAAGACCGTCCGCCCACGCCGAGTCAGCGCTTCCCGGTGCTGGCGCGTATTAGCGCCCAGGTCGTCAAGCCGCAGCCACACTTCACTGTCACGTTCATCTGGCCATAAACAACACAAAAGTGGTTCCTGAGTGGTTCCTGAGTACATCCGCCTGTGCGCACCTCGTGCGCATAGACCAAACCGGTCGGGGTGGACCCGTATGGGGGACACGATGCTCTGTTCGCGTATAGGAAGGCGCAGGAGATGAACATCGCACTACCACAAACAACACAGGCAGACGCCGCGGCTCCGGCGACAACGACGGTGGTACCTGCTACCGAGACGGCTGCGCACATCATCCGCACACCGTTCCAGCACTCCGAGTACATCACCGCCGACCCCATCACCAACCACGATGAACTCACGAGGGCACAGTCGCGCGGCTCCGCAGCCGCCCGCATGAGCGGTGATCATTTTGATCGCCTGCTCTATGGCTTCGACGTGGAGAACCACCTGTCGCCCTACGGCGTGGCGCCCACGCCCAACTCGCTTGATACAGGAGCGCCTCAGCCGCTGCGGCCACGCGAGCGACAGAAGCCTTTCCGCGACCGACAGCCCAGGTAACCGGTCTGGCAGCAGGGCAATTGGGCAGTACCGGTAGTGGACAGTAGCGTGCATGGACACGATCCATGCGATATGCGCCAACGGCGCGCGTTCGGTGCGTATGGGCGCGCGTGGACGCGAGCGGAAAGGATCCGTGGATATGGCTGTTCAAACACATCTGCAAGCCGAGCACCGGACCGTGATGGGAAAGGCTGTTCGCCACCTGCATCAGCACGGGATCATCCTCGCGAACCTGACGGGCCACTATATGCAGCCGCTTGCCATTCAGGTGAGGACGCTCGACATTGACCGTCTCCTCAAAACGCAGGGCCGCGCCACGGTGATCCTCCTGTCCGTCGCTGCCAAGGGCACGGCCACGGGAGCGCCGCAGACGGTCATGATCGGCCACGTCCAGCGCGACGCCATTAGTGGCGCTATCAAGCATGTTGACTTTGTGCACGTCGAGATGAGCGAGAAGATGAGCGAGAAGATGAGCGCTCGTGTCTCGCTGCACCCTCTCGGCGAGGCGCCCGCCGTTCGCGACAACGTGGGCATCGTGTTGCAACTCCTCAACTCGATCGCAGTCGAGGCGCTGCCCGATGACCTGCCGCTGACGATTGGTTTCGATTGACGATTGGTTTCGATATCAGCGGTCTCGCGGGTGTTGAGGACACGGTGTATGTGCGCGACTTGCTGGTCCCGGCGACGGTGGCGGTGCAGGCCGCACCTGACGAAGCCGTGGCCCCGGGACGCAGACGCGCCGCTCGGCCGAAGCGATCTCCGAGTCGTCAGGCGAAACGCTTGCCAGTGTACTGCCCGCGCAAAGCTCGGGTGCATAGAGAACGCAGAAGCGCACAGAGTGTAGCGTGCGGCGAGGCCATGCGGCGCTGGAACACGCGATGACACGATATGTTTCATGATAACCGCTAGCGCTAGACGGTCGTGTGTATCGGCGTGACGCAGCATCACAGTATCGAAGCGGCACTGCGGTTGCGAGGGTGGGCGGCTCAGCCTCAGCCGGCGCTGGGAACACCCATTTCGGCTGCCGCCTGTTCGCCCACCCGATTGCGCCGATTGTAGAGAAACACCAGCGCGGGGTTGTTCGACCACTCCGAGACAAGCGTCGTGGCTCCAACGATCACCTGCTCGGCAGACGATCGGCCTGCTGGCGGTGAGAACTGTACGCGCCACGTGCGTCGCCCCGGTCGGTCTGCATCGTTGTCTGTGACGCGCACACCGGCCGTGTTCATCAGCACCATGTTGCACGCGGCCAGCGCAGGGTGCCTGACATACCCATACAGCGGAGTCTGCAGCGCGGCAAGCTGCGCATCGATCTGCGGCACTGTGTAGCCTAGCTGGGCGCATGCTGTGCGTGCCTGGCGGATGAGCCGCTCTGGCGAAAGGGCGAAGATGGTCTCCAGCGCACACTCCAGGTTGTGGGCGCGGTTGAGCAGCACCCGCCTGCCGTGAGCCAGGCGGTGGGTCAGGGCGTCGTCTCCGTTCTGTGTAGCCGCCTGGAAACCGCGCGTGATTTCCGTGAACGACATTCGTCCGAGCTTCCGCTCGAGTAGCGCAACCACATCACCGGTATCGCCCTCTTGTATGCTCCGCAACACTTCCAGGGCACGCTTCCCGCCGTACCGTGAATGCGCCGAACGTCCTTGGGGAACGCTGAGCAGCATGTCTTTGGCATGTCTTTGCAGTCGCAGATCCAGAGGGCATGCAGATAGCGCACAACGGATGTGACCGAGAACGATGTGAAACGCCGCTGCCCATGCACATCCTGAACATAGGCGAAACTAGCGTCGAAGTCAGCACGGATACGCTCGAATGCGTCCAGCTTGTCGGCGATGAGCTGCACCGTCGGTGATTCTTCAGTCGCTGCTCTGCCGGTGTCCATCTTCGCCTCCAGCGCCCGGTATCGGGTCGTGATCTGTTGGTGGGTCGCGGTCGCCGACGTGCTCGCTCGAGGCGCCACCGGTAGGTGGCTGCCCGACGCGATGCACGCGCGCGGTGCGAACGTGGTCCCTTCGCTCATGTCTGCAGACAGAGTGTGACGTGGCCGGCGGGACGATCTGCGTGCTCCCCGTTCCACCGGTACAGTCATCAGCCGAGCGTCCTCTCATGAGAGGACCTGCTCCTCCATCGTCGGCGCGGGCCGTGTATGCCGCTCCCGCTGCTCCGTCCGGCCCTCCACGTCGCTACGTCTACCTGT
>CAZERJ010000159.1:0-3130 GCA_964514445.1 uncultured bacterium | reverse complement strand
TGAACCAGATCGGCGCGTCCTCCTCGTTCCAGATCTCCCAGCCGGCGACCTGGCCCTGGTAGCGGGCCGCGAGGAACCGGACGAACCTCGCGTAGTCCTGTGGATCGGCCGGCGGCACTGACGGGTCCCGGCCGCCATTCGCCCACTTCGGCGTGCCGGACACGTCGACGACGACCTTGGTGCCGGTCGTGTAGCCGCGAATCGCCTGGTCGATGGAGCCCAGCCGGCCGGTGTCGTAGGCGCCCTTTGTGGTCTCGATGTCGCTCCAGCGGACGAACACGCGCACGTACTGGCCCCCGAGCGAGCCCACCAGATCGGGGATGTCAGGCCCGGTCCACGACACGTTGACGCCGGTCGCGGGCGCGCCGCACGCCGCGGGCGCGAGCCAAAGCCCGGCCAGCAAACCGATCGCGACGCCCAGGCCTCGATACCGGGGGGGTCGCTCGCACACGGAGCTCACGGGTCATTAGGTTCCCCCGCCCGGACGTCGCTCCACGCCAGTGCTGTCCGAACGCTGACGTCAGCCCGCGGCGTTCACCTACGGACCGCCCCGCTTCCTACCTCGTTGCGTAGGCGACGACCGCTGGTGGTGGATTACTGCCCGACGTGAACTGCCCGCTAGGCTCGTCTGCCGTGACCCAGAGGCCAGATCACGCGCGACCTCCCTCGACGAACGACGAGGAGCTGTTCGCCGCAGAGTTAGGCAGCGTCCAGACGACGCAGTCCGACGCGGAGCGCGTCGAGCGCATGAGCGCCGAGCTCGAGATGGGGTTCGCGACGCTCGCGAATCTCGGACCAGCGGTCGCGATCTTCGGCTCGGCGCGAACGCCCCGCGACGATCCCGACTACGCGCTTGCGCGCGCGATCGCGCGGCGGCTGTCGCAGGCCGGCTTCGCGATTATCACCGGCGGCGGCCCGGGCCTCATGGAGGCCGCGAACGTGGGCGCCCGCGAGGGCGGCTCGCCATCCGTCGGCCTCAACATCGAGCTGCCGTTCGAGCAGCTCGCCAACGATCACCTCGACATCTGTCTCGACTTCCACTACTTCTTCGCGCGCAAGGTGATGTTCGTCCGCTACGCGAACGCGTTCGTCGTGCTGCCGGGCGGCTACGGGACGCTGGACGAGCTGTTCGAGGCGCTGACGCTGATCCAGACCGCCAAGATCCGTCACTTCCCGCTGGTCCTCGTCGATGGTGACTTCTGGACGGGGCTGATGGATTGGATCGTCGACCAGATGCTCGCTCGCGCGACGATCTCACCGTCCGATCTCGAGCTGGTCGAGTTCGCCGACGAACCCGAGCAGGTGCTCGAGATCATCGAGACAGCGGCGCGCCGCCAGGGTCTGCGGCTGACGCCGCCGTAACCGCGCTGCCGCTGCCGCCGCGCTAATGCTTCCGCCGGGCGCCGCGCAGCACGACGTCGTGGCCGCTCAGGTCGACGCCGAGGCGCTCGGCGACCGCGCCGATCGCCTGCTCGAGCTTCTCGTCGGAGAACGCCTCGACGTCGCCGGTGCGCTCGTCGACGAAGTGGTGATGGTGGCGCTGCGGGTCGGCGATCTCGAACCGTGCGACTCCGTCACGGCCGTCGAGCCGATGCAGCAGTCCTAGCTCGAACAGCTCGTCGAGCACGCGATAGACCGAGGCGGCCGACCCCGCCCGCTGCGCACGCAGCCGATCGGTGATCTCCTGCGCGCTGAGCAGGCATTGCCCCTCGCGGGCGAGCAGCTCGATGACGGCGGTGCGGGCAGCGCCGGAGCGCAGGCCGGCGCCCGACACCAGTTCCTGGGCGTGCGCCAGCCACCGATCTCGAAGCTCCGGGTCCACGCCCGGAGCGTACTACCGGAAGATGAGAGTCAGTCCTATGTAGCCGCCGCGAGCGTCCCGTGCTCGTCGCAGTGGTCGCCGTGCGGATGATGCAGGTGACCGTCGACCAGGTAGTCGACGTGATCGCCGTGCGGGACCGCCTCGTGCCCGCAGCCTTCGCCATGCGCGTGGCCGGCCTCATGGCCCCCGGCGCCGTGCGTGCAGGAGTCCGGATGCTCCGCGTCGACCTCGATGACGTGCTCGTCTACGTGATCGCCGTGGGGATGGTGAAGATGTCCGTCGTGCAGGTCGTCGGTATGCCCCGCGTGCTCGACGGCCGTGTGGCCGCAGCCGGAGCCGTGGGCGTGCTCATGGTTTTCGTGGATCGCGTGATCGTTCATGAGAGACAGTCTCCCCCCGGACAGCGACCTGCACCAAGTCGCTAAGAGCAAGACGCGTTCTCAACGAGGGCGCGGGCGCGGAAGGCTGGTCGGCTGCGCGGCCGCAGCGCTGCCTGGCAGTGCCGCCTTCGGCGGGAACGTCAGGCGGCGCTGGGCACGCAGCCGCCCACCCTCCCGATCAGCGGCTCGCGAAGCCCTTAAAGCGGCGGATGAGCGGCGAGTGGGGACGGGGCGTGGTCGCTGGCGCGCGGCCGACCCGCTGTTCAGCCGAAGGCGCCAGCGGGGCGGCCACGCGTCGGCGACAACGCCCCGTCAACCCTCAACCACCGATCACCCGCACCCGCTGCTCCCCCTCGGGGGCGTGCGCATCGCGACCGACGTAGCCATCTTTGGCGCCGACGCAGAAATACACCGCGTCCTCGGTGCCGGTGTTGCGCAGCTTGCGCCAGGTCGGGGCGTCGACGCGGGCTAGGCCGCCGGGCTCGAGGCGGTGGATGGTGCCGTCGCGGAACTCGATCTCGAGCGTTCCTCTGAGCACGAGGTAGAGCTCTTCCTGCTCGTCGTGGTAGTGGAACCGGGACTCGATCCCGGGGGGTATGACGACGGCGTTGACGCCGAACGCTGTGACGCCCAGCGCGCGGCGGACCTTGCGAAAGCCGGGCCCGTCGCCGAGCGCGTCGATCGCCGAGACGGCGTAGCCCTCGCCGGTGGTGACTCCCGGCGATTCGCTTTCCTCATCAGTCACGTTGGTGCTCCTTTATCGCCCGAGCTCAGTGATCGGCGACCGTGCCGTCCTCGGGCTCGATCGGGAGCCCGACTGCGACCCACTCGGTCAGGCCGCCTTGCATGGAGTAGGCCTCGTAGCCCGCGGTTCGAAACGCCTGTGCGGCCATCGCCGAGCGGGCGCCGAGCCGGCACTGGAAGACGA
>CAZERJ010000158.1:2765-3138 GCA_964514445.1 uncultured bacterium | reverse complement strand
TCTCGGCGATCGGACGGCGCTTGAGCTTCATCGTCGGCGTCAGCTCGTCGCCGCCCGGCGCCCAGTCGCCGGGGATGATCGTGAACTTCTTGATCTGCTCGACGCGTGCGAGCTTCGCGTTGGCGGCGTCGACGCCTTCCTGCACCGCCGCCAGCACGCGCTCATCGCCGGCGAGCTCATCGACGCTCTTGCCGTCGATCCCCTGCTGGGCCGCCCACATCGGGGCGAAGTCAGCATCGAGCACAATCAACGCCGTGTTGTATGAGCGCGCGTCGCCGATCGCCGCCGCCTGCCCGATCAGCGGGCTTGCCGACTTCAAGGTCGCCTCGATGTTCGCCGGCGACATGTTCTTGCCCGCGGCGTTGATGATCAG
>CAZERJ010000158.1:0-2755 GCA_964514445.1 uncultured bacterium | reverse complement strand
GCTCCTTCTTGCGATCGACGATGCGCAGGTAGCCATCCTCGTCGAGCTCGCCGATGTCGCCGGTGTGCAGCCAGCCGTCGGCGTCGATCGCAGCAGCGGTCTGCTCGGGCGAGTTGCGGTAGCCGACCATCACGACGCCACTGCGGACCAGCACCTCGCCGTCGTCGGCGAGCTTGATCTCCACGCCCGGTGCGGGCGGCCCGACAGTGCCGATCTTGATCTTGTCGGGCGGGTTGCACGCGCCGGCGCCACAGGTCTCAGACATCCCCCACAGCTCCGCGAGCGGCAGCCCGATCGCATGGAAGAACTCGAGCACCTCGACGGGGGTCGGAGCGGCGCCGACGTTGATCGCCTCGACCTGGTCGAGGCCGAGCATCGCCCGCCAGCCGGCGAACGTGCGCTCGTCGGCGTCGGCGACGCGCTGGGCGAGGTCGGCCGGAACCTCCTCGCCGCGCTGCTCGAGCCGCACCTTCTCGATTGCGTCGGCGAGCGCCGCTTGCGTCTGCTCGCGCTCGCTCTCCGCCAGGCCAGCGACCATCGTCTCCAACCCCGCCTTGAGTTTCTCCCAAATACGGGGAACCGCGAAGAACCAGTGGGGGCGAACCTCGGGCAGGTACGCCATCACCTGCCGCGGGTCCGGACAGCAGGTCACCTCGAACCCGTAGACGATCGGAAGGTAGTGATGCGCAGCGCGCTCGGCGATGTGGGCGGCGGGCAGCCAAGAGATCACCCGCGCCCGGGGTGGAAATTGCACCAGCGCCTCGATGCCGGTCACGGCGGTCAGCAGATTGCGGTGCGCGAGCTGGACGCCCTTCGGCGGACCGGTCGTGCCGGAGGTGTAGATCAACGTCAGGACGTCGTCGGGCGCAACGGCGGCGGCGGACGCAGCGACGTCGAAGTCCGGGTTCGAGCCCTCGACGTCGGCGAGCGCAAGCGTTCCCGCGGGCGCCTCGCCATCGATCACGATCACGTGCTCGAGCTCGGGCAGCCCTCGACGCGCCTCGAGCACCCGCTCGAGGTACTGCTGCTCGACGATCGCCACGCGCGCCTGCGCATCCGAGACGACGAACTCGATCTGGTTCGGCGCATAGGTCTGATAGATCGAGAACGGCGTCGCGCCGAGCATCACCACCGCGAGGTCGGCAACGTGGAACTCGGGCCGGTTTGAGAGCATCAACGCGACGGCGTCGCCGCGCTTGACGCCAAGCTTTGCGAGGCCGCCGGCGAGCGCGTCGACGCGCTCGCGCAGCTGCGCCCAGGTGAGCGTCTGCTCGTCGTCCTTGGTGCGCACGGCAGTCTCGTCGCCCTTGGCCTCGGCGGTGATCCGAAACGCCTCGGCGATCGTCGCTGCATCGGTCGCGCTACGCGTCTGAGCCTTCGTTGATGCGTCCATCGCCGTCCTCCCGTCTACGAACCCACGCTCTGTCGCATTACGCTAGCGCGTCGCGCAACGGGGATGTGTCGCCACAGTGACGGCTGCGCCATGGTGTGGGCCGACGCGCGCAGCGCCGATCAGGAGCCGGTGAGCCGGTGGATGTCGTTGCTGAAGCCGTTGATGACCAGGAACGCGAGCAGCAGGATGCCGACCGAGCTGAAGCGCCACATCGTCGCAATCGGAATCCGCCGCCTGCCCACCTTCTCTGCGACCGCCCACAGCACGTGACCGCCGTCGAGCGGCAGGAACGGGAAGAGGTTGACCACCGCTAGCACGAGCGAGATGAAACCGAGGATCACGAGCGCATAGCCGGGGCCGAAGCCGACGTTCGCGTTCGTCGCCTGCGCGATCCCGACGATGCTCGTGATCTGGTGCCGCGCCTTAGGGCTGGTCAGCGCGTGCCCGAGGCCGGTGATCGTCTGCGCTGTGATGTCCCACATCGCGTGCACGGCCGTCCCCGCCGCCGCGACCCCTCCGAAATGCTTCGGCGTCTCGGCGAAGATGAATCCGATCCGCATCCGCTTCAGCGACGCGTCGTACTGGGGATGGAGTGAGAGCGTCAGCGTCTGCTTGTCACGGCGCACGGTCAGCGTGACCGGCGTCGCCGCGCGGCAGTTGGCCGTCGGCGTCCCGGCGCATGGGTGCCGGCTGATCTCTCCCTCGATCGTGCCGATGGTCGCGCGTCGACCGTCGATCGTCACGATTCGGTCGCCGGGGCGCAGCACTCCGCTCGCCGGCTCATGCGCCTCGACACCGCCTACGATCGTCGTCGGCACGATCGTCTGGATCGACGGCGTGAGGTTCTGGACCCGGACCGCCCCGCCGGGACTGCCACTCCAGAGGATCAGCCAGAAGATCACGAACGCGATCACCAAGTTCATGCCCGGGCCGGCGAGGATCACGACGATCCGCTTCCACGGCGGCTGGTTGAAGTAACCGCGACGCTGATCCTCGACCGCTGCTGCGATCTGCTCGGGCGTGAGCTGGTCGGTGACGTCGCGCCACTGGTCGCCGACGCGCATCAGCACACGCGGACCCGCCTCGACGCGGGCCTTGTCGGCGCCAAGCCGCTGTGCGAGGTCGCGCAGCGAGGGCGTGATCTCGTCGGGGTTCATGCCGGTGATCTTCACGTAGCCGCCGAGCGGCAGCGCCCCGATCGAGTACTCGGTTTCGCCGCGCTTGATGCCGACGAGCTTCGGCGGGAAGAAGAGCGAGAAGCGCTCGACGCGCATCCCGACCGCCTTCGCGACCGTGAAGTGGCCGAGCTCGTGAAGGATGATCAGCGCGCAGATGCCGCCGATCGTCAGCACCCAGGACATC
>CAZERJ010000157.1:0-3177 GCA_964514445.1 uncultured bacterium | reverse complement strand
CCTACGACCGCCGCGGCTACGGCGCCAGCGGCGCGCCGGAGCCCTACGAGCGCACGACGGTCGAGGAGCAAGGCGAGGACGCAGCCGCCCTGTTGCGCGAACTGCGCGTCGAGCGCGCGCTGATCTGCGGCGAGGGCTTCGGCGCGCTGATCGCGCTCGACCTGCTCAAGCGTTATCCCGCGCTCGTCGCCGGCGCGGTGCTGAGCGACCCGCCGCTGTTCGCGTTCGTCGCCGCGGCGACCGAGGCGCTCGCAAAGGAGCGCGAGGCGCTCGGCCGCGCGCTCGCCGAAGGCGGGCCCCCGGCGGCGGTCGAGGCGTGGCTCGGCGGGCGTCTCGAGGGGGCGGCGCTGGAGCGGGCGCGCGTGGCACACCGCGCGTTCTTCGCCGACTACGCCGGCCTGGCGACGCTCGCGTTAACGCGTGCGCAGCTGCGCGCGATCGCGGTCCCCGTCGTGGTCGTGACCGATCAGTTCTCGCCGCCGGTGGTCGTCGCCGCCGCCGAGCGCATCGCCGAGCTGATCCCGACCGCGCGCCGCCTAAGCGACGGCGCGCTCACGTCCGCCGCGCTGGAGCTGGTCGAGCAAGCACGCTGATCGTGCCGCCGCGCCGCGCGAGCCCCGCCGCCAGTTCGAGCAGCGCCGCGGGAATCGTCATTGGGAGAAAGGCGATCGTCACTACCAGGTCAAGCGACCGCGCCGGGGCATTGCGCTTGAGCAGGTTGTAGAGGTACGACGGCGTCCGCGTGAAGCGGTTGACGAGCGTCTGCCACATGCCGTAGGGGTTCTGCTCGGCCACCACGTGGCTCGTGCGCAGCGGCTCGAGCCCGTGGCGGCGCAGCAGCGTCTCGAGGCCCGCCGCGGTGAAATGCGTGCGGTGGCGCGGCAGGTCGAGGTGATACCAGCGCGGGCCACCGATACGCGCCTGCAGGCTCGCCAGGTTGGGGACCGCGACGAGCAGCCGCCCGTCCGGTCGCAGCCAGCGCGCGATCCGCTCCAGCGCCGCGCCCGGGTCGTCGAGGTGCTCGAGCACGTGCCACAGCGTGATCGCCTCGACGCTGCCTGGCTCGACGACGGCCTCGCCGAGCGTCGCCTGCCGCAGCGCGACGCCGTACTCGGAGGCCGCTGCCGTGACGCCGCGCCGCGACGGCTCGATTCCTTCCGCTTGAAATCCGCTTGCCAGCGCCGTCGCCACGAAGCGTCCGCGGCCTGCGCCGACGTCGAGCAAGCGGGCGCCCTCCGGCGCCCCGAGCCGGGCCAGCCGGCGACGGTCGAACCAGCGCAGCAGCGGCCCCAGCGCCACCGACAGGCGTGGGCGCGCCGCGGCATATGCGCCGGCCTCGTGGGCGTCTGGCGGCGCCGGCGCGCCGGTGACCGCCGTTCCGCAGTTGCCGCAGCGCAGCAGCGCGATCGGCTCGTCGATGTTCGGCTCGGCGGAGTGCGCGACAATCCAGGGCGCTAGCGCGCCGCCGCAGGCCGGGCAGTCCACGGTCGACCACCATAACTGCAACGCCCGCGCGGCAATACACTGCGGGCGGGATGGCCAGTGATAACGCCGCGGTGACGCGGCAACTCGAGCTCGAGGCGGCGGAACGCCCCCGCGTCGTCGCCGCCGGCGTGGCTGCGGGCGTGCTGCTGCTGGGCGGTGCGCTCTACGGCATCGTCGGGCTCAAGCAGCCGCACGTCGGCGTCGTGCAGGGCCTCGCGCCAGCGCTGAAGGGGACCCCCGACCCGCGGGTCGATCCACGCAGCGCCGAGATCATCTTCAGCGCCCACCACGCCGCCAGGATCATCGCCTCGGCGTGTATCTCGGCGATCGGGATCGCGCTGATCGCGATCGTGCTGCTGTATCTGTACTCCGCTGTCAAGGCGCGCCGTCCGGAGATACCCGACATTGCGCGCGTGCTGGCGATCGCGGGGCCGATCGCGGTTGCGACCGCCGGCGCGGCGACGGCGATCGCCTTCTCCATAAACGCGCGTCACTTCGCCCACGCCACGTCGCGGACGCGCCAGGCGGTCGAACACGTCGGCGGCTCGGCGGGCGTGCAGATCTTTCAATACATCGGCTTCGCCGGCGCGTTCGCGCTCGGCTTCACGTTCATCATCGTCGGGCTGAACGCCATGCGCGTCGGTCTGCTGACCCGCTTCATGGGCGTGCTCGCGATCATCAGCGGCGTCCTGTTCGTGCTCCCGATCCTCGGCACGAGCCTGCCGGTCGTGCAGGCGTTCTGGCTGATCGCGCTGGCCTTGATGCTGTCTGGACGTAGCCCGGCCGGCCTGCCTCCGGCCTGGCAGACGGGCACGGCGGTGCCATGGCCGACGCAGCAGGAGCAACGCGAGGCACGACTGCGGGCTCGTTCGGGCACCGTCGAGGAGCCCCCGCCCGAGCCGGCTGCCCCGCCCGAGCCGGCCGCCCCGCCCAAGAGCAACGCCGGCACGCGGCGCAAGCGCAAGCGGCGCTGACCGTCACAGCGCTAACACAAGCGCCCGCGGAGGTTGGCTCGCGTGGTACGCGTACATCGCCATGGCCCGCTGTTGCAGCAAGCGGGCGCTCACGACGCGCCGCCCGCGCGGGCGGGTGGCGGGAGGAGGTCGCTCTTCATGGAAGCATCACGTGCAGAATCACGTGCAGACAAATGGATACCGGCGGACCCAGGTCCGCTCGGGCTCGGTGCCTTCGCGCTGACGGCGTTCGTGTGGAGCATGTTCAACGCCAACCTCGTCAGCGGTGCGGGGGCGCCGGTAGTGCTCGGACTTGCGCTGGCCTACGGCGGCGTCGTACAGCTGCTCGCAGGCATGTGGGAGTTCCGCACCGGCAACACCTTCGGCGCGGTCGCCTTCAGCTCGCTCGGCGCCTTTTGGCTGTCGTTCTGGGCGTTGAACGCGTTCTACGCCAAAGCTATCCCGCTCGCGGCCACGAACCACTCGACCGGCCTGTTCCTGTGGGCATGGGCAATCTTCGCGACCTACATGTTCGTGGCGTCGCTGCGAACGACCGCGGCGGTCGCGCTCGTGTTCCTGCTGCTGGGGGTGACCTTCGTGCTGCTGGCGATCGGCGCCGACGGCGGCCACATGACGGTCACGCACTGGGGCGGTTACGTCGGCATCGCGACCGCGGCCGTCGCCTGGTACGCGTCGTTCGCGGCGGTGGTCAACTCGACATTCGAGCGGGTGGTGCTGC
>CAZERJ010000156.1:0-3316 GCA_964514445.1 uncultured bacterium | reverse complement strand
GGTGGTGGTGCCCACCTTCAATGAGCGCGCCAACGTGTCCGAGCTGATCCGCCGGCTGCGCGCGGCGCTGGACGGCGTGGCGTGGGAAGCCGTGTTCGTCGACGACAATTCGCCCGACCGAACCTGGCGGCTGGTCAAGCGCCTCGCCCGCGCGGAGCCGAGGGTGCGCGCGATCCGGCGGGTCGGCCGGCGCGGCCTGGCCGGGGCGGTGATCGAAGGCGTCCTGTCGAGCAGCGCACCCTACGTCGCCGTGATCGACTGCGACCTGCAGCACGACGAGTCCCTGTTGCCGAACATGCTGGAGCCGTTGCGCGCCGGCAGCGCAGACCTCGTCATCGCCAGCCGCTACGTCGGGGAAGGCCAGGCTTCGGCGGGCCTCAGCGCGGTGCGCCACGCCGGCAGCAAGTTCGCCAACTGGCTTGGCCGCCGAATCCTCGGCCAGGACGTCTCCGACCCGGTGTCGGGCTTCTTCATGGTCCGTCGCGAAGTGGTGGAGGCGACGGCGCCGAGGCTCTCCGTCGAGGGCTTCAAGGTGCTGTTCGACGTCATGGCCTCTTCGGAGTCGCGGCTCAAGATCGTGGAGCTGCCCTACGTCTTCCGCGAGCGCCTGCACGGGTCCAGCAAGCTCGATGGCCGGGCGGTCATGGACTACCTGACGCTCTTGATCTCCAAGGCCAGCCGGGACGTGCTCTCGCCGCGCGCGCTCAGCTTCGCCGTGGTCGGGGCGAGCGGCCTCTTCGTCAACATCGTGGCCCTGTGGGTCCTGCACCAGCTCGGCCTGAACACACCGGGGCGCTTCCATCTCGGCCGCGCGACCCTGATCGCCGCCGTGCTGGCCATGACGTCCAACTACGTGCTGAACAACGCCATCACCTACCGCGACCGGCGCAAGCGCGGCTGGGGTCTGCTGACCGGCTACGTGAAATTCTGCGCGGTCTGCAGCCTGGGGCTTCTGGCCAATGTCGCCGTGGCCGTGATGATCGACAACACGACGGGCGCCTGGCAGTGGGCCGGGGCGTCGGGCGCGGTCGTGGGGGCGGTCTGGAACTATGTGGTCTCGACGCTTGCGGTCTGGTGAGGCTTCGGCGGCGGGCGATCGGGCGCCGGACCGGCGGCTCCTGTTCTGGGGCCTCGTGGCGCTCACCGCCTTCCGCCTGCTCGCCGCGGGCCTGACCCCGCTCACCGAGGACGAGGCCTACTACCGGTTGTGGGCCATGCGGCCGCAGTTCGGCTACTACGACCATCCGCCGATGATCGCCTGGTGGATCGCGCTCGGGCGGCTGATCGCCGGCGACGACGCGCTCGGCGTGCGGCTGTTTCCGGTGCTGGGCGGGAGCCTGACGACGCTCCTGCTGTGGGATGCGGCGAGGCTCGCCGGCGCGGGCGAGCGGATCGCGGCGCGAGCCGCGGTCTGGCTCAATGCGACCCTGCTGATCGGCTTCGGCGTGATCCTGGCGGTGCCGGACGCGCCCTCGACTCTGTTCTGGACGGCGACGCTCTGGAGCCTCTTGAAGGCTCGGAAGACCGGCGGTCCGCGGTGGTGGATCATTGCAGGCGTGACCGCGGGGCTGGCGACGCTGTCGAAATACTCCGCCCTGTTCCTGGCGCCCGGCGTCTTCCTGTGGCTGGTCGCGACGCCGGAAGGCCGGGCCGAGCTGAAGCGACCCTGGCCGTGGCTGACCTGCGTCATCGCCGCCGGCCTGTTCGGCCTGAACGCCGCCTGGAACGCCCAGCACCACTGGGAGAGCTTCGCCAAGCAGTTCGGCCGCGCCGTCCCAGGGCCCCCGACCGGCAAGTACCTGGTCGAGCTGATCGTCGGCCAGTTCATCCTGCTCAACCCGCTGATCGCGCTGTTCGCCTGGCGGCCGACCGACCTCAGGCGGCTGAAGGTCTGGAGCGCCGACGTGAGCCTGTTCCTCGCCACCGTCGCGCCGTTCATCGTCTACCTTGTTTTGCACAGCCTGCATGCGCGGGTGCAGGCGCACTGGCCCGCCCCGCTCTATCCCGCCCTCGCCTTCCTGGGCGCGGTCGCCGCTGAGGGGGCCGGCCCGGTCTGGACAGCCGTACGCCGCGCCGCCGCCCCGCTCGGGATCGGGCTGACCGTGCTGACCCTGGCCTATGCGGCCTCGGGCCTTCACCTGCTGGGCAAGAAGGACCCCTCGCTGCAGCTCAGGGGCTGGCCGGCGTTCGCGGCGGCCATCGAGGCCGACCGCAAAACCTCCGGCGCCGCCTGGGTGGGGACCTTGAGCTACGGCGTCGCCGGCCAGCTCGCCGCCCGCCATGAGATCGGGGCGCCGGTGCTGCAGCTGAGCGAGCGCGAGCGCTACGCCTTCCTGCCGCCGAGCGGCGCGGACCTCAGCAAGCCCGGCCTCGTCGTCGACCTCGCCCGCCGCGACGTGCGCGTCCCGCTCGACGCCTGTTTCGCCCAGGTGCAGCCGCTCGGGACCCTGCAGCGCGGACCCGTCGCCGCCCACGGTTCGGTCTATTCGGTGTTCCGGGTCAGCCGCCCGAAGCAGGTCACCGACGGCGGCTGTTCGCAGTAAGGCGCGAACGCTTTCTTAAGCCTGCTCTGCTGGAATTGCAGGTCAGGACCTGATCATGAGCTCGCTGCCCGCCATCAGCTCGATTCCGACGACCGTCGTGACCTACCCGGTCGCGCCGATCCGTCCGATCACGCCGTCGCCGAGCCAGCAGACGGACGCAGGCGCCGGATCGGCCAGGCCCCAGTCGGCCAATCCGCCCGGGGTCGGCCGGCTTCTCGATATCAAGGCTTAGGTTCGAAACAGGGCAGTTCGGTGCGCCTACCGGATCGCGGGCGTCTCGCCCGCAGCTTTCTCGAGTCCGCGAAAAAGACAACGCGCGGAACGCAAACCAAACGACGTGCTGAGCGCGCAAAGGCTCGCAGAGCGGGTCACGCTTTGTCGGCGAGCTCCGCGCCTGCGCGGCCGCCACGGTAAAGCTTCCCCCGTGCTGCGTGCGCAAAGCCGTTCGCGTTGTTCGCGGACCTCTCCGAAAAAAACAGCGGGCGGGACGCCCGCGGTCCGGCAGGGCCGGCCCTCACTCCTCGGCGTGGCCGTCCAGCGGGGCGCCGTAGAGCTCGAGCTTGTGGCCGATGAGGCGATAGCCGAGCCGCTCGGCGATTCTGGCCTTCAGCTCCTCGATCTCCGCGTCGAAGAACTCGATGACCCGCCCGGTCTTCATGTCGATCAGGTGGTCGTGGTGCGCCTCGGTCGCCTCTTCATAGCGCGAGCGGCCGTCGCCGAAGTCGTGCCGCTCCACCACCCCCGCCTCCTCGAACAGGCGCACGGTGCGATAG
>CAZERJ010000155.1:0-3390 GCA_964514445.1 uncultured bacterium | reverse complement strand
CCGAAGCGCAGCTTGATCACCTCGCGCTCGCGCTCCGGTAGCTCCTCGACGACACTGCGGACCGCATCCGCTGTCAGGGAGATCGAAACCTCCTCCTCGGGGGTCACGTCGTCGCTCGGAAGCAGGTCGCCAAGGCCAGTCTCGCCTGCTTCATCGACAGGCCGGTCGAGGCTGGTGACCGTACGCGCGACCTCGCGCATCTCGGTGACCTGGGCCTCGGGCAGCTCCGCGGCGACGGCGATCTCGGCGTCGGTTGGGTCGCGGCCCAGCTCGGTCGTGAGCTGGCGCTCGACCGTCGCGATCTTGCGCTCGCGCTGGGCGACGTTGACCGGCAGGCGGATCATCCGGCCGCGGTCCGCGAGCCCACGCTGGATCGACTGGCGAATCCAGAGCGTCGCGTACGTCGAGAAGCGGAACCCGCGCCGCCAGTCGAACTTCTCCACCGCGCGGATCAGGCCGAGCACGCCTTCCTGGATCAGATCCAGCAGCGTCAGGTCGCCGAGTCCCTGGTAGCGGCGCGCGTTGGAGACGACGAGGCGCAGATTGGCGTTGATCATGCGCTCCTTCGCAGCGAGGTCGCCGCGCTCGACGCGCTTGGCCAGCTCGATCTCCTCGGCCGGCGTCAGCAGCTTGTAGCGGCCCGCCTCGCGCATGAACAGCGCCAGCGCGTCGGTGGTGTTCGTCGCGAGTTCTTCGTTGGTGTAGCGCGTCGGCCCGGCATTCTCGGAGCCGCAGTCGTCCTCGACGGCGATCGCGTGCGACTCAAGCAGGTCGTGCAGCGAAGCGACGGCGTCGTCGTCGAGCGAGTAGCGCTCGACGAGCGCGTCGATGTCCGAGGCGTTGACGCAGCCGATCTCCTCGCCGGCGCGCAGGAGCCGCTCGATCGCCTCGTCGCTCGTTAGCGGCTCGCCGTCGGTGTGCGCGCGCTCCGCGACCGGCCCATGCTCGACGGGCTCGGTCGGGTCGGCGCCGTCGCCGTCCTCGAAACGCTCGTTCTCAGGTTCGTTTGTGTCGGTCATCGCGCTGACTCGGCTACCTCGTCCACTGCAATGATGCCTGAGTCGGCCCGTCGGCGATGATCGGGCGCCCAGGGCGGCCATGCGGAGCCGTCAGCCCGACAGCCGCAGCTCCGGCGCCAGCGCCTCGCTGACGCGGTCGCGCCCCGCCTGTTTGGCCGCATAGAGGGCGGAGTCGGTCTGCGCGAGCAGCTCCCCCGGCGATGCGTCGTCGGCGCCGATCCGCGAAATACCGGCGCTCACCGTCATCGGCACGGGGTTGTCGTTGACGGCGATCACGCGATCAGCGCGTACGACATCGAGGATCTCCTCGGCGACGCGCAAGGCCTGGCCTGGCTCGACGCCACTGAGGATGATCGCGAACTCGTCGCCGCCCAGCCGGCCGATCACGTCGGTCTGGCGCAGCCGCGCGCGCATCAGCTCGGCGACGCGCCGCAGCGCGGCGTCGCCGGTGCGGTGTCCGTAGGTGTCGTTGATCAGCTTGAAGCGGTCGATGTCGATGATCAGTAGCGCGGTCTCGAGCTCGTAGCGCTTCGCGAACGCGACCGCGCGCTCGAGCTCGACCTCGAAGGCGCGCCGGTTCAGCAGCCCGGTCAAGGCGTCGTGGCTGGCGAGGTGCTGCAGCTTCGCGTCGGCGACCTTGCGCGCCGAGATGTCGCGCGAGATCTCACACGCCGCGACGACGGCGCCCGAGCTGTCGCGGATCGGCGAGCTGAGGGCCGACACCTCGACGAGCGAGCCGTCGTTGCGCAGCCGCTGGGTATCGCGCTCGACCGTCTCGCCGGCCAGTACGCGGCGCGCGATCCCGCGCTCTGACTCGAGCTGCGTGTCAGGCAGCAGCATCGTCATCGACGCGCCGATCGCCTCCGCCTCGGGGAAGCCGTAGAGCCGCTCGGCGCCGCGGTTCCAGACGTTGATCGTCATGTCGGCGCTGACGCCGACGATCGCGTCGTGTGCCTGCTCGACCAGCGTCGCAGCGCGCAGGGCCGTCTCCCAACTGCGCTCCGTGAGGCGCACGTAGGACTGATCGCCGGCAGTGCTCCAAGTCGCGGTTCGAGCGGCACGATGGGTAGGTTGCTGAGACATCTGAATACCCGGCAGTGGCCGTCTGTTCGACGGTAACACCGTCCCCGCCGGTCACAAACCAAACATCCGCCTAGGCGGCGGGCAACATTCGCTGAGGTTCAGGGTGGCGCCGAGGTTCAGGGCGTCGGGGCCAGCGGCGTGGGAGCCTGATCATCGAAGGCGCCCCGCGCGAGCGCCGTGTAGCGGCCGCCCAGCTCGAGCAGCTCCTCATGGCTGCCGCGTTCGATGATCCGTCCGCGGTCGAGCACCAGGATCTGGTCCGCGTCGCGGATGGTCGAGAGCCGGTGTGCGATGGCGATCGTGGTGCGACCGCGTGACAGCTCGTCCAAGGCCTCCTGTACCGCCCGCTCGGTCTCGTTGTCGAGCGCGCTCGTTGCCTCGTCGAGGATCAGGACGGGCGGGTTGCGCAGCACGGTGCGGGCGATCGCGATGCGCTGCTTCTCGCCGCCCGAGAAGCGGTAGCCCCGCTCGCCGACGAGCGTGTCGTAGCCGGCGGGCAGCGAGTCGATCAGGGCGTCGATGTGCGCGGTCTGCGCCGCGCTCTCGATTTTTTCGTCGGTCGCGTCGGGCCGCGCGAAACGCAGATTCTCACGGATGCTTGCGTGAAACAGGTACGTCTCCTGCGAGACGAGCCCAACGGTGGCCGCGAGCGACTCGAGCGTTACGTCGCGGATGTCGGTCCCGTCGATCAGGACCCGGCCGCGTTGCGGTTCGTACAGGCGTGCGACGAGATACGCGAGGGTGGTCTTGCCAGAGCCGGTTTCGCCGACGATCGCCGTCCGGGTCCCGGCCGGGATCGTTGCGCTGACGTCCGCGAGCGTCCACGGAGCGTGATCGTCGTAGCGAAACCAGACCCGCTCGAGGCGAACCTCGCGGTCGATGCAGCGGAATGGGCGCGATCCGGGCCGTTCCTCGATGTCGATTGGCAGGTCGAGGTATTCGAAGATGCGGCCGAACAGCGCCAGCGACGTCTGCACGTCGAGCCCGACCGACAGCAGCGACTGCATCGGGAACAGCAGCCGCGTCTGCAGCTGCGTGAACGCGACGACGGTGCCGATGCTGATCGCGTGGCCGCCGTGGGCGAAGCTCTCGCCGGCGAACCAGTAGATCGCGGCCGGCATGATCGCGAAGCTCATCTGAACGGACGCCATTCGCCAGCGCCCGGCCATGCGGCTGCGCACCTCGAGGTCGGCGAGCGATTTCGACTCGCCGGCGAAGCGCCGCACGAGCTCTGCGCTGCGGCCCATCGTCTTGCCGAGCAGGATCCCCGACACCGACAGCGACTCCT
>CAZERJ010000154.1:0-3404 GCA_964514445.1 uncultured bacterium | reverse complement strand
TCTCGAACGAGACGCGCGGCTCGAAGCCGGCGGCGTGACAGGAGCGAACCACGTGGCGCGCGCACGGCGACTGGGCTGACGTCTGCACCCACGCCTCGCCGGCGAGGTCGGCGAGGCGCAACGTGCGGCGCTGGGCGAGCCGGTGCTCACGCGGCAGCGCCAGGTACAGCGGATCCTCGAGCAGATCGGTCGTGTGCAGGCCGTCGAAAGCCGCCCCGACTCCGGGGAAGCGAAACAGCAGCGCGAGGTCGAACTCGCCGGCGCGCAGGCGCGGGGCCATCTCCTCCGGCTCGCCCTCGGCGAGCGTCAGCTCGACGCCAGGATGGCGGGCGCTGAACTCCGCTACCGCGAGCGGCATCAGGGTCGCGCCGGCGGTCGGGAACGAGGCCATCCGCAGCCGGCCTCCGCCAACGCCCGTGATCGACGCGAGCTCGGCCTCGGCGGACTCGAGCCGCGCCATGATCGCGTCGGTGTGCTCGACGAGCGCCTGGCCCGCGGCAGTCAGCCGCACGCCGCGCGGACGGCGCTCGACGAGCAGCGTCCCGGTCTCGGCCTCGAGCGCCGCGATCTGCTGCGAAACCGCCGACTGCGTATACGACAGCGACTGCGCGGCGGCCGAGAACGAGCCCCGCGCAGCAACCTCGCGCAGGACCCGCAGGCGGTTGACATTGAGCATAAGTAGATCTTATCGATTCCATAACTAGGTACATTGGTACTGATTGCAGGGGCGTGGCACCCTGGGGAGAACCCTTATTCGCCCACGCAATCAAGTTCCCAGGGGAGACCCATAGATGAGCCCGAAGATCATCGTTTCCTACGACGGCACCGATACGGACCAGGACGCGCTCGCGCTTGGCCGTTTCTTCCGCAGCGTCGGCGCCGAGCTGTCGCTCGCGTACGTGCGCCACACGCGCGAGTCCGAGTATCGCCGCGAGGAGCTCGCCCACGACGAGGCCGAGCGCCTGCTCGAAGGCGGCGCCAACTGGCTCGGCGACCCGAGCATCGACCGTCATGTCGTGCTCAGCGCCTCGACGCCCGAGGGCCTTGCCCAGCTCGCCCGGGAAGAGGGCGCCGACGTGCTGGTGTTCGGCTCGGAGTACCGCACCGCCCCCGGCCACGTCGCGCCGGGCAACTCAGCCGCGCGCCTGTTGGAGGGCGGCCAGACCGCGATCGCAATCGCACCGGCCGCGTTGCACGAGCAGCCCGAGCTGGCGATTCCCACGATCGTCGCCGCCGATGGCGAAGGTGATCGCAGCGCGCACGAGACCGCGCTGACGATCGCCGAGCAGATCGGCGCGCAGACGGCCGAGCTCGGAGCGAGCGCCGACATGCTCGTGGTCGGCTCGCGCAACGGCACGCCGCATGGCCGCGTCTCGGTCAGCGCGTCGCTCGCCTACGAGATCGAGGTCGCACGTTGCCCCGTGCTCGTGCTTCCGCGCGGCGTCGCGGTCCACTTCGGCGCGGTGCCGGTCACCGCTTGACCATTGATGGCCGCGGCGGCTCGCGGCCATCGAGGCTCACGCCCGCGAGACGGCTCGCGGGCGTGAGCGAGATTTCTGAGATTCGGAGGTAAAGAGAATGAGTTCAACGATCCTTGTTGCCTATGACGGCTCGCCAAACGCGGATGACGCCGTCGCGGTCGGCCAGCTGCTGGCAAAGCTGACCGGCAGCGAGCTGACGCTCGCGCACGTCTACCGCGCCGGTCCGCCGCGCGGAGCGCGCGGCGCCACGACGGTCCAGGCGCGCGAGCGTTTCCTGCAGCGGCGCGGCGAGGAGCTGCTCGAGCGCGGCGCCGCCGTCGCCGGTGTCGACGTTCGCCGTGTCGTCCTCGGGTCGACGACGACCGCGACCGGCATGCGCACGCTCGCCGAGCGCGAGGGCGCGACCGCAGTCGTCTTTGGCTCCGCTAAGAACACCGAGCCCGGCCACGTGCACCCCGGCAGCGCCTCGCGGCGGCTGCTGCAGGGCGCGCCTGCGGCGGTCGCGTTCGCCCCGGTGGGCTACCGCGAGTGGGCACGCACGATCCCGAGTCGCATCGGCGTCAGCCACGACGACGACGACGCGGCGGCGCGACAGAGCGCCGAGGCGATCGTCGACGCGCTCGGCAGGTCGGCGGCGATCGTCGAGGAGGGCCAGGTCGATCTGCTGCTGATCGGCTCGCGCCCCGGCGCCGAGCGCGGCCGCGTGATGATCGGGGCAAGCGCCGAGACGCCGCTGCACGCTGCGACCAGCCCGGTCGTCGTGGTCCCGCGCGGTGTCGTGCTGCCGTCGGCCGCGGCGCTGGCGTCCGTGGCCTAGTCGCCTCGTCGCTTAGCAGCGCAGCGGGGGTTGGGCGACTCGCTGCAGGCCGATGTCTGAGACGAAGTCCCGGGCGCCGACCGCGCAGGCATTACGCAGCGCCTGCGCCGTCGCCTCCGTATCGCCGGCCGCCACGTAGTCGGTCGCCGTCACGAATCCGATCCGAGCGGCGATCCGTCGCAGCGCCGCCTGTGCCGCGGCGACGTGTGCGCGGTCCTGACGCACGTAGCGGCGGGTCGCGAAGTCATATGTCGATGTGACGTCCTCGCGGTTCCAGCCGTCCAGGTAGGGAAGCAGCGGCGCGACCACGGCCTCGCCGTTCTGGGCCAGCAACAGCTGGTGACGAGCGTGCAGTCGTGTCGCGAGCGTGCGAACGAGCGACCGCATACCCGCCGCCTGGCGTGGGTGCGTCTCGACCATGTCCGTGTTGTCGAGAAACAAGCCGTCGAAACCCTTCGCGAGGATCGACGGAGCCACTTGCTGGGCGATCACCCGTCGATAGGCGCGGCTCGCCACGTTCGCGTACCACTCGCCGAAATCAGCCCAGTAGTCGAGCCGATAGCTCTTCACGAGCCGGTACCACGGCCGTTCGGGCTCGATTGCGCCGACGTTCAGATACGCGATCACGATCCGGCCGCCGGCGCGCAGCGCGGCAAGCTGGGCGCGCGTGGCCTCCTGGCCGTCGACGACGACGAGATCGTAGCCTGCGTAGCGAGCGGTGATGTCGCCGCCGAGGTCGCCGCTGCCGATCGCCAGCGCGAACGTGCGAACGCGCGCAAGGCGCGGCTCGGCCGCGGCATGCGCGCCGGCGGCCGCCAGCAGCGCCGCCACGATTAGGCCGATGATGACGTGTCGGCGGAGCGACATTGGACGACGAATCTATTGCTCCTTGCGGCGGCGCCACTCTATGCTCGACGAGCCGATGGGAGGCTCGAGCCGATGAGACTCCGCCGGACTCGCGCGCATCAGCGCGCGGTAGGTCTCGCAGCGCTCGTAGCGGCCGCCGTCGGCTTCATCGCCTATCTGGTCCTCGATGTGCCGGTCGCGGCGACGCCGCTGCGCGGCGGCCATCAGCTGCTCTTCTGCCCGCTGTGGGCGCCACCCGT
>CAZERJ010000153.1:0-3435 GCA_964514445.1 uncultured bacterium | reverse complement strand
TTCTTGCGAAACGCATGAAAGCCAAGACGACCGAACTCGATTCGAGCCACGTGCCGATGCTCTGGCAACCGAACCGCGTGGTCGAAGGAATTCTCGCCGCTGCTCAGTCGGTGTAGAAGCGCGATAGCGCTTAAGCCAAGAACGGCGGCGCGAGCTGGAAGTGCGTTATGAAACAAGCATTACTGCGTTTTGCGCCGCTCCTCGCGGCCGCGGCGATTGCAATCTACTTCGGCTATTGGATCGCGATGTCGTTCGAATCAATCGAGAAATCAGCGCAACGCAAACACAACCGTCGCGCAAATTTTGCGAACTACTCCTAGCGATCTCGCCGCGTCACCTTTGTATCACGCCATTGACGCAAACAGCCATTTTGTATTGCCGTCCTAATACAATGGAATGAAGGGCATACCGTACCGAGTGCCGATAAACGCGTGCGCGCGAACCTCCTGCGCGACGCGCTCGCGCAAGTCGTCGGCTCGCTCCTCGCGCCGTGGCTACTCGCGCACCGAAATTCTTTCCGAAGTGCGGCGCTTGACGGAGACCTGAACGCGAACAGAAGAGCCCGCCGGTAAACCGGCGAGCTCTTCTGGTGCAGGCGTGTGCGGGTTAGATCGCTTGCGCGAACGCCCAGCCTTGCGGAGCTCCGATGCCGGTCACCAGATCGTATCCGGCGACGGCGTTGTACGCACCATTCGTGCCGGTGGTTACATCGGTGTAATACGAGTAACCGCCGCTCTTGAAGATGCTGTAGATCGACGGATTCACGAAGCCGAACTTCGTGTTGTGCAGCTGATTGGTTTCCGCCATGAGCGCCGTCATCTCAGGTGAGGACCACGACGTACCGTCAACCTTCTGCCATCCGCCGTGCGCCGAGGCATATACCGCGACGCCGACACCCGGCAGCGATACGTCGGGCTGATTGCGGCCCGAGGTATTCACTCCGGAGATGCCCGATTGATAGCTCGGCAGCGCGAACACCGTCGAAACGCCGCCACCGGATTTGAAGCCGTTGGCGGAGTCGGCACCGGCCGTGATGCTCGTGAGCGCGCCGGTCGTGCTGCTTTGCGTGAAATCGACCGCGCCGACCGACACGAAGTACGGGTCGCCCGCAGGAGCGCTCACGCCGAGCGCGCCGCTGCACTCATTGCTTCCGGAGTCACCTGACGACGCCAAGAACGTCATGCCTTTCGATGCGGCTTGCTGGGCGATCGAGTTGGTCGAATTTGCCCATGACGAGCTGGTGGATTCGCAGCCGCCGAACGAGCTGTTCACGACGCTTGCGATACCATCGTTCACCGCGGCGTTGTAGCCGTCGATGATGTGCTGGTCGCTCAGATCGGGGAAGTTGTAGACGCGCACGTTAGCCGCCGGTGCGAGTCCGGAAACCGTCTCGACGTCGAGCGCGGTTTCAACGTAGTCGCTGCTCGAGGTCAAGCCGCCGCCATCGACCGCAACGTTCGTAATCGAGCCGCTCTGCGTTACGCCTGCCGAGCTTAGATACGTGCTGACGTCGCTCGCCACGATCGGCGTGTCGATTTCGATCGCAATCGTCTGGCCGGAGCCGGTGCACCCGTGCTGCGAGGGGAAGTCGAACGCCTTGGCAACGCCCGTTGCCAGATGACCGTAGCTGCCGCTCAGCGGTCCGTTTAGGGCAGCGGCGTTGTTGCAGTTAGCGCCCGGCGTCGGAGTTGCCGTCGGAACCGGCGTTGGCGTCGGCGCCGGTGTTGCCGTCGGGGCCGGCGTTGCAGTCGGAGCCGGCGTTGGAGTCGACGAGGAACCGTCCAAGCTTACGTCGTCGATGTACTGCCACGTATACGTGCTCGGATAGCCGTCGCCGTGTACGCCGAAGTACAGCCAGTACGTTTGTCCGGCGTATGAGCTCAAGTTGTAGCTGTATTGAACCCAGCCACTGTAACTGTTGACGGATTTATAGAACTGCACGACGCGATTTCCGGCCGAGTCGAGCAGGTCGGCCTCTTGCCACGCGTACACCGTGTTTGCTTCGCTGGAAATTTGGTAGGCCCAGAACGTCAGCGTTCCGCTCGCGGGAATGGTCACTTGCTGGCAGAAGCCCGAGTCGCCGTTCGGTTCGCCGGCGGTGGAGTTCGTGGAACCTTCGCGGCCGCTGTACAGGCCCGTGTGCGGATGGTTCGTGGAGACGGTCGGGTTCATGTTCGACGTGCCGCAGAAGCTCCAGCCGCTGAACGTGCCGGTTTCGAAGCCGGGATTCGAGACAACGTTGGCCATGGTGTGGACGCCGGACGAGGTCAGCGGACCCGGAACGGAAACCGGACCGGTGCTCGAGTGCCGTCTATCGGAACGGTTCTGCACGTGCGCAACGATGAGGTTGTTCAGCGAGAGATCTTTGATGTACGAAGCGATCGACGACGGCGGCGTAGCGACGCGTGCATTCGTGAAACGCGTGCCGAATTTGCCTTGAGCGACGTCGTGGATCTCGGTGTTGAAGAAGCGCTCGACAACTCCGCTGGGGGCCTTTGCATCGATAATCGTGCGGTTCGCAAAGCGCTGCGTGATCGTGAACCCGGCGTTGCGCAGGGCGGTGACGACCGCTTGTTCTTGCGCAGCCGTCGGCGCGTAATAGCTGTTGAACTGCTCGGTGCTCAGATAGTGGTGATACATCGGCGAGAACGGATCCGATTGTCCCGCGACCAGCGTGTCGAGCTCGGCTTGGTGATTGTAGGCCAGCGTGATGGAGACACTCACCGGTGCCTGGGGATCGCGGCGGCCTCGATCGGCCGTAATCGCGAGTTCGCCTGCCGGGCGCGGCACCGCGCCGATTTGGGTGCGCGCCGTGCTTTCCGGCGTGCGCCCGGCGTTGGCGGCAGTGTTGCCCGCGAGCGGCGGTGTCGCTCCACGACCACCGCAAGCTGCGAGCACGACTGCGGACGCGAGAAACGCCGCAACCGCTCTATATGTTATTCGCATAGAAACCTCAACCTTAAAGTGCAGCACAAAAGAGAAAGCCGCTGCGAAGGGCGCAACGGTATTCTTGAACCATAAAGTCTTTGTTAACTAAGGTCTAGAGTGTAATTCACATATAGCTCGCCTCTAGGAGGTGTTCGATCGGCCAGGCGAGCGAGCGGCCGCCGATCCGCGCGGGGAGCTAAATCGTCGTTGACGCCCCTGCTGGCGTCCTGCTATACTCCCAAGGTTCGGTCCCACCAAGCCGGTGTGGCCGACTTTGTGTGTTCGGGGCGTGCCCCCGTCTTTTGGAGTGAAGGTTGCCGACGATTAGCCAGCTGGTCCGTAAGGGCCGGCAGAAAGCCGAGAAAAAGGTCAAGACCCCGGCGTTCCGCGTCATTCAGACCGGACCCAAGCCGGGCCACCCGGATTTGCCGCTTCGCACGTTCGAAGTCTCGGGCAATCCGCAGCGCCGCGGCGTCTGCACGCAAGTCAAAACCGTCACCCCGAAGA
>CAZERJ010000152.1:0-3542 GCA_964514445.1 uncultured bacterium | reverse complement strand
CGCCTGCTCGACATCCTCGCCGGCCCCGAGCTCGGTGATGCCTCCTGGGCGCCGCCGCCGTCCGAGCCGTTCGCGGCCACCGCCGCGCGCGAGCCCGGGCGCCTGCGAATCGCGCTCAGCACCGCGCCGCCGCTAGCTGACGCCGAGGTCGATCCTGTCTGCGTGCGCGCCGTCCACGACGCCGGCAAGCTGCTCGAGTCGCTCGGGCACGAGGTCGTCGAGGCCGATCCGCCATGGCAGGTCCCCGACGTGCTGAAGCTGTTCACGGCCTCGTTCGGCCCCGCGGTCAGCGCTCAGATCGCCTACCTCGCCTTGATCAATGGCCGCGAGCCCACCGAGCAGGACATGGAGCCGCTCAGCTGGGCGATCTGGAACCTCTCACGCAGCATCAACTCGGTCGACGCGATGCTCGCCGAGCTCCAGCTGCAGGCGATCTCGCGCTCGGTCATCAGCTGGCTCGCCGGCTACGACGCCGTCCTGACACCGGCGCTCGCCGAGCCGCCGGTGCCGCTCGGCACGATCGACTCCTGCTCGGACGACCCGATGGGAGCGTTCGCCCGCTCCGGCCGCTTCACTCCCTTCGCCGCGATCTTCAACGTCGGCGGCCAACCCGCAATCTCCATCCCCCTCTACGAACACAACGGCCTCCCGCTAGCCGTACAACTCGCCGGGCAACCCGCCGAGGAGGGCCGCCTGCTAGCCCTCGCAGCCCAACTAGAAGCCGCCGCCCCCTGGTCGCATCGCCGCCCGCCAATCACAACCGCGACGGCGAGCAGTTAGCCGCACTCGCCGCCAAGACCCGCAGCCGCGCCGTCCGGCCAGCGAAGCCATAAATGAAACGCCGCGGGGACAGGAAGGGCGCTGCTGGCGCACAGCCGCGCAGCGTCCTTCCAAAGGAAGCTGCTGCGCGGGGTGCGTCAGCAGCGACCAACCACCCCTACTCAGCGTCAACAAAAAACCGCTCGGGCCCCTTCAAGTCATAGGCGCTTCTGAAGTCCCGAAGCGCATCCAACGTCGCCGCCCCGGCGTAGCGGTTGCACCCGAGGATGTGAGTCCACGCGACCGCGGCGACCGCGTAGGGCATCGCGGTCGTGTTCTGGAACAGCAGCACGCGCGGATCGGAGTCGTGCGTCGCGAACTCGGTCACCAGGGATTGCAGAGCGCCAATGACCGCCGTAGAGGTCCCCGGCTGGTACTGCACCTCGACTCGGCCATGCTCGAGCGAGTGGACGAGCCGTTCCTTCGGCGGTGTGCTGCCAGGCGCGTAGATTCCGTCGTGGGCCCACATCGGATAGTGCGGCCCCGAGGATGGCGGGTTGGTGCGGTACTGCACCGATCCCAGCACGTGCTCCCGGCCCTCGGACGGCGGGCTCAGCAACGCGCAGCCGGCCGCCGCCGCCGCGGCGCGCAAGTTGGTGTTGGCGGGCGCCGGGATCGCGACGTTGGAGATCGTCGCGGGGCCGTGCGCGCGCGGCTTGCCATTCGTTCCGCCGCCCGTGACGGCCGCGATCACCACCGCTGCGACGGCGGCCACGGCAAGCAGCGCTCCGACGGCGATCTGCAGGCGACGTCCGTGCGGTTTGCTGCTCATCCGCGCTGCCTTGCCGGCCGACCCGCGGGGGGCAGGGGCTCTTATTCGCCCGTCGGGAAGGTCGCCTTGTAGCTGGTCGGGAACGACCCGGGCGTCCCATAGCCGACCACGATCAGGTCGTGCGGCTGCATCTTGTAGTTGACGGGGTCCTGGATCCGCTTCCCGTTGGCGTAGGCGGCAAGCGTGCTCGTCCCGTTCGAGACGTAGGAGCCGATCTGGTTGTCCGTGAACTTGACGCCCCAGATCGTGAACACCTGGCCGAGCGTGAACGGATAAACCTGGTTGGCCTCCAGGTGGATGATTCCGCTCGTGTCGTGGGTGTGCAGTGGGGCGATGTACTGGCCCTGCGGATCGATCCCGATCTGGGACGGCACCGCGATCTGCTTGCCGTTCACATAGACCCGGAGCATCGTGTGAACGTGGTAGACGACGTCGCTCTGCACGGGCAGGTTCAGTGCGTTGAGTCTCGTGGGGAGCTGGTTGTACTCAGGCGCCCAGGGCGCTGGTGTTGCCTGCAGGCCCGCGGTCGCTCCGGAGCCACCGCTCGACGAAGGCGACTTGCTGCCACCGCCCGACCCGGCCACGACCGCGATCACGGCCGCGACGGCGACCACCGCGATGGCGCCACCGATCAAGCTCAGTCTGCGCTTGCGAGCTGCGGCAAGAGTCTGCTGACGCTCGAGCTCCTGACGTTTCGCGCGAGCTTCTTCGCGGCGCTCCTTACGGGTGCGGTCGTCGTCTTTGATCGCCATCGAATCCGGGATTGTCGCGGTTAGCTTGCCGCCTGCCTTGCGGCCGCGGCGGCGCCCCTGCCGTTGCGCGACCGGCCACGGGCCTGTCGCGGCTTCCAGCAGTCATCGATGAAGGTAGCGATTTCGGTAGTCAACCGTTCGGGGCTAAAACGCAGCTCAAGCAGCGAGCTGGCCTCGATCAGGCGCCCGTTCAATAGTTCCCCGGCGAGCATGCCCGCGTCGGAGAAGGGGTGCACGGGGTCACGATGGTGACCAATCACGAGCGCCGGCGTGGCGAGCTTGCGACGATCGGAACGTGGTGGCGCCGTGCGACCGAAGAACAGTCCCTGCAGGACGGCGGCGCTGGGACCGGGGTCCTGCCGGATCGTGTCCAGCATGACGTCGACCCAGAACGGGACGGCGCCGTGCGGTACCAGTTGCGCGAGCCGTGAGGTCAGGCGCGCGACCGGCTCGCCGAGCGTCAACCCCACGAGCAACGGCGCAAAGGCGATCGCGGTCGCGACGAGTGCATTGTCGAGCACCGGCATCTCGATCACCATCCCGCGCAGGCGCTCGGGCGCCTCGGCGGCGACCTCGAGCGTGGTGTTGGCGCCGAGCGAGGTCCCCAACACGACCGACTCCTCGAGCTCGAGGTGGTCCATTAGCGCGACGACCTGCTCGCCGAACAGCGGCACCGAGTAGCGCCACATGTCGCGTGGGCGGTCCGAGGCGCCGTGGCCCAGCAGATCGACGGTGACCACGCGGTTGCCGCGCTCTGCGAGCGTCTTCGCCAGCGGCTCGTGCATTCGCTGCGAGAGCAACAGTCCGTGGACGAGTATCGTCGTGCGCGCCTGCGCCGCCGCGTCGCGCGGACCGTACTCCGTGTAGGCGAGCCGCTGGCCCGCGTAATTGAAGCTCGCCATGTATTGCGGATGGTATCCGTCCGCACCGGGTCGACAGGTGCGATTGGCGAGCCGCCTGTTACCGCTTAGTGATCCTGAACCAGGGCAACCCAGATGCTCTGATGCTGGTGGCCCTTGCCGGCTGCGGTCAGCACGAGCGTGTTCGAGCCGTTCGGATTCGCGGTAAGTGCAGGCGGTTCATTCTTGGAGTTGGGCTGGCCTTGGGCGCGAACGATGTAGGTGGAGCCGCCCGCGGAGGCGACCTGGTTGTAGTCGCCCTCGAACGAGCCGTCGCGTGAGAACGCGTCGTAGTACGGA
>CAZERJ010000151.1:0-3617 GCA_964514445.1 uncultured bacterium | reverse complement strand
GGCGTCGAGGATCAGGCGTCCGGTCGGGTCAAGCAGGCCGGGGAGCACCTGAAGGACGCTGTCCACGACGTGACCGGCGAGTAATTCAGGCAGGCTGGACGCGGGGGCGGTGCGTCACCGTCCCCCGCGTCGTGTGCCTCGGTGGAGAGGCTCTGGTAGCGAGTGGCGCACCGCATCGTTGACGACGAGCCCGGGACTGGCACTCACCCCCGTGAACCTGGTATGCGGCTCATGTTGGATCGTCTGCCCGGCGGCGGTGTTAGCCGGGGGTGACGGCGTCTCGGACGGGAGTCGTCGGGTGCTCACTCGTCGGTGAGCAGCGCGACCCGCAGCAGTGCGCCGACCGCCTCGCGGGCGTGGGCGCCGGTTTGCGAAGTTGCCGCACGAGCCTATCATTGGTTGCTCCATAGCAAATGTCTTTGGTGCGGGAGGGAGCGCGGGCGGGCGGTGAGTGGGTCATCGGCGGTGGGCGTGCGACTGCGTGTGGGCGGTCCGGTCCGGCTCGCCGAGGTGGCTCACCAGTACTTGGTGGAGGGCCTGGGTGCGCTGCGGGTCCAGGTGCTGGTGGCCGACTACCGCATCTCCGGTCTGTGGCCGGTGCTCGGCGAAGCCGGGGAGCCGGGCGTGTCGCTGGTTGACGCGAGCGCCGCGTCCCGTTGCTTCGCCAGTCAGCGAGTGTTGCTGGAGGAGGGGCCGCAGGCGGCGTGCCGTGCACTGGTTCCGCTGACCCTGTGGGGTGACCGGCTCGGTGTCCTGGTCGTGGAGCTGCCCGGTGCGCCGGATGAACCGGTGCTCGCCGAGGTGGGTTGGGTCGCCGACGAGGTCGCGGTCGCGCTGGTCGCTGCCGACCGGTTCACCGACCGGTACCGGCAGGCCCGGCGGCGGCAGCGGATGACCATGGCGGCGGAGATGCAGTGGGACATGCTGCCCGGCCGGGCCCTGCGCGGTCCGAACTTCGCGCTGGCCGGACAGTTGGAGCCGGCGTACGAGGTGTGCGGCGACCACTTCGACTGGTCGGTGACCGACGACCGGCTGTTGGTCAGCGTCCTGAATGGACAGGGGCGGGGCATGGACGCGACCCTGTTGACGGCGGTCGCGGTCAACGCGATGCGCAACGCGCGGCGCTCCGGCGGTAACCTGGTCGAGCAGGCCGAGCTGGCCTCGGACGCGGTGTTCGCGATGCACGGCGGGAGGCTGCACCTGGCCACCCTGCTGCTGGAGCTCGACCTGGGCAGCGGCCGGGCGAGAGTTATCGATGCCGGTTCGCCGCGGGCGGTGTTGATGCGCGACGGGCAGGCACTACCGATCGAACTGGAGCATCAGCTTCCGTTGGGCATGTTCGCCGACGCCCGGTACGCACCGCAGCACATCGAACTGCGACCGGGCGACCGTCTGCTCGTGGTCAGTGACGGGGTGCACGCCGCGACGCCCGGTGGCCGGTCGAGTTTCGGCGACCGCAGGTTGATGCCGGCGCTGCGCGCGACCCGTCTGCAGCCGGCGCCGGAGGCGGTGGCCAGCCTGATGCGCAGCTTCCATGACTACCACGAGGGCGAGAATCTCGAGGACGACGCTGTCATCGTGTGCCTGGATCTGTCCTCGACGCCGCAGCGGTCCTCGGCGTCCTAGCCGGTAGGAAAGGTGGGCTCATGCAGCGGCTGGCAGACGTGGCGGCCTCGGTGGACGACGCCGCGCGGGCCTTGGTGGGCCTGCTGGACGCCTCACGCTTCGCCGATCTGACCCGGGTCTCGCCGACCCAGCTTCGGGTACTCACCCTGCTGGACGCGAATCCGGCGATGAACGTCAACGCTCTGGCGCAGACTTTGCAGGTCAACCCTTCCTCGGCCAGCCGGCTGTGTGACCGGTTGGAGGCCATGGGTTTGCTGCGGCGGCACACGGATCCGCGCGACCGGCGCGAGGTGAACCTGCGGGCAACTGCGGCCGCCGGAGATCTGCTCGCGCAGTGGAACCGGCACCGATGCGAGGTGTTGCTGTCGGTACTGGCGAAGATGCCCGCGACCGCCCGCCAGGAACTGGTGCGCTCGCTGCGCGCGTTCAGCGTCGCGGCCGACGAACTACTCGCCGGTCGGGCGTACCAGTCGGGGCAGGTCGCGTCGCGCACCGCGTGACCGAGCAACGGGGGAGCGGCATTCTAATATTTGCCATGATGCAACGATCGTCGTAGGCTGGCCGCACCTAGGACGAGGGCGACCGATGCGGTTCGTGATCGACGCGAGTCACCGGGATGGCGTGGTGCGGCTGCGGTTGCGCGGCGAGTTCGATCTCGCCGCGGTGCCGGCGCTGAACGCCGCTATCGACGACGCCCTGGCCACGCCGGCACCGCGCGGACTCGTCCTGGACCTACACGAGGTCACCCTCCTGGACTGCGCGACGCTCGGCGCACTGCTGCGTGGTCGCCTGATCGCCGTTGACCGGGGCGTGCCGTACCGGGCGATCGGGGCGCGAGGCATGCCGCGACGGGTCATGGAGCTCACCGGGATCCTCACCGTCCTCGACAACCAGGATCCGTAGGAGGCAGGTACGCCCGGCCGCGAACGCACCCAGGAGGGCGTTGCCCGCTGTACCAGTGGCGGTGCGGGCTGGGTGCAACCCCCAAATGCCAACGGCGAAGGGCATGAGAGTCGGTCGGTCAGACCTGGCCCGCGCCCCAGCAGGCGCCCGTTGTGGCAGTTCTCCAGGCGGGTCAGTGCGGTGTGCAGGGTGGCCAGCCGCGGCGAGTTGAGCGTAGCGGCGAGGTTGTGCAACTGGTCCGGATCGGCGGTCGGGTCGTAGTACTCACGCGACCCGTCGGCGTACTCGACGTAGGTGTAGGCGTGTGTGCGGATCGCCCTCGTAGTTTGGCGGGTTGCCGCTGTTGGGTGCCGGCAGGTCGGGGTCGCCGGCGTTCGTGTCCGGACCGTGGTGCTCGATGAGGCCCGCGGTGCGCCAGTCGGCTCCGGCGCCGCTGTTGTGCAGCAACGGAAGCAGGCTGTGTCCGTCCACGGTGGAGGGTACCGTAGCCCCGCCGAGTTGCTGGAACGTCGGCGCCAGGTCGATGTTCTCGACCGCGGCGGTACTCGACGACCCGGCCCGTACTCCGGGTCCGGCGATCACCAGCGGTACCCGGATATCGGTGTCGAACGCGGTCATCTTGCCGGGGTTAAGTCAGTACTCGCCCATGTGGTAGCCGTTGTCGGAGCTGAACACGAGGTAGGTGTTGTCGGCATCGCAGGCCGTGGCCAGTGCGGTACGCAGGGTGCCGATGAGCCGGTCAACGGCCTGGACGGCCTGGGCCCGCTTGCGGAAGTCGGTGTCGATGGTCCGTTTCTCGACCGCGCTCAGCCGGGCGCGGCCGGCCAGCCATGGCGCGGGGTCCGTCGGTAGCGTGTCGTAGGCGGGACCCTGCGGGGCGTTCAAGCCGGGGAAACCGTTGGCGTCCTGTGGTGCTGGGCCGTACGGGGCGTGCGGCGCGAACGTCGCTCCCTCCAGCAGGAATGGCTTCTTCGCGGCGGCCGAATCGGCGATGAAGCTGGCGGCCTTGCCGGCGAGCACATCGGTGAGGTAGTCCTTGGGCGTCTTGCCGTAATGCGCGACGGTGCGGTTCTCGTTGAGGTCGTAGT
>CAZERJ010000150.1:0-3652 GCA_964514445.1 uncultured bacterium | reverse complement strand
ACGTGCGCAGATTGTGCCGGCTGAGCGCAAGACTGCACCACGCGAAATCTTCGCAATACAGATTGTGCGTGCCCGGAATGGAAGAAACTTTCGCGATGGCATCCTTCGGCAACGTGACGCCGGCAACGGCCGGAACCGTGAGCAAACGCAGTGCGATGATCGCGCTGCACGCGACGCTGGCTGCGCCTATGACGGCGGTTGTCAGCCACTCGCGAAGAATCGTATTGATGCGCGCGTACGGTCCGATGACGCTCGCCAAACGATGCGCCGCCATTGGAGCGATCGTGATGGCGCAGATCGGCAAGTGGCGCACGGCCATGAACGCCATCGGCGCGCTTACGGCAAACAGCATGCCATCGCGCCACCGCTCTCGCGGCGCGGCGATACCGAAGTACACGCATAGCGCAATAAGCGGCAGCGCGCCCGCGTAGAGCGCGACGTCGGTGAAATCGCTGGGCTGCCATTCCGCAATCGTGTTGCGAATGGGACTCGTTTGCAGTGAGAGCGCATACCGGTAGAGCTCGCCTGTCAGCGGCGTTAGGCAGATCGCCAGAATACAGCCCGCAGCCATGAACATGTTGCGCGCAACGCGCGGCGTCCATGCGCGATCCTCAATCCACGTGCCGATGCTCCATGCGGTAACGAGTACGGGCGCAAGGACGGCGCTCGCGTGCAGGTTGGCCCACAGCGCGACGATGGGAATCGCCAAATAGACCCACATGCCTTCGATGTCGAGCACGAGCATGAGCAGCGTAAGGCACAGCCAGCCGAAAATCTGCGCGCGCACGCCGAATGCCTGGAGCATCGAGAACGACGTGCAGGTCGCGGCGATCGCAATAGTAATCGTGGTCGCACCGCGGCGTTTCGCGCGGTACGCCGTTATCAGCGTTGCACAGGCAGCGGCCAGCGTCGTTGCGATCGCCAGCCACGCAAACGTGTGATGCGCATACGTCCACGCGACGATCGTGCCGAACAGCCATTCCTGCGCAACCCAATGCGCACCGGGCGCCGTGAAGGTTTCGTGGCCGAGCATGGCCGGAATCTGATGCGTTGCGAGCACGCGCGATCCGAGCCAGCTTTGCCAGCCGAGATCGGCGTCTTGTCCTGGATAGAACCACGCCGAGACCAGCATGCGTCCTAAAAAGATCGCAACGATCGCGAAGGCGATTCTCATTGTAAAATCACCCTCGTACCATCGGCGGCGCGCACGTGCCAGCCGCGCAGTTCGAGTAGCGCCACCAGCGTATCGTCTTCCGAGGCGATCACCGTGTCAACTCTATCTTTCACGAGCAAATCGTGCCAGCCGGCTGCCGAATTCGAAACCGCAGATTCGACGCGAAGCGCGTAAAACGGCGTAATACCGGCGCGATCGTCGGCAACCGCGCGCGCATTCGGAACGATCTGCGCCAGGCCATCGCACCAGCGCGGCTTGGTGCAGAGCACTCGATGCGGCGCATGCTGCCCTTGCAGGTACGATATGAGGCGTGCAGGTTGTTCGTACGCTTGCGGTAGCGTCGTAACTTTTGGTTCGGAAAGCGCCATGCCCGCGATAAAGACCGCGCATGCGGCAAGCGTCGCGGGTGTGTAGCGCAGTACGCTGCCGCGCGGAAAACTACGCGCAAGGATGTAGAAGGCCGCAAGCGCGTCGACCGCGATCGGTGCGCCGACGATGCCGAAGTACGGCAGCATGCGCGCATCGATAAGTGTCAGGACGAACAGCGTGAAGAACATGATACTGTCCGTCATGCGCCCGCGGCGGCGAAGTCCGTAGCACGCGGCCACAACAAGCACTCCGCAAAAACCCAAAACGGGTGCGGAAATGTTGCCGTTCCACAAGCGGTCGCGCTGGGCACCGGCGCGCAACGCATCGAGATACAGCGCGTGTGCGCCGTACGCGTGCCACGGCCAGTCGTGTAATTGCAGAATGCCTGCGAATGCGGCAATACCGTAAAACTTCAAACGGCGCAGATAATCTTTGTCGTACGATCCATCATCGGTCAGTTTGCCGATGACTGCGCACACGATGAGCAGCGTTCCAAGGGTCGCACCGCCCTGAAGCAGACTCCACGCGGCCACGACGACGATAAGCCCGATCGCGGAGCGATCGTCATCACGCTCGAGCAACATGCACACAGCAGCAGCGGCAAGCCATCCGATTGGATCGAGGCTCACGCCGGCGCGTCCGCTCATGCACAGCGCAACGAGAGCGGCGACGAGCGTTGCGTGCCAGTCGCCGGCACCGCGCGTACGCGCGCGCCACGCCGAGAGCAGTATCGCGCAACCGGCTAGCAACGCGCAAATTGCGACGACGATAGCCCAACCGAAAGCATGGAGGAGTCCACCGAACACGGCGCCGCCGATCATGTTCGGGTCGCGCAGTTGCACGAGGAACTCCGCAAGCAACGGTCCGCGGCTGACCATCGCGCTTGCCAGCGCAAAGGCAACCAGCGCCGCACCGAATCTCATTCTAAGATCAGTTTATCCCCGGCAAGCACGTCTCGGCCATCCAGTGCGCCCGCTCCAAGTTCGACAACGGAGCGCGCGCCGACGCACGAGATAAACGGGTGATGCAGAGGAATGTTGCGCTGCGTGCGCACGACGCGGTTCTCCGCGTCAAGAAAAATAATATCGAGCCGCGCCCGCATCCCCAGCGTGTGAATTGCCCAGCAATCGCGAAACCAAAGCCCTTCATCCGGCTCGACGTTTCCGCGCGGAATAAATCCCGCCAGGCGCTGCCACCAGCCGTCCGCAAAGCGCACGTGCTCGGCGATCACTTGATCGGTCGTCGCGTTCTTGAGGGCGGCCATGGGGTTAGCGGGCGGTGAGGAGGACGCCAAACGGAATCGCAAGCGCAAAACATGCTGTCAAATATGGAGCAAACGCGAAGACGCCGCGCCGTTTGCCGCGCGAATAATTGACGGCAACGGCGGCAACGCACGCCACGATGCAGGCAACGATGCCGAGTTCCATACCCAATACAGCGCCACCGAGCGCGACGAGCTTTGCATCGCCCCATCCCATTCCGCGGCCTTTGGAGCGCATCGCTGCAAACGCAAATGGTGCAAACGGCACGCCTGCCGCTAAGAATAAATTCCACTCGTGTTGCCACAGTCCGACAAGCAAGATGATTGCGAGCGGCCCCAAGCTGAACACGTCCGGAACGATACCGCGACGCGCGTCGGTCACAAAAATCGCCGCAAGCGAAATGCAAACGATGCCGATCATCATGATCTGTGAGACCGGAACGTGCAGCCAAAACAGTATCGCACCGATCGCAGCTGAAACGCCGGCGATCGCGAGCACCGGCACACCATGCGAAGGCGGCCCGCCTTCAAGCGGCTGCAACCGCTCCGCGAAGACTTCGCCGAGCGTAATGCCGAGGTACGCAGCTCCTGCGAAGAACAGCGCACCCAGAATAATCGAAATCGCGAGCATCATGATCGTTAATGTGGTTGAGAGAGATAGTTCGCCGCAAGCGCGCCGAAGATGATGACAAAAAGGGCCGGCAGCATGAACATCGCCATGGGGAAAACCATTTTCACCGGCAGCTTCGCCGCGTGTTCTTCAACCAGCATGATGCGGTGATTGCGCACGTCCTCGGCCAATTCATTGAGCACCTTGGAAATGTTTGTGCCAAGCCGCTCGGCCTGCG
>CAZERJ010000149.1:0-3680 GCA_964514445.1 uncultured bacterium | reverse complement strand
TCGTGCTGATCTGCGAGCGGTGTTACAAAGAGCGAATCCCCGACGAAGATCCCGACAAAGCCGCTGAAATCGGCGACTTCAACCTGCGCGATTGGCTCAAGAAAAAACTCAAAGAAGACGGCCACTGGGGCAAAGTGCGCGCCATTAGCACCAGTTGCATGGACGTATGCGCCCGCCGTCAAGTCACCGTCGTCATCGAGAAACAAACCGGCACGAAACCCACCGAAGCATTCGTCATCGATCCGGTTGCCGATCGCGATCGCTTCTACGACATCATCGTCGATCGTCTGGCAGGCGGCCGCGACGATGCTTCCACCGCGCAGACACCGGTACCGGGCTTCGAGCATTACGAAGACGAGCACGAGCGCTAGGCCGTAGCGCACGCGGGAACAAGCCAGGAATGCGGTACACCGTGCTCGCTGCCGACTTCGACGGAACGCTCGCCCACGACAGCCGCGTCGCCGACGCCACGCTGCAATCGATCAAAGAGCTGCGAAAATCCGGACGAAAGACCGTCATGGTCACCGGCCGCATCGTGCCATCGCTCAAACAGGCATTTCCGCATCTCGATCTTTTCGATCTCGTCGTTGCCGAAAATGGCGCCGTCATCTACGAACCCGCAGGCGACAACGTCATCCCGCTCGTGCCGCCGCCTCCCGAAACATTCTCGCAAACGCTGAGCAAAAAGGGCGTCAAACCACTCGAAATCGGTCATGTGATCGTTGCGACATGGGAGCCGCACGAGCAAACCGTCATGTCGACGATTCACGATCTCGGTCTCGAGCTCCAAGTGATCTTCAACAAAGGCGCCGTCATGGTGCTCCCTTCCGGCGTAAATAAAGCCAGTGGCTTAAAAGCAGCGCTGCAACGGCTGGAACTCTCGCCGCGCAACGCCGTCGCCGTCGGCGATGCGGAAAACGATCACGCCATGATGCAGCTTTGCGAGCTCTCCGCCGCCGTTGCGAATGCGCTTCCGTCCGTCCGGGAGCAAGCCGATATCGACCTCAAAGGCGATCACGGAGCCGGCGTGAGCGAACTCATCGCGCATTTGCTCGAGAATGATTGCGAAGACATAGTTCCCCAGCCACGCGACGGCCCGGTGCTTCTGGGCAAAGCGAACGACCAGACGTTGCAGCTTCCGCCATATATGAATGGGACACTGCTCATCGCGGGTGAGTCCGGCGGCGGAAAATCCACCGTCACAACAGGATTACTCGAACGGCTTGTAGCGCACGGGTATCAACTGTGCATCGTTGATCCCGAAGGTGACTACGACGCCGCTTCCTTTGCCGTTTCGATTGGCGACCCGAAACGCGTGCCGACGCTCGATGAGATCGAAGCGCTTCTGCGCAAGCCGGACCAAAGCGTGGCGATCAATTTGCTCGGTTTGCCTTTTGATTCGCGCGCGGATTTCTTCGCCGAGCTCACCGGCCGGATTACAGCAATGCGCGCAAATCTGGGGCGGCCGCACTGGACCATCATGGAGGAAGCGCATCATCTCGCACCGCGCGAGCGCGACGTGCATTTTAGTTTACCCTCGCACAATGTTATCGCCGTCACCGTGAATCCGGACACCCTCGCAGAGCGCTTTCTGAAGACGATTCAAGCCGTCATCGCTCTAAGCGATAGCGCAGGCGATATTCTGCGCAAAGTGGCGCCCGATGCGAAGCTGAGTGCGCCGAAATTGGAGCGCGGTCAGGCAATTCTGTGGCGGCAGGCACAGCCGGAAAAGACCACGCGTTTCGAAATCGCGCCGCCAACGGAAACGTTGCAGCGCCACCGCCGCAAATACGCCATGGGCGATCTCGCGCCGGAGAAAAGCTTTTACTTCCGCGGCAAAGACGGCAAGCTGAATTTGCGCGCACAAAATCTTCGCATCTTCGCGCAGCTCGCGGAAGGCGTGGACGAAGAGACCTGGAGCTATCATATGCATAACGGCGACGTCGAGCGATGGTTCAAAGAAATGATCGGCGATAAAGAACTAGCGGAAGCGGCGCGCGAAGCGTCGAGCGCCGATGGAAGTGAAAGCCGCCGGCGCTTGATCGAAGCGATCAACCAGCGCTATACGGCATCCGCCTGAGTGGCCCGAACGGCGATCGCCGTGAGCTCGAACCGCGCACCAAAGAGCAGTGGCCCCGATCCCAAAAACGCGCGCGCCGGCAGCGGCCCTGAAAAATACGTCGTGTAAATCTCGTTGAACAGCGAGAAAAGCGAAACATCGGGCGTGTAAATCGTGACCTGCACGAGGTCCGCCATCGAGAGGCCCGCTTTTGCAAGGACGTCGCGCAATCCATCCAACAGCACACGCGCTTCGTCGCCCGCTTCCGAAGGCGGCTGCCCGGTTTCTTCGTCCAGACCTATGCGCCCGGAAATGTAATACGTATCACCGGCACGCACGATGTCGCTGAACGGCAAATCACTGCGGCCCGGCCGCTCGAAGCCCAAAAATTCTCGCTCCATGAGCCGCAAATATGACAGGTATTGTCCCGTTTCCCACCTATCATTTTCGCATGGACACACGAGGCATCGACGCAACGTTCTTTATCGTCAAAGATATGAACCGCGCTCGCGCATTTTATAGCGCGCTGCTGGAAAAACAGCCGGACACCTCCAGCGAACACTGGACCGAATACGAGCTTTCCGACGGAAGCACGCTTGCGCTCGGGTATCACCCGAGTATGGAGTGGAAACCCGGAGCGGGCGTACTGCTCGGCGTTTCAAGCTTGGGCGCGGCAAAACAACGTGCAGAATCCGCCGGCGGCACGTTCACCGGTGTCGAATTCGGCGGCGAGAAGTGCAAGTCGCTCGAATGCGTGGACACCGAAGGGAACTCGCTTTACTTGCACGAGCGGTCTACGTAAGCAACCACCGGGGCATTTTACCGGAAGATCGATGGCAGACAGTAAGGCCATAATCGCGCAGGCGCATTCCGCATTCAACAAGCGTGACATCGACGGTGCATTAACACTGATGACGCACGACGTGAGCTGGCCCAAAGCTTCCGAGGGCGGCAAGATTACAGGAAAAGAACAGATCCGTGCCTATTGGACTCGGCAATGGAGCGAGTTCGATCCCCATGTCGAGCCGCTCGCGATGACGCAAGAAAACGCCGGCAAAATCCGCGTCAGGGTGCACCAACTCGTCAAGAGTCTTCAAGGCGACGTTCTTTCGGACAGCGAGGTGTTCCACATATTCACGATGAGCGGTGGTCTTATCGCAGCCATGGATCTCGGCGATGAGGGCGATACAACCGCCGGTCCGTCCGCCGCCTTCGCCCGGAACCGCGACAAATAAAAAAAGGCGCCGAAAACGGCGCCTTTTCGATTCGTTCCGCGAAAATTACGGAAGCTCGATCTCCGAGAGATTCTTTTCGATCTTCCGCTTCACGCGCTGGAGCGCGTTGTCGATCGACTTGACGTGGCGGCCGAGATCGCGCGCCATCTCTTGATAGCTCTTGCCTTCGAGATACGAGAGCAGCACTTGCGATTCAAGCTCCGAGAGGTTTTCTTGAATGCGCTCTTTGATGTCTTGCGAGACTTCCTGGTTGATCACGAGTTCTTCGGGATCGGACGTCTTCTGCGAAGCCATCACGTCGAGGAGCGTACGTTCGCTGTCCTCATCGTAAATCGGCTTGTTCAGCGAGATGTACTGATTGAGCGGAATGTGCTTCTGACGCGTCG
>CAZERJ010000148.1:0-3690 GCA_964514445.1 uncultured bacterium | reverse complement strand
TGCCGTTCCGGCGCGCTGCGTCGCGCCTGGGCGCGGCCTAGGTCGCGACCGAGATGGTCGCCTGCGCCGAGCTGGCCCGCGGACGGCCCGACGTCGTGCGCCGGGCGGCGGTGGGCGAGGGGCTGCCGCTCACGGTCATCCAGCTGGTCGGGCGCGATCCCGGAATGATGGCGCAGGGCGCGCGGATGGCGGAGGCCGCAGGCGCGGACCTGATCGACCTGAACTTCGGCTGCCCGGCCAAGGAGGTGACCGGCGTCGCCTGCGGCTCGGCCCTGATGCGCGACCTGGATCAGGCGATGCGGTTGATCGAGGCCGCGGTCGGCGCGACCACGCGGCCGGTGACGGTGAAGATGCGGCTGGGTTGGGACGACGCCTCGAGAACCGCGCCCGAGCTCGCCCGCCGCGCCCAAGCCGCCGGCGTTCGGGCCATCACGGTGCACGGCCGCACCCGCCAGCAGTTCTATACCGGGCGGGCCGACTGGCGCGCCGTGGCCGAGGTGAGGTCGGCGATCGGAATTCCGTTGATCGTCAACGGCGACATCATCGATCTTGCGACCGCGCGCGAGGCGCTGAGCGCGTCCGGCGCCGACGCGGTCATGCTCGGCCGCGGCGTCTACGGGCGGCCCTGGCTGGCCGCCGCGCTGGACGCGGCGCTCGCCGGCGGCGCAGCCCTGCGCGAGCCGGATGCGCAGACGCGCCTCGGTCTGGTCCTCGATCATTTCCGGGAGACCCTCACCTTCTACGGCGACCGGCTCGGCCTGAAGATCTTCCGCAAACACCTGGGATGGTACGTCGAGCAGGCGCCCTGGCCCGCAAGCGCCGCGGACCGCCGGGCGGCCAAGTCCCGGCTCTGCCGGCTGGAAGATCCCGCGAAAGTGGTGTCGGAGCTCGGCGAGCTGTGGCTGGGCCAAGGTGTGCAGGCGGCCGCCTGACGCTCGTGCCGGCGGACGCGTCGCCCTGCCGCATGTGGGCGACACCCCTGTTGAAAAAAAAGCACAGGTGAGGCATAGATTCCCCATGCTCAACGCCTTCGCGCCGAAGGGCGGGCCGACGTCGTCGACGCTGCTCACGTGGCCGGTAGCTGGCCGGGCGCGGGCTTATTTCGGCATAGGCTATCTGATCGCGGCGGCGGTGCTGGCGCTGACGATCTGGCTCGTCGCCGCCGCGCCCGGACGCGGCCCGATAGGGCCTGCGAGCAACACCCTGTTGCTCGTTCTCGGACTCAACCTGCTGCTGATCCTGAGCCTGACCGGGGCCATGGCCTGGCGCGTCATCGTCCTGATCCGGGCGCGGGACCGCGACGCGGGCGTACGCCTGCATCTGCGGTTCGTCACCCTGTTCGCCGCGGCCGCCCTGATCCCCGCCGCGGTCGTGGCGCTGTTCTTCGGCGTGCTGGTGACGCAGGGCATCGAGGGCTGGTTCAACGGCACGGCGCGCAACGCGGTGGAGAACAGCCGCTCGATCGCAAAGCAGTATCTCAGCGACGTCGACCTCCAGATGGAGCGCGATCTGCAGCTGATGATCCGGGAGTTGAAGCAGGTCGGGAATCTGTTCGACGATCGCATCCGCTTCAGCGCGGCGTTGGGGGAGCTGGCCGACATTCGGGGATACGCCGGGCTGTACGTGCTCAACGGGCACGGCGATCTGCTGGCCCGGGGGGAGACGAGCGAGGCGCCGCCCTATCTCGCGCCGCCGCCGCCGGAGAAGGTGTTCGCGGGCAAGCCCAACGACTATGTGCTGGCCAGCATCACCGAGGGGCCGGACGCCGCGCGCGCCCTCTTTCCGCTACACGACTATGGCGACGCCTACCTCTACGTGGTGCGGCCGCTGAGCCCGGGCATCGTCGCGCGGCTGCACAGCGCCGACGACGCCATCGCCGCCTACACCGAGCGCAGCGTCAACCGCACCAAGGTCCAGGGCGCCTTCGCCCTGGCCTTCGGCGAGACGGCGCTGCTGGTGGCGGTCGGCGCGGCCTGGCTCGGCATGGGCGCCGCCGGGGCGGTGACGTCTCCGGTCGCGCGGCTCGTGCAGGCGGCGGACCGGGTGGCCGCCGGCGACCTGTCCGTGCGCGTAGAGACCGATCGCGACGTCGAGGAGATCGCGGTTCTTTCCCGCGCTTTCAACCGGATGACGAGTGACCTTCAGACACAGCAGCAGGCGCTGAAGGCCGCGAGTCACGAGGCCCAGAGCCGGCGCCGGTTCATCGAGCGCGTGCTGTCGGGCGTGTCGGCCGGGGTCATCGGCCTGGACGAGGCCGGCAGGGTCTCGGCGGTGAACCGCCAGGCCCTGACCCTGCTCGCGCTCGACGAGGCCAGGACCATGGGCCGCGCCCTGGCCGAGGTGGCGCCGGAGCTGGCCGAGGTGGTGAACCAGGCCGAGCGCTCGGTGCGCGACCACGATGTGGACGTGACCCGGGACGCAGAGACCCGGCGGCTGCGTGTGCGGGTGTCCGGGGGCGCGGAAGGGGGCCTGGTGCTCACCTTCGACGACATCACGCGCCTGGTCACGGCCCAGCGAAACGCCGCCTGGCGTGACGTGGCCCGCCGCATCGCCCACGAGATCAAGAACCCGCTCACCCCGATCCAGCTTTCGGCGGAGCGCCTGAAGCGCAAGTACCGGGGCCAGGTGCAGGCCGACCTCGACACCTTCGACCGCTGCACCGACACCATCATCCGCCAGGTGGGCGACATCGGCCGCATGGTGGACGAGTTCTCCGCCTTCGCGCGGATGCCCGCGCCGAAGTTCGCCGAGGAGGACGCCGCCGAACTGATACGCGCCGCCGTCTTCGCCCAGCGCGTGGCGCGACCGGACATCGAGCTGGACATGGTCGAGCTGCAGGGGCCGCTGCGGTTCGTGGCGGACGGACGCATGGTCGCCCAGGCGCTGACCAACGTGCTGAAGAACGCCGGGGAGGCGATCACCGCCCGGCGCGTGGCCGACCCGACGGCGGGGGGCGGCCGCATCGCCGCGCGCCTGAAGTTCGACGGGGAGACCCTCGCCTTCGTCGTCGAGGACGACGGGATCGGCCTCCCCGCCAAAGACCGCGACCGGCTGACCGAGCCCTACGTGACCACCCGCGAGAAGGGGACCGGTCTGGGCCTCGCCATCGTCAAGCGTATCTGCGAGGATCACGGCGGCGAGCTGGTGCTGGCCGACGCGGAGACCTTGTCGGGCGCGCGCGTCGAGCTTCGATTTTCCACGGCGCTCCGCGCCGCAGTGTCCGAAAAATCAACCGCCGCCATAGGTTAGAGGAAACTCATGAGGAACGGCACCGGGGCCGACATTCTGGTGGTCGACGACGAAGCGGACATCCGCGAACTCGTCGCCGGCATCCTGCAGGACGAAGGCTATTCGGTCCGCACCGCTCAGGACTCCGATACGGCGCTCGCGGCCATCCGGGCGCGCAAGCCCTCGCTGGTGATCCTGGACATCTGGATGCAGGGCGGCGGTCTCGACGGGCTGGAGTTGCTCGACATCGTCAAGGAGCTCGACCCCGATTTGCCGGTGGTGATGATCTCCGGCCACGGCTCGATCGAGACGGCGGTCAGCTCGATCAAGCGCGGCGCCTACGACTTCCTGGAAAAGCCGTTCAAGTCCGACCGCCTTCTGCTGGTGCTGGAGCGGGCGCTGGAAGCGACGAACCTCCGGCGCGAGAACCGGCGCCTGCGCGCCAAGGCGGTCGTGCCGGAC
>CAZERJ010000147.1:0-3698 GCA_964514445.1 uncultured bacterium | reverse complement strand
GTCCTCAGGTTGAAGACGAACAGGCCGATCTCATCCGCGAGAAAGGCGCGCAGCACGAAGCGCGCTATCTTGAGCAGTTGCGCGATGAGCACGGCGCGGACGAGGTCGTTGAAATTGCCCGTCCGGAATTTGGTATCGAGGCATACCGACAAGCGCAAGCGCAAACCATCGAGGCCATGCGCGCCGGCGCGCGCGTCATCTACCAAGGCACGTTTTTCGACGGACAGTTCCTCGGCCACGCCGACTTTCTGCTGCGTGTCGATCGCCCCTCGAATCTGGGCGACTACAGTTACGAAGCGGCCGATACGAAACTGGCGCTCTCCACGAAGCCCTACTTCATCATCCAGCTTTGCAACTACAGCGAACATCTCGCGCGCGTGCAGGGCGTGATGCCGGAATACGGCCGTATCGTGTTCGGCGACGGCAAGCAAGAGCCGTACAAACTCAGCGATTACCTCGCGTACTACGCGCACGTGAAGTCGCGGTTTCTGGCGTCCGTCGATGATGCGATGGCGGCCAATGTCGAGGAACCAAAAACCTACCCGCTCTCGTGCGAGCATTGCATGGTCTGCCCGTGGAGCGCGCAGTGCGAGCAAAAGCGCCGCGACGACGATCACCTCAGCCTTGTCGCGTGGATGCGCCGCGATCAGACGGCAAAACTCGAAGCCGGCGGCATTACCACCGTGCGCGCGTTGGCGCTCGCCGCCGATGCCGATCGGCCGGCGGCGATGAATCCGGATACGTTTGCGAAACTGCGCAAACAAGCGCAGCTGCAGATTACGAGCCGCGATGAAAACGCGCCGATCGTCGAACTGCTGCCGCACGACCCACGCGCGGGTTTTGGGTTGTTGCCGGCGCCCGATCGCGGCGACGTGTACTTCGACATGGAAGGCGACCCCATGTACGAACCGGGCCGCGGCCTGGAGTATCTCTTCGGCATGTGGCTGCCGGCCGACGAGCCGAAATTCAAAGCGTTCTGGGGCCGCGACCGCGCGCAAGAAAAGCGCGCGTTCGAGCAATTCATCGACTTTATCATCGCGCGCCGCAAAGACTTTCCCGCGCTGCATGTCTACCACTACGCGAACTACGAGAAAGCCGCGCTGCAACGGCTCTCGCAGCAGCACAGCACGCGCGGCGAGGAGCTGGACGGCCTGCTCCGCTCGGAGGTTTTCGTCGATCTGTACGCGGTCGTGCGGCAATCGATGATGGTCGGCGAGGAGAGCTACAGCATCAAGATGCTCGAGCGCTTCTACGGCATGCAGCGCGACACGGCGGTCAAGAAGGGCGATCAGTCGATCGTCATGTTCGAGCGCTGGCGCGTCGCGCAAGACCAGTCCATTCTCGACGACATCGAGGCGTACAACAAAGATGACTGCGAATCGACGCAGCTCCTCCACGATTGGCTGCTCGAACGGCGTGCCGAATGGATCGCTCGCTACGGCGACATCCCGTATCGTCCGCTGAAAACGCCGGACGAACTCTGCCACGACGAGCCGTTCGAAGGATGCAGCAAATGCCGCGCGCGCGAGAAATCGGCGCGCGAAGAACAGCAGCGCACCGATTTGGAGCGAGAGCTGCTCCGCAGCGTCGTTGAACCGGAAACCGACGACGAGTATTACCACATGGGCGAGCCAATGCGCACGCGCTATCTGCTCGGGCACGCGCTCTCGTATCATCGGCGGGAAGAAAAACCAGTGTGGTGGGAGTTCTTCAAACGCTGCGAAAACCTCGACGATCTGCTCGAGCGCGATCGCGAAGCACTCGCAGGGCTCGAGCTCATCGAAGACATCGCGCCATACAAGTTGTCCGAACGCGACCGCAACTACGTTTACACCTATCGCTTCCCCGAGCAGCGCCACAAAATGGATCTTGGGTCGGCGACCGATCCGCTCACGCGCGAGACCGCGGGCGAAATCGTCGAACTCGACGACGATCGACGCATCGTGCGGGTGAAGCGCGCAGGCTCAATTGAGGACGCGCGCCGGCTCGCGGCGCTCATTCCGGGTAAGCCGGTCGAAACGAAAGCGCAGCGCGCCGCACTCGTGCGCATTGCGCAAGCGTACGTCGACGGTTCGCTGCAGCGTCAATTCCCCGCGACATCGGATTTACTCGCCGGCCGCACGCCGCGCGTGACGTTGCCCTCACCGGTGCTGCAACCGGCGGACGTTTCCGCTCCCACGATCAGTGAAGTGGTGCGCGCGCTCGATCACAGCTATCTGTTTATCCAAGGACCACCCGGCACCGGCAAAAGCACATACGGGTCGGAAGTCATCTGCGATTTGATTAGAGCCGGCAAGCGCGTCGGCATCATGAGCAACAGTCATAAGGCCATACACAATCTCCTACACAAAGTCGAAAAGTGCATGGCAAAGCGCGGCGAGCGTTTTCGCGGATTATACAAGCACAGCAAGAGCAACGGTGGATCGCAGTACGTATCGCCGCTGGCAGCGCCGTTCATCGAATCGGTGCCCGACAACGAGGACTTCGATGGCGCTGACTACGATCTCGCGGGCGGCACCGCGTGGCTCTTCTCCCGCCCCGAGCTCACCGGCACATTCGATTACCTCTTCATCGATGAAGCCGGGCAAGTCTCGCTCGCAGATGCGCTGGCCGTTTCACTCTGCGCAAAAAATGTCGTTCTGCTCGGCGATCCGTCGCAGCTCGCGCAGGTGAGCCAAGGCTGTCACGCGCCGCACTGCGACGACTCGATTTTGCAGCATTTGCTCGGCCAAGATGCGACGGTGCCGCCGGTGCGCGGCATCTTCCTCGATCACTCGTTCCGCATGCCTCCGCAGCTTTGCGCATTCATCTCTGAAACGATGTATAACGGACGTCTGCACCCCGGGCCCAAGTCGCATCGGCATCGTATCGACACCCCGGGACTGAGCGGCTCCGGTTTGCGCTACATTCCTATGGATCACCACGGTAACGGCGCCGATTCGCCGGAGGAAGCCGACCGCATCGTCGCCGAGATCCGCGCCCTGCTGGAAGGCACCGTTACGGACGACGATGGCATCGCGCGTCCGCTCACCGAACGCGACATCATCATCGTCACGCCGTACAACGCGCAGCGCAGGCTCATTCAAAACCGGCTCAAGGCCGCCGGCTTCAACATCGCTGTCGGCACCGTCGACAAGTTCCAGGGACAGCAAGCCGCCGTGGTGTGTTATTCCATGGCCACGTCGAGCGGGCACGACGTTCCGCGAGACCTTGGCTTCCTGTTTGAAGCGAACCGTTTCAACGTCGCGATATCGCGTGCGCGCGCGATGAGCGTGCTGGTGTGCAGCCCGCAATTACTGGATGTGCAGTGCCGCAACACGACGGAAATGCGGCTGATCAATTTGCTGTGCGCTTACGTTACGGCAGCTTCGCCAATAGACGGCGCGGGCGAAGACACATCGAGTGCCGCGTGAAATCTTAGCTCGCAGAATAGAGCCAAGCAGCCCGACACCGCAGGTTTCTTATGAGCGCCGCCCGCGCAAATCTTTTGCGCACACAACTCATCCAGCGAGCCAATAGCGGTTAGGATACTCCCCCCGAAGTGGCGCCGGAACGATCGTAATTGTAATATTCCGGTCATACACTATAGTGCTAAAGTAGCGCTCCCTGACTATTAACGACAGACCATTTGGATCTACTATCGCTGCCTTGAACGTCGTAGGCTCAGAAACAACAGCTCGTTAGGAGGGTGTGCGCTG
>CAZERJ010000146.1:0-3700 GCA_964514445.1 uncultured bacterium | reverse complement strand
TCTGCCTGATCCCCACCACCATCGGCGGCCTGCTCTCGGCCATCGGCATCGCCGGCATGGACCGGCTCTTGAAGGTCAACGTGCTGGCGGTGTCCGGCCGCGCGGTCGAAGCGTCGGGCGACGTGGACACCCTGCTGCTCGACAAGACCGGCACCATCACCTTCGGCAACCGCCTGGCCGTTGAGGTCATCCCCGCCCCGGGCGTGGCCGAGGACAAGGCGCTCAGGGCCGCGCTGATGGCCTCGCTCGCCGACGAGACGCCCGAGGGCCGCTCCATCATCGAGCTCGCCCGCGAGAAGCACGGCCTCGCCGAGGAAATTCCCGCGGACGCCCAGGCCATCGCCTTCAGCGCCGTCACCCGCATGTCCGGCCTCGACGTCGCCGGCGTGCAGTGGCGCAAGGGCGCGGTGGACTCGATCCTGCGCCACGTCGGGCTCGATCCGAAGTCCGCTCCGGCCGAGGTGACCGCCGCGGTCGACCGGATCGCGCGGGCCGGCGGCACGCCGCTCGCCGTGGCCGAGAACGGCCGGCTGGTGGGCGTCATCCACCTGAAGGACGTGGTCAAGCCGGGGGTGAAGGAGCGCTTCGCCAGCCTGCGCCGCATGGGCCTGCGCACGGTGATGATCACCGGCGACAACCCGGTCACCGCCGCCACCATCGCCTCGGAGGCCGGGGTGGACGACTTCCTGGCCGAGGCCACGCCGGAGGACAAGCTGCGCCTGATCCGCGCCGAGCAGGCCAAGGGGCGGCTGGTCGCCATGTGCGGCGACGGCTCCAACGACGCCCCGGCGCTGGCCCAGGCCGACGTGGGCGTGGCCATGCAGACCGGCACCCAGGCCGCGCGCGAGGCCGGCAACATGGTCGACCTCGACTCCGACCCGACCAAGCTCATCGAGATCGTCGAGGTCGGAAAGCAGATGCTGATCACCCGCGGCGCCCTGACCACCTTCTCGATCGCCAACGACGTGGCGAAGTACTTCGCCATCATCCCGGCGATCTTCGTGGTCGCCCTGCCGCCGCTCGGCGCGCTCAACGTCATGGGCCTGCACAGCCCGCAGAGCGCGATCCTGTCGGCGGTGATCTTCAACGCCCTGGTGATCATCGCCCTGATCCCGCTCGCCCTGAAGGGGGTGAAGTACCGGCCGATCGGGGCGGCGAGGCTCCTGTCGCGCAACCTGCTGATCTACGGCCTGGGCGGGGTGGTGGTCCCCTTCGTCGGCATCAAGCTGGTCGACCTGATCGTCACCGCGCTCGGCCTGGCCTGAGAGGGAACATCCCGATGTTGGCCTCTGTTGCGCAGGTGAACGCAGTCGACGAGGCGGAGCTTGGACCGGCCGCCCCAGCTCCGTCGGAGAAAAGGGGTCATGCGCGCCTGCCGGCTCGTCGCGTCGACGGTCCTCGCGCTCTGCGCGGCCTCGCCGGTCCTTGCACAGACGACGCCCACGCCGGCCGCGCCCGCCGCGCCGACGGAGACGCCGATCTGCACCGACCGGCCGGGCAAGGCCAACGTCCCCTGCACCGTGCCCGCCGGCGACGTGCAGATCGAAGCGGACGCCTTCAACTGGAGCCGCGCGTCGGCCGAGGGGGTGACCGCCAGGACCGCCCTCTTCACCAACCCCACCCTCAAGTACGGCGTCCTGTCCAACCTGGACGTCGAGGTGAACTGGGTCCCGTGGGAGCGGGTGCGCACGACGTTCGCCGGCCATACGTTCACGAACTCCAGCGTCGGCGACATCTTCGCCCGGGCCAAGTGGGAGCCGATCAGCAGCGAGCCTTTCTCGCTGTCGCTGATCCCCTTCGTGAAGCTGCCGACGGCCAGCGACGTCGGGAACGGCCACGTGGGAGGCGGCCTGATCGCGCCGATGGCCGTCGCCTTGCCGGCCAAATTCACCCTGACGCTGGGGCCGGAGCTCGACGCGCTCGAGAACGCCGAGCGGACCGGCGCCCACGTCAATCTGGTCAATGTGATCGAGCTCAGCCGTGCCTTCGGCAAGTGGACCGTCTACGGCGAGCTGTGGAACGATCAGGATTTCGATCCCCTCGGGACGGTCGCCCGGACCACCGCCGACACGGCCGTGGCCTACCTGCTGACCAACACCCTGCAGCTCGACGCGGGCGCGAACTTCGGTCTCGACCGCAACGCCCCCCAGCAGCAGTACTACCTCGGCGTTTCCAAGCGCTTCTGAGCCAAAGGCTTTCCCATGCTCGCGCAAATTAGACCGGCGGTCGTCTCGACCGTCTTCTTCACCCTGTTGCTCGGTCTGGCCTATCCGCTGGCGATCACCGAGGCGGCTCGCGCCATGCTGCCCTTCCAGGCGAACGGCAGCATGATCCGGGACCGGTCCGGCCAGGTCGTGGGCTCGGCCCTGATCGCCCAGGCCTTCGCCCGGCCCGAGTACCTGCATCCGCGTCCCTCGGCGGCGGGCAAGGGCTATGACGCCACGAGCTCGGGCGGCTCCAACCTCGGCCCGCTCAATCCGGATCTGATCAAGCGCGTGAAGACCGACGCGGCCGCCCTGCGCAAGGAGGACGGCGCCACCGTCCTCCCGCCCGACGCCCTGACCACCTCCGGTTCGGGGCTCGATCCCGAGGTCTCGCCCGCCAACGCCCACATGCAGGTCGCCCGCATCGCGCTCGCGCGGGGGCTCGACGCGGCGCAGGTCCAGGCGGTGATCGACCAGAACACCCGCGGCCCGACCTGGGGCTTCCTCGGCCAGCCGCGCGTGAACGTGCTCGAGGTCAACCTGGCGCTCGACGCGCGCTATCCGGCCGCCTCGACGCACAAGGCCCGTTGATCCGTTCGTGGGGGGCGCCGAGCTTGCCTTTGATACGCGTGGATAATGCTCGGCGTCATCCCCCTGGCGATATCCTGGTTGCTGGCCGTGGACGCATGGACCATTCGCCTGTCTCAGAAGGAGTCCGACCGCAAGGATCAAAGCGGGGGCCAGGGCCCGGCGAATTAGGTCGGTCCGGGGCCGGAGCGACGCCCGGCGGTGGATGGCCCCTCGACGCCTGGGCGCCGATCGGCGTACCTCCCGCGCCATGAGCGCCGACGACGAGCCCAGACGCCCAGATCCCGAGGCCCTGCTGGCGGAAGTCGGCAAGGCGTCGCGCGGCCGGCTGAAGATCTTCCTCGGCATGTCGCCGGGCGTGGGCAAGACCTACACGATGCTGGTCGCCGCCAGGCGCCGGCAGGCGGAGGGCGCCGACGTGGTGGTCGGCGTCGTCGAGACTCACGGCCGCAAGGAGACCGAGGCCCTGCTGGACGGCCTCGAGGTCCTGCCGCGCAAGCCGATCGCCTACAAGGGTCGGACCCTGATGGAGTTCGACATCGACGCGGCGCTCCAGCGCAGGCCGGACCTCCTGGTCGTCGACGAATACGCCCATTCCAACGCCCCCGGCTCGCGCCACCCCAAGCGCTGGCAGGACGTGGCCGAGCTGATCGCGGCGGGGATCAACGTCTGGACCACCGTCAACGTCCAGCACCTCGAGAGCCTGGTGGAGGTGGTCTGGAAGATCACCGGCGTGCGCCAGCGCGAGACCGTGCCCGACGCCGCCTTCGCCCGGGCCGACGAGATCGAGGTCGTCGACATCACGCCCGAGGAGCTGCGCCAGCGCCTCGCCGAGGGCAAGGTCTACGTCCCCGAGACGGCGCGGCTGGCGGCGGACAACTTCTTCAAGCCCGAGAACCTGACCGCCC
>CAZERJ010000145.1:0-3903 GCA_964514445.1 uncultured bacterium | reverse complement strand
GGGCGCGACCGAGCTGTACCTGGCCGTCCGTGAGATGGGCGACGACGAGCCGCGCCTCGTGCGGGGGTCCAAATCGGTGCGTCTCCTGAACTCGGCAGGACACTGGGCAGACGCGTACGCCTCGAGCAACGCGAGCGGTCAGGACACGCTCAACGTCTTTGACCTCGCCCCCTTGGCGCATTACGACTTGATGAGGATTCTGCGCAGCGCCGCCGTGCTCCGCGCGATCTCCCGTCACACCGTCAACATCCCCACCGACCGGGGCGCACTGCTGGCCGATCTCCACGACCAGCTCGCCCTCGCCGCTCGCGTCGGCCAGCCCGATCCGTTTCGGCTCGCGAACGTCGCCGGCAACAACGACACCGTCCCGCACGCGCTCGGCGTCGCGATCCAGGCGCGGCTGTACGACCTGACGACGCGCAGCCCGACCTTCGAGGGTCTCGCTGAGACACAGCTTGACTGGGTGCTCGGCGCGAACGCGTGGGGCACGTCGTTCGTCGTTGGCGCCGGGAGCCTGTTCCCGCAGTGCCTCGCGCACCCGATCGCAAACCTGAGCGGATCTCTCGACGGTGGTGCGCCGCTGCTGTTGGGAGCCACGATCGACGGACCAAACGATCCCGCTTCGTTGCGCGATCGCGGCGCCCCCGACGGCTACCGCAAATGCCCGGCCAACGGCGTCGACCGTCTCGCGCCCTTCAATGCGCCCAAGGTCGCCTACGTCGACGACGTCACTTCGGCGACGACTTCCGAGCCCGCGGACGACTTCGTGGCGCTGTCGCTGCTGGCCTTCGCCCAGGCCGCGCAGACCCAACCGTGACGCCGCTCAGCGCGGCGTCAACGAGAAGATGCCCTGCTGTGGCTGGCCGCCGCGACCGATGCCTCCGGCGACGAGGATCCTCCCGTTCTCCGACACCGCTGCGGCGTCGGAGAGCGCGATCGGCAGCAACCCGCTCGGGGTCACGACGCCTGTGTTGGGATCGATCGCGTAGATCTGCTGGCTCTGGCTGCCGCGCGCGCTGCCGCGGCCGCCGATCACATACAGCTTGCCGGCGAGCACGCCCGCGGCCGCGCGCGTGAGCGGGCGCGGAAGCCAGCCGATCCGGGTGACGCTGGTGCTCGACGGATCGAAGCTGTAGATCGCCCGTGAGGCGACGCCGCGAATCGTGCCGCCGACGATGATCACGTGCCCGGCGACGCTGGCGACCGCCGCGTAGCGCAGCGGCGTCGGCAGGCTGGCAATCACCTGCGCGCCCGTTCCCTGCTTCCAGGCGACGATCGTCGGGAGTGAGACCGAGCCCGTGTAGCCGCCAACGATGTAGGCGGTGTCGCCGACTGTCACCGCCGCCCCGTCAAACGCGGCCTGCGGGAGCTGACCGACGGTCGTGGTCGTGCCATCGGAGCCGACGCGGACGATCGCGCTGTCGGCGGTCGTGCGACCGCCGCCGAACAGGTAGACGGCCCCGCCCACGGTTGTCGCGGCGGCCCCATGCAGCGGGTTCGGGAGCGTGCCGGCCGCGCTCGCCTGCGCGCCCGTGACCTTGTAGATCGTGCTGACGGCCGCGCTGCTGCTATCGAGGCCGCCGATCAGCAGCGCGTCGCCACCCGCGCTCGCGGCGCCCGCCGGCCCGACGACAGGCGCGGGCAAGCTTCCGATCCGCGCCACCGCCAGCGTCGGCACCGGCGCGCTGGGCGCGGCGGCGCGGTTGTGCGAGCCCGTGCGCCCTGCGCGAGCCTTCGCCGCCTTGCGCGGAACCGAGGTGCCGTTCGACCCTGTGCTCAGCGAGGCGACCACCGTGATCACGAGCGCAAGGACCGCGGCGCCGAATGCGCCGAGCGCCATCGCGCGCCGACGCGCTGACCCGCGCGGATCGGGGGCCCTCGTCAACGCTCGATCGATGTGCTGCTGGTTCACGGAGACACCCCCTCACGCCGGGCAAGCAAGCGTAACCCAAAGTTTCAGTCGCGAAAGGAGTTGTGTCAGAAAGCGGCGCCGGCGCTCAGGCCACGAACACCGGCGTGCCGACGGGTGTGCGCGAGTAGAGCGCGATCACATCCGGGATCCGCATGCGCACGCACCCGTGCGACGCGTTGTGACCGATCGTCGAGTATTCGCTGGGATCGATTCCGTGAATTCCGGCGCCGCCGTTGAACGCCATGAAGCGCGCCTTCAACGGATCCTGCGGGCCTGGCGGGATCACCTTTCCGGCGAGTGAGCCAGCCCACGCAGAGTTCGGCACGTACCACGGCGGGTTGACCTGCTTCCACTGCACGTCATACAACCCGGGGCTCGTCTCGAGGCCCTGCATGCCGACGGCGATCGGGTAGCTGTTGACGAGTTTGAGGTGCTCGTAGAAGCGCAGTCGAAACGACCCGCGGTCGATGATGATGTAGGCGGGGTACTTGGCGGCGAGCTGGCTCGTGGTGACGTGCGGCCTGACCGTGTGCATCGGGGCGATGATCGAGTGATCGAAATTCGGCTTGGTCAGCGCGTGCTCCACTCGAGCCCCGAGCAGGCGGGCGTTGACCACACGGCCGTCATGCGATGCGAGCTGAGCCAGCCCGCCGGCGCTCGGCTTGACGATCGCGTCCTGGGCGGGACGGTTCGCGCTGGCGGCGACTTCGGCGACCAGCGCGCGGACGGCAGCGTGCGAGTAGCTGACATGCAGTGGCAGGTCGCGTTTGACGCTGCCGCCGGTGAGGTCGCGGTAGACGCGCGTGAAGATCGAGCCCTGGCGGCTCACGTGGAGGGCTGCGTCGGCGAGCGCCTTGGCGTCGACGACGACGCCAGCCGTCGCGGGGCTGAGCTCGAACGTGTGACTGCCGGCGCTGACGCGCACCGGCTGCTGAAGCTGCGCCTGGACGCGGTCACGCACGCGCAGAAACGCCTGGTCAGCGGTCAGGCCGCCAAGATCGACGCCGCCGACTCGCACTCCCTGCGCGATCGTGTTGCGCCGGCTGTGGTCATATAGGAGCGCCGCGGCGACCAGCACAACGAGCACCGCAAGACCGCCGAGCAACAGCATCGTACGACGCGCGGTCGATCGGTTGGCGGCAGTGAGGCGGCGGTGCTGTCGGTGTGCGAGCGCGTCCACTCTGATTGCTGGCAGAGGTCTTGCCCCTGCCTCCAACCAGGATGATCACCGATCGCGTCGCTTGTCAAACGACGGCAGCGGCATTTCGCCGCGCCCGCCGCCTCGCTAGCCGCGCCGCCCGCCCCGATCGCTAGCCTCGAAGCGATGTGCGGCCGCTACACAGTCACCGCGGGTCCGGGGGACCTGGAGCAGCGCTTCGGGATCGTGATCCCCTTCAGCGAGGGCACGCGCCGCTACAACGTCGCCCCGACCGAGCCGGTGGTGGCCGTGGTGCGCGGCGAGGCTGGCGAGCGCGAGGCGAAGCTGCTGCGCTGGGGCTTGATACCGCGCTGGGCGAAGGACCTCAAGATCGGCTCGCGGTTGATCAATGCCCGTTCGGAGACCGCGCAGCGCCAGAGCGCGTTTCGCGATCTGCTCGGCTCGGCCGACCGGCGCGCGCTGGTGCTCGCCGATGGCTTCTTCGAGTGGCTGCGGTCGGAGGACCCGCGCCAGCCGCGCCAGCCGTTTCACATCACCATCGACGGCGGCGCACCCTTCGCGTTTGCGGGACTGTGGACGCGCGCGCGGATCGACGGCGACCCGGTCGAGAGCGTGACGATCCTGACGACGACCCCGAACGCCGTCGTCGCGCGCCTTCACGACCGCATGCCGGTGATCCTTCCCGACCGCGACAGCGAGCAGGCATGGCTGAGCCAGGCGCTCGACGCCGCCGGCGCCCGCGCGCTATGCGCCCCGCTCGACGCTGCGCGCACGCGTGCGACGCCCGCGAACCCGGCGGTGAACAAGGCGGGCGTGCCCGAGGCGGAGGGAC
>CAZERJ010000144.1:0-3932 GCA_964514445.1 uncultured bacterium | reverse complement strand
GAGTGCACCGAAGAGACCGCCGCTGATGCTCACGGTGTGGGTACCCGGTGACATCGGTCCGAGGAACGCGCCGAGCGTGATCATGTGCGACCCACCACCGTCGAGCAACGGCGCGGTCGTGACCGGACCCGCGAGATACGACGCTCCGAGGGGAGTCGCCACACCGTCGACCGTGATGACGAAGTCCCGACCGCCCACCTGCGACGGGTCGAAGAAATACGGCCCTGCCTGCGACCTGGTCGTCGGGAACGTGCCCAGCACGGGTGGCGAATCGTCGACGTTTTCCACCGGGACGAAGAACGTCGTACCGCTCTTGACCACGAACACGTTGGTGCCCGTCGAGACGGATCCACAGCCATCAGTGCTCGGGACCAGCGTGTGCGGGTCGTAGTAGAGGACCTGTAACGGTGTACTCGGGTACCGGGCCGGGTCGTTACCGCTCGTCGAGAACAAGGCGAGGGCCTTCGCCATGTCGGCGAGTGAAACACCGTGCGGTCGCGCGCCTGGCGGAAGCACCACACCGCCACCGCTCGCACCGACGGATTGCGCCGAGAGCGCCAGCACGCACACCACGATCACCGCAGGAAGCGCTCGACGCGCACGCACGACACCGCGACGAGATGCCATGAGTTCCCACCTCTCTCCGGCTCTCTGAAGCCCGAACGCGACACGCGTCGATCCGAGCTCCAGGCCACGCGTCCGCAATCCGCCAAGCCGAGCGGCCGACGCCGAGCCCACAACATTTCGGCGTCAAAGTCAATACCTTTGTTCGATAGCTGTATTGTCCATTTTCGCTTGAACTCAGCTCTGATACGCACTCATGGCGTGGAGGTCGTTGCAAGGCTGGGCACGAGCGACCACAAATGTCCACGTCGCTCTCGCGCAGACGTCGCGTACGGAAGAATCAAACGTGGCGCTCAAACTGTCAAAGTGGACTTTCGGATCACTCCGACAATGCGCAACAGACTCCGGCGATGAATCCGCATCTTGACATTGCCTCCCAGACAATGTGAGGTGATTCCAGTCCGCTGACAGCAAAATCAGCGAGACGGCAAGGGTGGGTTCGCGCGTTTGTTGGTTGGGGCGGCATGTTCTTGCCGCGTGTTGTCGACGCGTCTTGTCGCGCACGCTGTTGGATCTCGTGAGGCCACAGACAGGGGGCCGCATGAAGTCATCGCACAACCGCATCACATTGGTCTCGTCGCGCCGTGCCTCCGTCGCAGTCGCGGTATGCCTGACGCTGCTGGTCTCGGCGGCGATGCTGGTCGCGACGGCGCCGGCCGGACATGCGGTGCTGGCCTGGCAGGCGAGCCCCGGGTTCCAATACGCGGCGAACGTCGGAGGCGGTGCCGCTGCCGGCGGCGACGGGCGCCTCTACGTGACGGGAAGATGGTTCAACCTCCCGGAATACTGCAACGGGGTGCAAGCAGACACGGTCAACGATTTCGCGGTCGCGGCGTACGACCGCGTCTCCAGGACCTGGTCGTTGGTGCAGCCAAGGCAGCACCCCCGTTTGAATCACGGTACCGCCCGGGGTGGTGACGGTCGCGTGTACGTGATCGGTGGGGAACAGCCGGGGATTCCGGCGTGCGGTATCGGCGGCATCTTTGCGCTGAACACAGTGGAGGCGTACACACCCGCCACGGACACCTGGGCCGACGTCACGCCCATGCTGACGCCGCGTCACGACCCCGCGGCCACGGAAGGTGTCGATGGACGGATCTACGTGTTCGGGGGCACCACCGGCGCCACGCCGGCTCTGGCGTCCGGCGAGGTCTACGACACGACTACGAACTCGTGGTCACCGATCGCGTCGATGCCGGATGCTCGCACCCATGCCGCCGCGGCGCGCGACGGACAGGGCCGCATCTACGTGATCGGCGGCGATAGCGGTACTCCCGGCGACCCGCTGGCCGGGACCATCGAGCGATACACGCCGACGACGAACAGCTGGGATCTCAAGGTCGCGCCGCTGAACCAGATCGGCTTGGGAGACAGCGCCACCAACGAGCCCGACGGCCGCATCTTCCTGTTCAGTGGATGCTCGGGGTATGGCATCTCCCACATCTACGACCCGGCGACCGACACGTGGACGGCGGACGAGCACATCCCCATGTGTGTTCCGGGGGCGGCCCGGCATCGGACGGCACGGTGTACACGGTCGGACCGTTGAACATCGGCAGCGGGGCGTACCAGGAATTCGCGATGTACCTGCTCCCGCCGGCGGATCAGACCGCGCCGACGACGACGATCACCCTGTCGCCTGCCGCGCCGAACGGTACGAATGGCTGGTACACCGCTGCTGTTGGCGTGTCGGTGAACGCGACCGACCCGGACAACGCTGCGACGAGCGTCACCACCCGTTGTGCGCTCGATCCGGCGAGCGTGCCGGCGAGCTTCGCGGATCTGCCAGCCGCGCCATGCGGTTACATCGGGGCGGGGTTGACGCTGTCAACGAACGGCGTGCACGTGATGTACGCGGCAAGCCAGGACCCTTCGGGCAACACGGAGGCGGTCCAGTCGACCGCGGTCAAGATCGACACCGTTGCGCCGAGCACAGCGGCGACCGCAACACCCGGAACGTTGCCGCCGAACGCGCCTCTGATCACCGTCATCGGCACTGCGACGCTCAAGGACACCGCTGGCACGACGGTTGGAACGATCGGACCGGGCACCTGTTACAACACGCCCGGACAGGTCATCAAACTGACCGCCACCGACAACCCGGATGGATCCGGCATCGCGTCGATCACCTATGCGGCGACCGGAGCACAACCCATCGCGCCCACCCCCATCGGTGGCGGGTCCGGGTCGGTGCCCATCACCAAGACGGGGTTCACGACCCTGACGTATGCAGCCGCCGATGTGGCCGGCAACAACGAAGCAACCAAGAGCGTGACCGTCCTGGCCGGTAACAGCGGAACCGGCCTCGGATTCGCCTGCGGTGCACCGACACCCATGTTCACGCTGCCGTCGCACGGGTCGGCGATCGTGACCGGCACCGCGACCGTGGGCACGACCAGCATTCCGTTCACGATCACGATCCGGTTCTGAGCAACTCGAGAGTTGACACCAGACATCGATTCGGGCTGAGAGGAAGGGTGGGAACGATGAGAGACCATCGCACGAGTCGGCGAGTACGGCGGGGCGTTATCGGTGCGGTTGCGGCGCTTGTTGTGGTCGGAGCCGTCTCGCCGGCAATGGCGAGCAACGACGACAGTGCACCCAATAACTTCATATCCGGTCCGTACAGCGGAACCATTGCGGCTGACTTCAGTATCCCCTGTCCTCCGTTCACCTTTGGCGTGGTTGCGAACTACACCTACGGCGTGGACCAGCCGCCGCCGAAGTCTGGGACGGGCGTAGGCGAGGGCTGCCTCAACTTCAGTACCGGTGCCGTCACCGACGGATCGTTCGTGATCACCGCGAACAATGGTGCCGTCCTCAGGGGCACCCTGGTCGGACAAGCGAACCTCACGACATTCACCGACACCTACACCGTCGTGAGCGGGACTCAGCAATTCAGCAATGTCACCGGCACGATCACCGCGACGGGAACTGTCGATTTCAGTACGAATCCCGCCACGGTCACAGGAGCCCTCGTCCCGCATCTGAGTCACTGACTCGAAGCCCCATGGAACACAGAAAACCACAGACGGTAGGACGCTCATGTCATGCGAGGCTCAGGGTGGACGGGATCGCACACCGCGGCACCGGCACCAACCCCCGCGTCGGCTATCAGCAGCCGCGAGACCGGTCAAAACCACGGACCCATGTGAAACCCTTCGGCGCTAGGGTTCGACGAGGCGAGAAGCACCACGTGAGAGGGGGTCCCATGCCGTTCGCAGCCGTCACGAACGCGACCGTCTCACACGGTACAGAGTCGTCTGCATCGAGCGCGCGTTGGTGCTATCCCGTTTGTGGTTACTGCG
>CAZERJ010000143.1:0-4025 GCA_964514445.1 uncultured bacterium | reverse complement strand
ACCTTGCTCTCGAGCGAGGAGCGCAGCCATCTCGGATGGGAGCGTGGTCATGTCTTCACTCCTCGGGAAGTCTCACAAGGCCACGTGAGCGAGCTTGCAGCGGTGATTCACCGAGGGTCAAGCGCGCGCCCACGGCCTCGACCCGTCTCAAACCGTCCGGGACGTTCTGGAGGAAGCGGGGTTCTGTCCGACGCCGGGCGGTGGTGTTGCACACTCCATTGAGGGCAATCTGCGTTGTCGTGGGCATGGAGCGGGCTCTGGCGTGACGTCGTATGACGTGATCGTGATCGGTGCTGGTTCTGCGGGCGCGGTGATCGCCGCGCGGTTGGCCGATGATCCGGCGCGGTCGGTGTTGCTGCTCGAAGCCGGGCCCAATCACTTCACGGTTGATGCTCTGCGGGGTTTGCAGTCGGCGAATTTCTTCAACGCGGTGGTCGAGCCCGGTCGCGTGTGGCCGGGCCTCGGAGCAGCCCGTTCGGTGGGGCAGGCCCCGGCGTTGTATGTGCGGGTACCGCGAGGCTCGTGAGCCGGGCGTCTCCTGGAGTGTTCGACACGAACTCGTCGCTGCGCGTCGTTGCGCTTACCGTTGTGGCGCGGCGTGTAGCAGTTCCATGCGGTACTGCTCGTGGTATTGGACTGAACCTAAGGGGCTGCTGCTTTGGCTGATGTTCACTGTGCCGGCCCAGGCGAGCAGTAGCGAATCGTTGGGTGCGAACCAGTAGTCGGTCGTGGCCGTGCCGTTTTGTTGGCCGCTGAATCGCATTGTGACGCGCACGCGCAGGGCCGCGAGACTCCGACCGTCGACACGAACAGTCTCGAGGCTCATGAGGGTGCCGTCGGCTGACCAGGTGGTGTGGGCTGATCCGCACGCGAAGCGCCACTGTTGGCCCGCGGTCGGGTGTGGGGGCCGGAGCCACGCGGCAGGGTCGCAGGTCGCGACCTGTTGGGTGGCGACATTGAGGAACGTTTCGTCGGTGCGTGCGGATACGACCGCGACGCTGCCGTCGGGTCCGGCGCACAGCTGCAGCTCTTCGACGTGCTCGGCGAGCGCGTCCCAGCGCGACTCGACCCCGCAGCCGCTGGGGGCCATGGTGATGGTGGTCCTCGTCGGGTAGGCGCGATGCGTCCCGGGGACGCTGAGTTCTTCGAACCCGCGGGTGGCGTACGCGTACACCCCCGGCGGCGGCGTTCCACTCGCACCACCCGCGCCGGCGTGCGCGTGGCGGTAGCGCCGCAGCGCCGCGGTCACACTGACCGGCGTTGCCCGCGGTCGCAGCAACCAGTATCCGACCCCGCCCGCCGCGGCCAGCACGACGAGCGCCAGCCCGGCCCCGATCAGGACACGGCGGCCCCACCGGGCACTCCTTCGGTTCCTATCGGGGTCCGGGTCGAAGAGCGCTCGACTCGTGCCCTTGAACGACGCCGGAATCAGGAGCGGCGTGTGCCGTGGCGGGATTCCGTCGCGATGGCGTCGAGGGCCTCCTGGAGCGAACGCTGCACCTTGCGCGCAGCATCGGTACCGGCGTCGAGTGTCTCCTGGGCGATCCGGCTCGCGGCTTCGATACTGGCGCGCAGACTGTCGTGCGCCGCGTCGATGAGTGCGTCACCACCGGATTTGCGGTTGTCGGTGCTGCGTTGCGTTGTGGTGCTCATGGGTTGCAAACCTCCTTCGAGAGGCCGAACGCGAAAATTTCCCGAACCAGCCGCCCTGAAAACCCCTCGTTGCACGGCGTGACCTCGGTCAGCACGCAGTCCGGCGTTCGTGCTGATGAGCCCAGCAGTCCTGCCACCATTCGGCATGCCCGCGGAGTAGGGGTGCGCTCTCGTCAACCAGTGTGACGGTCAAACCCCGCACGCCTTGCGGCCCATGCCGGAACGATGGGGACATGCGCGAGAGTGACGTTGCGGACGAGAGGGATCGCCTGCGTTGCGAACGCGGCGATCAGCGTGCGTCGTGTTGCCACACTCCGACGACATTTCCTGCGGGATCACGCAAGGTCGCCACCGTGAGGTCGCCTTTCCGGTACGGAGCCTTGACGATTGCGCCCTGGTGGCTGGTCGCTTTGGCGAGGATGTCGTCGACACGATCGACGTAGATGTAGGGCAGGACCCTGGCCTCGCCGGCAACCGCGAGGTCGGTGACCCAGTGGCCGATCACATGCCCGGTGCCATCCTCGAAGCTCGGGTGGTCGAGCGTTCCGCCAACGCGCCAGCCGAAAACGGCTTCGTACAACGCGGCGGAGCGTCGACTCACTCGCCGTCGTTTGGAAGCTCACCCCCGGTGGGGATCTACGGGCTCGTCGGATGGGGCTGTCGGCGCGCCAGTCGCGGCCCGGCCGCGAACACTTCGGCCGATGCGGGCATGAGCAACAACCCGACGATGACGGCTGATAGGGCGAGCGAGGTCAGCGACGAGGCTGGTCGGTGCACGATCCGCGCCAAAGCCAAGACGCTGCCGAGTGCCTCGAGGATAAAGGCTCCGACTCGCGCCCACGGCACCGCCCGCAGGAGCGCGACCGCGATCACGAGCGACGCGACTGCGAGTAGGGCCAGCGCGATTCCGAGCGGCGTGTTGCGGCTCCGGACCGTGCCACCGAGGAAGCTCCGGTGATGCGCGCGCGACGCGCTGAGCAGCGCGTACGCGCCCCATGCGCCGAGCGCCGCCTTGATGAGCAGGACTGCGGACGCGGCGATGACGCTGCCCGGCGCCCCCGGTTGTTTGCGAGTGGCGTTCACGGTCGTCCCCCTTCGCGGCACAGGAAGCTGTCCGAGATTCGCTGTGGACCAGTCCCCGGATGACCCGCCAGCCGGAACAGAGCTGAGCACAAAGGGCCGCAATGCTGGCGCTGACGCTCGGGCCGTGGTCCGATCAGTTCGGCTCTGTATCGTCGACGCGGCCACACCGTCGCGACCACTGACCGCGGCGACGCAGCGCGACCGCCTGACACTCGACACCGAGAAGCTCGCGGCGGCGTCTCGTCGCCGGCGCGGCAAGCGGTCTCACGGTCGCACAATCGCACGCGCCCGACGACATCAGGCGACGTAGCGGAACGGGGGTGCCGTTGTCCCAGAACGTCAGGTCAGCGGCGTTGATCTGCCTACGGATCTGTATGTCGCGTCGCGGCGGCTGGGTGCAGTTGCATAGCGGCCACTCACGGTGGGTATGTACCCGGTCCCATCGAAGGGAGGTCTTCATGCGATCGGGATACGGCAACGATGCCGTCTATGAGGCGGAGACCACGCGTGTCTTTCACTGGAGTCCAGCGCAGCTCGTCGCTGCACTCATCGGCGCCGGGTACATCCTGCTCGGTGCGATCGGGCTCGCCCGCACCGGATTCAACGTGCATCACATCACCCGGCCTCCAACGGAGGTGTGGCGGTGGCACCAGACGCCGATCTTGGCCCTGATCGAGTTGGGGTTCGGTGCGATCATGGTGATCGCGGCATTGCGGCCCGCGGTGGCGAAGGCGCTGATGGCGGTCCTGAGCTTGGCAGCGCTCGGGCTTGGGATCACCGTGCTGATCGACGCGTTCACCTATCAACTGCACGTCTGGCTCGGCGCGACCCGCGCCGACGCGTGGCTGTACGTCGGCACCGGCATTCTCGGCTTGATCGCCTCAATGGCGTCCCCGACGTTCTGGCATGCCCGTCGCTATGGCGTGTTCCGCCACCGCGGGGATCGGCTCCCCGCTTGAGCTGAGCGCTACCGCTGGCGATGTCCGGGACACACCGGCGCCGCGGCCGGGCACGGCCTGCCCACCGCGGCAGATGGTGCTCACTGTGCTGCGAGACCTGGATCTCGATCGCATGTGGGAGGCCGCCACGGATCACGAGCGACGTGTGCTCGTCGACGAGCTCGTCAACGAGGTTGCGATCTTTCCCGACCACCTCGAGGTGACCGTGCACGGTGCACCGAGGTTGAACGTCCTGCTCAGCGAGGTCGGTCTGGCCGACCAGTCGGAGAACGCTTGTGTCGGAGGGGCGACACAAACCCTAAGTACACGCGACCCCTGGGAGGCGTGGCT
>CAZERJ010000142.1:0-4089 GCA_964514445.1 uncultured bacterium | reverse complement strand
AATTCCAGCGGCGTGGGCTGCTTCACAAGCTGCTGCTGTTCAGCGAACGGTACGCGGTCGTCCGGGCCGATGCCGTGATCGCGGCGAGCGATTCGTTCATCGACATCCTGCGCGCGCGCTGCGGCGTCGAACGGGATCGCATCTTCCTAGTCGGCAATGGGTCAGACCCCAAGCGCGTCTACCCAGTCGAGCCGGAGCCCGCCCTGCGGCAGCGCCGCGAACATCTCGTTCTCTGGATGGGCATCAAGTCGCGTCAGGAGGGCCTCGAGCGGCTGATCGAGGCTGCCGACGAGATCGTGAACGGAAAGGGCCGGCGCGATGTCAGCTTCGCGATCGTGGGCGGAGGTGACGCCCAGGATGAGCTGCAAGCCGAGATTCGCCGGCGGCGCCTCGAGGACTTCGTTTCCGCACCGGGTCAGGTCGGTGATGAGCTGGTCCGCTCCTACCTCTCGACGGCCGACGTCTGCGTGGGAGTCGACGAGTGCATCGGCATGAACGACCACACGCAGATGCGCAAGATCCTCGAATACATGGCGGTCGGGCGTCCGATCGTCCAGTTTCCGCTCGCGGAGATGCGCCGGATTTGCGGCGATACCGCCGTCTACGCCCGCAACGCGGACTCGCACGACCTCGCCGAGAAGATCACGGCGTTGCTCGACGACCCCGAACGTCGGCGCCGGCTGGGTGAGCTCGCCAAGGCGCGCGCGCACGACGGCCTGCTGTGGCCACAGCAGGCGCCAGCGTTGCTGGACGCCGTCGCCACCGCGCTTGGCCAGGCCCGCTCCGGGGGTCCGACGCCGTCGCACCGGCGCTTCGCGAGCCCCGCTGTGGGCGTTCAACGGTGAACGCCAATTCGCCCGTGCGGCCGATCGACAGTCGGATGACGCCTTGATTTGCTGGGGCAACACGATGTCTTTCGCTGTGTCCCCTCGCCGCGCGCCCACGCCTGCCGCGGGCTTCCTGGCCGGGATCGCCGAACGCGAGTGGCTGGTGCCGGCGCTACTCGCGGGCCCAGCCCTTCTGCTCGGTGTGGTCGTGGCCGGCTCACCCAAGCTCGCCGTCGCGGTGCTCGCGGCGGCAGCGATGCTCACCCTGGCCTTGACCGCGCCGGTGGCGATCCTGGTGGCGCTGCTCGCCTTGACGGCGATCGTGCCCTACGAGGTACAGCACCCGCTGGCGATCGGGGCGACGGACAAGTCTCCAGGTCTGCTGTTCAGCGACGCGCTACTGCTGGCGGGGCTGTTTCGTACGGTTCTGACCGTCCCGCACATGCGCCTCGAGCGGCGGAGGGCGATCGTCGTCCTCGTGATGACGTGCTTCGTTGCGATCTGCGTCGTTCAGGCGGCCAGAGGCGTACGGCAGGGCAACGACTTCAGCACGATCGGCGCTGAGTTTCGACACTTGCTCGGCTTGGCGACGGTCCTGATCGCGATGCCGGTCCTCGACGACAAGCGCGGTCGCAGCCGCCTTCTTGCTTGGATGCTGGTGTTGGGCCTTGCGCTTGGGCTGTGGGGGATTGCACAGTGGGCACTGCACATCAGCTTCGGAGCCGGCGGAGATGTAGGGGTGCGTCAAGGCGTGAGCCTTACGACCAACGGCCAGGGTCAGCTACAGGGCGGTCTGTTCGTTTTCCCGATCGCGATCTTGCTCGCGCTCGCGGCGCTCATATCCGGTCATGTTCGTAACGGTTTCACGCGGTTCGCGTTGATCGCGGTCGTGATCCTCAACGGCGTCGCTCTCGTGCTCACTTTCGAGCGCGCCGTATGGATCGCAACGCTGGCGGGTTTTTGCTTCCTGATCGCCCGAGCCGGGGGGCGAGCACGTCTGCGGGCGCTCATGTGGACACCCGTCGTGCTCGCGCTCGTGTTCGCTGGCCTGTCCACTTTGGCTCCCGGAGCGTCCACGACCGCTCGTCAGCGGCTCGTGTCGCTCGGGAATTACTCGAGCGATCCTTCGGTCCGCTACCGGATCAATGAGTCCCGCCACGTGATCGCCCGCATCCGCGCACAGCCCGTCGCGGGCGCGGGGCTGGGTGCCACGATCCACTGGGGACGCCCGTATGCGCGAGTCCGTCCAAGCGACTATGTGTACTCGCACGTCGGATATCTGTGGCTCGCCTGGAAGCTTGGAATACCGGCTGCGGTCCTGCTCGTCTTGCTGATGCTGGCGGCGGCGCTTTGGCGCGGCCCGCCTGACGCCGAGCCCGCTGTCAACTCGGTGCGAGCCGGGGGGCAGGCGGCGCTGTTCGCGGCGCTGGTCATCAGCATCTCGTTTCCGGTCTTCAATTCGCTTCAGGCCTCCTGTGCCCTCGGGCTACTGATCGCATTTGCCGCCTTGCCCAAGGGGCGGATGCTGCAGTCACGCAGCTGACTGCTTGCAGGCCCTTATCTGCGCGCCAGGCCGAGGACGAGACGTCGGATGCGCAACCGATGCTCGCGCCGCACGAACCTGCGCAGCTCCGGTTCCGCCCGGGCAACCCGGCGCAGCGCGGCGAGTAACCAGCCGACTAGGTAGTTCAGCCCGCACAGCAGCAGTGGTCGGTCTCGCATCCGGCTGACGCCGGCGAGCAGGACGTGGAGCGGGTGGGCGCCATAGGCATACGCACACCATCCGTGCCGCCGGTAGCCTCGGAGAATGCCGTCGTAGGAGCCCATCCGGCGGAGGTGCACCGGGTCGCCCGAGGGGATCTGGATGCTCGCTGTCCGCCAGCCGCGCATCCGTGCGCGCACCTCGTCGATGGTGTCCCAGCCCAGGATCGGCGGTATCGGCCGGATCGCCTCGAGGCAGGGACGGCGGTAAAAGCGTGTTTCGCCCTCAACGTGCTCGGGGGGGCAGCGCTGACGGACCAGCTCGCCATCGGGGCGCTCGGCGCTGAGGTATGCGCCCGCGATGCCCAACCACGGATCGGCCTCGAACTGCCGCTCGAGCTCCGCGAAGAAGTCCGGGCTCAGCTTCAGGTCCGCATCGAGCTTGGCCACCACGTCGTAATCGCGCCCGATCGACGCGAGGCCTCGTTCGAACGCCTGCAATTCGTGTGCGCGCGCCATGCGGTCTCGGGCAGGGGGCCGCACGGGCCGGCGCAAAAGCGTCGCGTATGGATTGCGCCGGACGAACTCGGCCGCGATCCCCCCGCCGCCGTCGGTGGATCCGTCGTCGACCAGCAACAGGCGATCCGGGAGGCGCTGCTGTGCTGAAATCGAATCGAGCATCGCACCGATGTGCGCCTCCTCATTGAGGAACGGGACGATGACGACGATCTTCATGCTGCGAACCGGCCGACAAGCTCTGCCAGCCCCCGACTGACGAGCGGTGGCGCGTGACGGATCAGCGGTGCCGCGAGACCGGCGGCGCGACGCCAATCGCGAGCGCGTCGTGCGCCGCTTGACGACAGTGTCATGTAGACGAGCTGGCGCTCGTCGGGTCCGAACGCGAGCTTGAACGCGCGCAGGCTCTCATGGCCGATGTCCGTACGGCCGAAGTCGAGTGACGCCATGCCGTGCGCACAACCCCAGCGGATCGCCTCGACGAACAACAGGTTGTTCGGACGCTTCGCCAGCCGCGAGGCGTCGGAGGCGCCGTACTTGTAGGTGAGCACGTCGCGGAAGTGCAGGAATACGGCAGCGGCCGCGGGTTTGGCGCCGTCCCACGCAATCGCGACGAAGCCGAGCCCGTCATCGAGCAGCTGCGACAAACGCGCGATGAACCGGCGGGGGTGGGGAAGCAGGCCTTGGCGCCTGCGCGTAGCGACGTGAAGGCGGTAGAACGCCATCAGGGCATCGTGGTCGGTGTGCAGCCCGATCCGCAGGCCCTCGCGCTGCGCACGGCGCGCGCCGCGCAATATCTGAGGCTTTGCGAAGCGGCGCATCACGACATCGGCGTCGGGTTCGAGCGCGAGCACGTGATGCAGGTAGTGCTTCGAAGGGTGCGCCGAGGGGAGGGGTAGCGGGAGCGAGCCGTGAACCTCGAGCGCGACGCCGAGCCGGTTACGCAACTCGTCGAGGGCAAATGTGAGCGCCGCAGCCGCACCGTCGCCTTCGGTGATCAGAGGCGGACAGACATCGGAGAACGGCAGCCCGACCAGACGCCCGG
>CAZERJ010000141.1:0-4351 GCA_964514445.1 uncultured bacterium | reverse complement strand
GTCCCCTGCGACCCGCCGGCCGGGGTCGAGGTGACGACGCTTGGCAAGCGCATCTATCGCGACGAGCTGCGACTTGCCCACGAGGAGCAGGGCCGGCGCCGCTACTGGGTCTACGGCACCGATCCCGGCTTCGAGGACGTGCCGGGCACCGACCTCGCCGCGGTCGCCGCCGGGCGGATCGCGGTGACGCCGTTGCATTTCGACCTCACCTACCGCCCCGGCATCGAGGCGCTGCGCGAGTTCGATCTGGATGGCCTGCTGAACGCGGCCGCACGCGACGGTTAGTGGCTGAGCGACCGCCGGCAACCGCGAAGCGCCGGGCCGCCGAGCTGCGCAAGGAGCTCGAGCACCACGGTTACCGCTACTACGTCCTCGACGATCCCGAGGTCACCGACGATGTCTACGACGCGCTGCTCGACGAGCTGCGCGCGCTCGAGGCACAGTACCCGCAGCTGCTGACACCCGATTCGCCGACGCAACGTGTCGGCGGCGAGCCGATCGGACGGCTCGAGAAGGTGCGGCACCTGCAGCCGATGCAGTCGCTGGGCAACGTCCGCTCAGAGCAGGAGCTGCGCGCATGGGTCGCGCGCATGCGCGCCCACCTTGCGCGCGAGGGGATCGAGGCGCCGCGGTTCGAATTCGTCTGCGAGCCCAAGATCGACGGCCTCGCGATCTCGCTGATCTACCGCGACGGCGTGCTCGAGCGCGGCGCGACGCGCGGCAACGGCGAGATCGGCGAGGACGTGACGCACAACCTGCGCACGATCGGCGCGATCCCGCTGCGGATCGATGACGCACCGCCGCTGATCGAGGTGCGCGGCGAGGTCTACATGTCGCTGCCGGACTTCGCGGCGCTGAACGAGCGCCGCGCCGAAGCCGGCGAGTCGACGTTCATGAACCCGCGCAACTCGGCCGCCGGCACGATCCGCCAGCTCGACCCGGCGCTGACAGCGCAGCGGCCGCTGACGATGTGGTGCTACGGGATCGGAGCGATGGAGGGCGTCGAGCTCGACACGCAGTGGGACACGCTGCAGTGGCTGCGTGAGCACAACTTCCGCGTCAACGACGACATCAAGCTGCTCGAGACCGAGGACGACGTCGTCGCGCAGTGCCTCGCCTGGCAGGAGCGCCGCGGCGCGCTCGACTTCGAGATCGACGGCGTCGTCGTCAAGGTCAACGACTTCGAGCTGCAGCGCCGGCTCGGCGTCGTCGGGCGCGATCCGCGCTGGGCGGTCGCGTGGAAGTTCGCGCCGACGACAGCGATCACGAAGCTCGAGCAGATCCTCTGGAACGTCGGCAAGTTCGGCGACCTGCATCCGTTCGCGTCGCTGACGCCGGTCCACGTCGGTGGGGTCACGGTCAAGCTGGCGACGCTGCACAACGAGGAGGACCTGCTGCGCAAGGATTTGCGCGAGGGCGACGACGTGATCGTGCTGCGCGCGGGCGACGTGATCCCGCAGGTGATCTCGCCGGCCCCGCACGTCGTCGAGCGCCCCGACCGCTCGCCGCCGCCGCAGCCGCCCGCACGCTGCCCTATCTGCGACACGCCGACGATCAAGACCGAGGGCAGCGTGTTCACGAAGTGCCCGAATCGGGCCTGCCCCGGGCGACAGTGGCAGCTGCTCAAGCACTTCGTCTCGCAGGGTGCGATGGACGTCGAGGGCCTCGGCGAGAAGCAGGTCGCGCTGCTGCAGCAGCATGGGCTCGTCAAGACGCCCGCCGACTACTACCGCCTTACGGCTGAGCAGCTGCGCGAGCTCGAGGGGTTCGGCGAGGTGTCGGTGCGCAACCTGCTCGACGCGATCGAGCGCTCCAAGCAGCGTCCGTTCGGCCGCGTGCTCTTCGCGCTGGGGATCGAGGGTGTCGGCTACGTCACCGGTCGCAACCTCGCCCGGCGCTTCCGCTCGATCGAGGCGCTGCTCGCGGCCGACGCCGACGAGATCGCGCACACGCCCGGAATCGGGCCGATCGTCGCGGGGCTGATCGCATCGCAGCTCGCCGATCCGCAGATGCGCGAGCTGATCGCCGCGCTGCGCGCCGCCGGCCTGCAGTTCGAGCTCGAGGGCGCGCCGCCCGGCGAGGGCCCGCTCGCCGATAAGACGCTCGTGCTGACGGGCGCGCTGCCGACACTCTCGCGCGAGCAGGCGACCGAGCTGATCCTGGCCGCCGGCGGTCGCGTCACGAGCTCCGTCTCGAAGAAGACCGACTACGTCGTCGCCGGCGAGAGCCCGGGTTCGAAGCTCGAGAAGGCGGAGCGGCTTGGCGTGACGGTGCTCGACGAGCAGGGGCTGCGCGGGCTGATCGACGGCAACGGCCGCGGCGGCTGACGCCGGCGCCAGCCGCTCAACCGGTCCGCGCCGTCTGCGCCGCGCAGAGACGGCCGCAGACCGACAGCGACGCCGCGATCCGATCCTGCAACGCGCGCGCGAACAGCACGTCCGCGACGTTGTTCATGTCGATCGCGAAGCCGATCCGGTCGCCGCCGCTGCTGGTGCAGTAACCGGCGAGCGACGAGACGTTGGAAAGCGTGCCGGTCTTGGCCTGGCAGCGGCCTGCCGCCGCAGTTCCGCGCATGCGGTGGATCAACGTGCCGCTGCGACCGGCGATCGGAAGCGAGGCTCTCAGCGCGTCACCGACGGCCGTGTTGTTGAGCGCTCGCAGCAACGTCACCTGCTGGTGCGGCGAGGTGTGATCGGCGCGGTCGAGCCCCGAGCCGTCGTAGATACGTGGCCTGATCCCGAATGGGACGAGCCAGCGCGTCACCGCCGCGGCCCCGGCGGCCGTCGTGCCCGCGCCGCCGAAGCGCGCGCCGATGACCTTGAGCAGCGTCTCTGCCATGAAGTTGTCCGATGGGCCGTTGGTCAGCGAGACGATGTCGCGCAGCGCCGGTGAGGAGACGCCCGCGAGCGGCAGCGCACCGGGCGGTGCGCTGCCGGAGATCGACGGACCCGTCACGTTGACGCCGTCGTTGCGCAGCGCCGCGGCGAGTTGCGAGGCCGCGAACGCCGCCGGGCCGTCACGTCCGCTGCGGCCGCGATCGAACGACAGCGCCGTCAGCGGTGCGCCGATGTCGACATAGAGCGCGAAACCGCTCGGTGGCGTGCCGCGGCGGCCGTCGAACATCGACTCGTCGCCGACAATCGAGCCCTGCACCTTCGTCACACCGGCGGCCTCGACCGCGCGCGCGAGACGCGTGACGGTGGCGCCGACGCCGCCGTAGTAGCGCTGGATGAAAGCTTCGGAACCGAACGTCGGGTCGCCGCCGCCGCGCACGTAGAGATCGCCGTGCACGACTCCCTGAAGGTCAGGCGCGCTGAGGCCGAGCACCGTGGTTTGCAGTACACCCGTCGGTCCGAAGCGCGCGAGTGCCGCCGACGTCGTGTAGAGCTTCTCCGTCGAGGCGGGGCTCCGGGCGACGTCGCCTTTGTAGGAGAACAGCGTCCGGTGCGAGTCGAGATCGGCCACGTAGGCGCTGGCCGATGGGCCCGCCAGGCGCATGTCGCGCGACAACTCCGCGATTAGCGCCGTGGCGCTGTCAAAGGCCGCGGGCAGCGCCCTGGCCTGAAGCGAAGCGACGCGCGCGTCGGCCGCCGCGGCTGGCTGGGAGTTGACGAAAAATCCTGTAAATAGGGGAATCGCGAGCGCGACAGAGGCTCCCACAATTTGGGTAAGTGCCGGGTTGCGGCTCATCGCGTCGGTAGCATTTGCGTTCGCATGGGCAACGTGGTCAAGCTCGACGAGGCCGCCAAGGAACGGGCCAAGCCACGTTCAACAACCCGCGACGGCGCAACAAGGAGCGGTACGAGGCGGCCAAAACGCTCAAAAACCGCACTTGTGCTCGGCGGCGGCGGCTTCACCGGCGCCGTCTATGAGATCGGAGCGCTGCGCGCGCTGGACCTGTTGTCGGTGAATCGCACCGTCAACGAGTTCGACATCTATGTCGGGACCTCTGCGGGCTCGTTCGTCGCGGCGCTCGTGGCAAACGGGATCACGCCCGAGGAGATGATGCGCGTCGTCATCAGCCGGTCGCCGACGCCGTTCTCCGACATCGACATCGGCACGCTGCTGCGGTTCAACCTGCTGGAGTTCGTCAAGAAGGGCGCGCTGCTGCCGTGGCGCGCGCTACAGTTGGCGCGCGACTTGGCGGGGCAGTTCGGCCAGGCCTCCGCGATGGACGTTGCACTCGGTCTCGCCGAGGCCCTGCCGTCGGGCATCTACACCGGATCTGGCGTGGAGCGCTACGTGCGCCAGGTGCTCTCCGACCCGGACCGCAGCGACGACTTCCGGATGCTCGATCACGAGCTCTATCTCGCCGCGACCGATCTCGACACCTGCGAGCGGATCACGTTCG
>CAZERJ010000140.1:0-4492 GCA_964514445.1 uncultured bacterium | reverse complement strand
GCTACATGATCATGGGCGTCGGCGTGGGCGCGTATAGCGCGGGCGTCGCACACTTTTTCACACACGCATTTTTCAAAGCATGTTTGTTCTTGGGTTCGGGCATCATCATTCACGAGCTGGCGGACGAACAAGATATCCGCTTGATGGGCGGTATGCGCAAGCGCACCCCGGTGGCGTTTTGGGCAATGCTGGTTTCGGTGCTTGCAATCGGCGGTTTCCCCGGAACGTCGGGCTTCTTTAGTAAGGACCAAGTGATTTTCGGTGCGCTCGAACACGGCTACGTGTGGATGTGGGCAGTCGGCTTGGTTACCGCCGGCATCACGACATACTACATGTTCCGTTTGTTCTTCGTAACGTTTCTGGGCTCGTATCGCGGAGATATGGCCCCCGCGTCGGTCGGTCTTTCGGAAGAACCGCAAACTGCTCCGGGTGCGGTGATCTCTCACGAGCACGCCGAACCGCACGGCTCGGGCGAGCATGCGCCGTCCTGGCTCATGGCCGCGCCCGTTGCGCTGCTTGGCTTTTTCGCGCTCGTTGCCGGCGCGATCATGGCCGGGCAGCATTCGTGGTGGGCGAATTTCTTTGAATCGTCGTTCCCGCACGAATCGTTGCCGCCGACGACGATCACCGAGGGCCTGACCTCGCTCATTGCTATCGCGATGTTTGCGATTGGTTTGGGCATCGCGTACTCGCGGTACGCCACGCGCACCGCGCTGGAAAATGCGCCGGCACGGCTCAAGCGCGAAACGCAGACGCAGCCCGCGATTCTCGTCAAACTCTACTACTTCAACGAGATTATCGAGGTGCTGTTCGTCAAGCCCGCGATGGCGCTGGGTGATTTCTTCGGCCGCTGGTTCGATCCGCACGTCATCGATGGAACGGTGCGGGAGATTTTGATGGGCAGCCGCTTTGTCGGCGGCGTTGCGCGCGCAATGGAAAACGGCTTGCTGCGTTTGTACGCAGCCGTGATTGCGTTCGGCGCGGCGGCGTTTGCGATCTACTACGCGATCCAAGGAGCGGCGCGCTGATGTCACTGCTTTTAATCTTGCTGCCGCTGCTCGCCGGCGCCGCGCTGTTTGCGCTTCCCGCTACCGATCGCACGATTTCGCGCGTTGCGGGCTGCGTTGTTGCTGCCATTACCTTCATCGTGCCGCTGACCGGCGCAGATGGAGCGATTAGCCTGCGCTGGCTCTCGCGTCCGTTCGCGGCAAACTTTCATTTTGCGTGGAGCGGCATTTCACTGTGGCTCGTGCTGCTGCTCGCGCTCTGCACGTTCTGTGCGATTCTGGCGACGAACACGCTGCGTCCGCGCACGATGATCGCGCAGCTGCTCTTCCTCGAAGGCACGATGATGGGGCTCTTTATGGCGCGCGACCTCTTGGTCTTCGCGCTGTTTTGGGACTTCATGCTGCTGCCGCCGTTTTTCGCACTGATCTTTTGGGGTGCGCACCGCGAGACGGCGTGGCGCTATCTGATTTACAATTTTGCCGGCGGCTTGCTGTTGCTGCTCGCGGTCGCTGCATTCGGCGTCATTCAAGGAACGACCGACGTCATCGGAACCGGCGCGCATCAAATCTCAGGCGCGTGGGCGCCATGGATTTTCGCGGGCCTTGCGTTCGCATTTGCCGTGAAAACGCCGCTCTTTCCACTGCATACCTGGATGCCCGCAACGTACGCCGATTCTCCCTCGCCGATGGTGGCTGTCGTCAGCGCGGTGCAGTCGAAAGCAGGTCTCTACGGATTCTTGGTGGCCGTGCTTCCATTTTTCGCCGCCGCCGTGTCGCAGTGGCGCACGCTTTTCGTGATCATGAGTCTGATCTCGCTTCTGTACGGGGCGTTCATCGCGCTCACGCAAACCGACGCCAAACGGATTGTCGCCTACTCGTCGCTCTCGCACTTGGGTCTGATCGTCCTTGCGATCTTCAGCAACAATACCATCGCGCTTCAAGGCGCGCTGATCTACATCGTCGCGCACGGGCTGTTCAGTGCGGCGCTCTTCCTTATATTAGGTTACGTCGAGGAACGGGAAGGAACGCGATCGCTGCGCCGGCTCGGTGGCCTTGGCGCATGGAATCCCAAACTTGCCGGCGCGTTTACGATTGCGGCGCTCGGCGCGCTCGGTTTGCCGGGACTCGCTGGATTTGCCGGCGAGCTCGTGATCCTTACCGGTGTCCTAAAGTCCGGTCTGTTCTGGCCCGCGATGATTGGACTCGTTCCAATCGTCATCGCGTCGGCGTACATGCTGCGCCTGCTCCAAGACATCATCAACGGGCCTTTGCGCGAAGATTTACCGGAACGCCGTGACCTGACGTGGATTGAAGGCGCGGCGGTTGCTCCGCTCCTGGCTGCGCTCGTGGTGCTAGGTGTGAACCCGCATGCGATAACGGCGACGATCGCATCTGTCTTTGGAGCTACGCCATGATCAATCCGTACGGCGCGCTCGACTGGAGCGCCGTTGCTCCGCTCTTCATCGCCGGCGGCGCCGCAGTCGTCGTGCTGCTGCAAGACTTGCTCATGCCAAAACCGGCCGGCCGCGTTTCGATCGCTATCGGCATGCTCGGCTTGATTGCAGCGGGCATTTATGCCGGCACGAGCATTCGTACCGGTTCGACATTCAATCTCACGCACGACGCATTCCACGGCGGGTTTATGCTCGGCGGTTTTGCCGTGGTCATGGAAATCGTCGTGATCATCGCCGCTCTGATAACGCTTGCGATGTTGCGTCCCGACGTGCGCCCGCAGCGCGTCGGCGGCACGGTCGCGCTGATTCTTTGGGCAACGAGCGGCGCGATGCTGATGTGCGGCTCGGCGAATCTGATGACGGTGTTCCTGGGCCTCGAGCTGCTTTCGCTGGCGCTCTACTGCATGTGCGCGCTCGGGGAAAACAAAGCATCGGGCGAATCCGCGCTCAAATATTTGATCCTTTCCTCGACCGCATCCGGCTTGCTGCTCTTCGGTATGGCGCTGCTCTTCGGCGCTTCGGGCGGCATGCGATTCGCGCAGCTCACAGCTCCGGCGCTTGCGCACGATCCGCTATACTGGATTGGCGGCGGCCTATTTTTGATCGGCATCGCGTTCAAATTGAGCCTCATGCCGTTCCACGTCTGGTCGCCCGACGTCTATGAAGGCGCGCCACTGCCGGTCACCGCGTACATGAGCGTCGTCACGAAAGCCGGTACGCTGGCCGTGCTGGCGCGCTTCATTTTTTCGGCATACGCCAACGGCTCGGGTACCGTGCTCTTGCTGCCGCTCTTCGTGATCGCCGGCATTTCGATGATCGCCGGCAACGCTGCGATGATCGCGCAAACCGATCTCAAGCGCCTGTTGGCATATTCCGGTATCGCGCAGGCCGGATACATGGTCGCCGCACTTGCAGGTGGTACGGCACTGGGTGTGCGGTACGCGATCTACTACCTCGTCGCTTATACCTTCATGAACATGGGAGCGTTCGCGATCGCGGCCGCCTCATCCGATCAAAGTGAAGAAGGCTCGCACCTGGTGACCTATCGCGGCCTTGCGCAGCGGCGACCGGTGCTTGCCGCAGCGCTGACGTTTCTTTTATTGGGTCTTGCCGGCTTTCCGCCGACGGCCGGTTTCCTTGGAAAGATCTTCATTTTGTGGGTCAACGTGGATACCGGCTACGCCTGGCTCGGCGGTCTGCTCATCGCCGGAACGGCGATTTCGCTTTACGCATACTTTAAAATTGTGCGCGCGATGTACGAGCGTCCCGCTCGCGAAAGCGCAGGCGGCGCTACGCTGCGTCTTCCCTTGGCGCTCGCGGGCGCAGCCGTTTGCGTTGTTGCCGTGCTGGTGATGACGTTCTATCCCCTCACGCCGAGCAGCGTTCTTCCACTCGTACAATAGTCGAAGTAAAAATCACGTAAAAGGCGCGCCGTCTTAAAGCGACGCTAATTATTTCTTTTCAAGCCCGCCTCATATAGTAGCCGAGCGTGCCGATAACAGATACGAACGGGGAAAGGGATTTCGGGTGCGGCCCACTTTGTAGTTAGTGGGGAGAACACAATGGAAGTTCGGCGCGCCGTAATAGCGTTAGCCTTTTTGTGCTGCAGTGCCGCAACGGCAGCAGCAAAACCGCAAGTTTCGTTACACTTGTCGGCGTTTTTGGTGCAACACGCGGGCGGCTCGCAGACTGTCGTCCCGCTGGGTAATCGTCCGATTACCGCAGGCGAACGCGTGCGTTTCGTGCTCGAAGCGAAGAACAGCGGCGACTCATCGGCGCTGCACTTTACGCCGTCGGATCCCATTCCGGCGAATATGTCGTACGTCCCGGGAAGTGCTCGCGACGGAAACTCGACGCTCGAGTTTTCGCTTGACGGCAAGACGTTCTCTGCGCATCCGGCGATCAAAGTCAAAACTGCGAAGGGCACCATCACCAAACCGGCAGACCCGTCATCGTACCGCGCCATCCGTTGGGTCACGCGCGTACCGCTGCCGGCCAATCATACGTTCACGTATTCGTATGAAGCGCAAG
>CAZERJ010000139.1:0-4569 GCA_964514445.1 uncultured bacterium | reverse complement strand
ATCCCGATGTGGCCCAGCTGGGAGCCGATGTTGACGTTCTTGCGCATCGAGCGCCCGACCAGCGCGACCTTGCGCCCGAGCGCGGCGGCGGCGTCGACGACCTGCTGGACGCGGTGGATGTTGGAGGCGAAGCTCGTCACGATCACCCGTCCCTCGCATCGCCCGAAGAACTCCTCCAGCTGCGGGCCGACACCAGACTCCGACGGTGAGAACCCGGCCCGGTCGGCGTTGGTGGAGTCTCCGCACAGCAGCAGCACGTCCTCGGCGCCGAGCTGCGCCAGCCGCGACACGTCCGCCGGCTCGCCGTCGACCGGAGTCTGGTCGAACTTGTAGTCGCCGGTGACGAGGATCGTGCCGAGGTCGAGCGTCAGCGCCACCGCGCACGAGTCCGGGATCGAGTGCGTCATGTGGATCAGCTCGACTCGGAACGGGCCGAGGTCCAGCTCGTCGCCCGGCGGGAGGTCCGTCAGCCGGACGTCGCGCAGCTTGTGCTCGTCGAGCTTCGGCCGCGCCATCGCCATCGTCAGCGGGCCGCCGAAGATCGGCGGCGCGTCGTGCGCGCCCAGCTCGCGCAGCAGCCACGGCAGCGCGCCGATGTGGTCCTCGTGCGCGTGGGTGATCACGATCCCTTCGATGTCGTCGATGCGCCCCCGCAGGTAGGAGAAATCCGGCAGCACGAGATCGATGCCCACCATCTCGGGCGTCGGGAAGCGCAGGCCCACGTCGACGACGACGATCTTGCCGCCGTACTCGACGACGGTCATGTTCTTGCCGATCTCGCCGAGACCGCCGAGCGGCAGAACGCGCAGCTTCTCAGCGGCCATCCTCAGCGTCCCGCCGCGACCGCAGTCACGCCGCGAGCTGCTCGAGCAGCCCGTGACGGACGAGCATCGCCCGCACCGCCTCGATCTCGACCTCGTCGGCCTCGACCATCGGTAGGCGCAGCCCGCCAACGCGGTGGCCGAGCAGGTTCAGCGCCGCTTTCGTGCAGGTGGGGCTGGCGGTCATGAACAGCGTCTCGTAGACGTCGCGCAGCGAGGCGTCGATCGCGGCGCGGTTCTCGGGCTCGTCGACCATCCGTCGCATCGCGTCGCCCACGATGTGGCTGGCGACGGTGATCCCGCCCGGCTCACCCATGTCGAGCGCGCGCGCGAGCGTGCCGTCGTTGCCGGCGTAGACGCGCAGCCCGTCGACCGGCGCGAGGTTGTCGTCGTTGGCCTGCTTGACGTAGTCGATGCGCTCGATCTGGGCGAGCTCGGCGAGCAGCTCGTTGGGCATGTCCACCGCGGTCCGCGACGGGATGTTGTAGAGCACGACCGGCTTGTCGGTGGCGGCGGCGACGGCCTCGTAGTGGCGCTTGAGCCCACGCCGGTTGGGCTTGTTGTAGTACGGCGTCACCGACAGGATCGCGTCGGCGCCGGCCAGCGTGGCACGCTCGGTCAGCACGACCGCGTGACGGGTGTCGTTGGAGCCTGCGCCGGCGACAATCGTCGCGCCCGCGGGGCGCTCGGCGACGGCGAGCTCGATCAAGCCGATGTGTTCGTCGTCGGTCAGCGTCGCCGCCTCGCCCGTAGTGCCGCAGACGACGAAGCCGTCAGACCCATGATCGGCGAGGTGGTGCATGAGAGACACGAACGCCGCCTCATCGACGCGCAGGTCGGCGTCGAAGGGCGTCACGATTGCAGTCAGGATCGCTCCGAGCGAGGACACACCCAGAGTATCCCAGGCCCTGTCGCCATCGCACGGGCCAGGCGGATCACCCGCGGCCAGCCACCGCCGCACCAGCACCGGCCCGCCGCCAGCCCACCGTCGCTCTACCGTCGCTCTACCGCCGGTCTACCCCCGGCCGACCAGTGAGGGCAAATCGAGCGACGCTCAACGTTGCCTGAGCGTCGCTTTAGCGATCGCTCAGTGCTCCACGCGGTGCCCGCGGCGTCGCCTGCCACCCCACGAGAGCACGCGCAGCGGCTCGAGCACTCCCTGGTGCGGGTGGCGGGTGACGGCACGGACGGCGGGCGCTACCCGCGGCAGCGACGCCTCGACGTGCTGCACGGACACGCCGGTCGCGCGCTCCAGGCGCTGCCCGAGGTCGATCTGGAGCCAGTGCGACGTGCGCGCCGGCAGCGTCGAGACGACGATCTCGTCGAAGCGGCGCGGGTCGAAGACATCGAGCACCGCAACGAACGGATCGGCGTCGCCGATCACGCCGTCGACGTCGAGTCCCTGCGCTCGCATCAGCTCGAGCGCCGCCCGCAGCGAGGCGGCGGCGCGCTCGCGCGCGGCCGCTCCAACGCCTGCGCTCGGCATCACCAGCGTGTAGCGAACCGGTCCCCTCGCCGCCCGCTGCTGCAGCGCGGCCAGCAGCGCGGGCGACGTCGCCGTGACGTTCGCGACAACCAGCACATTGGCCTGCCAGGGCACGAGATTCCTCCGATGTGTTCTCTGAAGCTATTAGAGCGCTGTCAGCCGTCGCTGTCCAGCCCGCGGCGGCGTCGCTCGAGCGCGTCGGTGAAGCGCCGCGGCACGCGCGAGCGTCCCAGCCGCTCGCGCTCCCACAGCGTGATCACGATCAACTCGCCCGCCGACGCGTCGTGGCGGCAGACGAACACGACGTCGCGGTCGACGAGATCGGCGACGTAGACGCCGCCGCGCGGGACCGGTCGCCCCGACGAGCCCGCGATGTCTGGCGGGCGCTCGCTGACGCGGCCCGCCGCCCACGCCTCGCCGACGCGCGTTGCGATCTCGGGTCGCACATCGAGGCCGCCGCGGCGAGCGCCGACGCGCTGGCGGAAGCGTTCGACCGCATGGTCGGTGACGGCGACGGTCACCCCGCCGGGCACCGGCCGATCATGGCCGCCGCCGCGCCCCACTCAGTGAAGCAGCGCCTCGAGACCGACCACCGGCGAGCTCGGCAGCGATGCGACGCTGCGAATCGCGAGCAGCACGCCGGGCATGAACGACTCGCGGCTGATCGAATCGTGGCGGATCGTGAGAGTCTGGCCGACGTCGCCGAGGATCACCTCTTGATGGGCGACGAGACCGGGCAGGCGCACGGAGTGGATCGGGGGCGGCTCACCGCCGCTGGTGGCGGCCATCAGCGCCGCGGTACGCGCGGCCGTGCCGCTGGGCGCGTCGAGCTTCGCATCGTGGTGCAACTCGACGATCTCGGCGCGCGCCATGTGGCGTGCGGCCTCGGCCGCGAAACGCATCATCAGCACCGCGCCGATCGCGAAGTTCGGCGCGATGAACACGTTCGCGCCGCGGGCCTCGCTCAGCGGCGCGGGATCGAATCCGGTCGTCCCGATCACGACGTGCACCCCGGCCGCCAGGCATTGCAGCGCGTTGTCGAGCGCCGTGTCCGGTTGCGTGAAGTCGACGGCCACGTCGGCCTCGCCGAGCACGTCGCTCAGCGCGACGCCGAGCCGCGGATCGGCGCCTCCGCGCAGCTCCATGTCCGGCGCCGCCGCCACGGCCCCGCAGACCGCTTCGCCCATTCGCCCGGCGGCTCCGGCGACGACGACGCGAATCGGCGCGCCGGCCGCGGCGCTCACGTCACCTCCGCCAGCTCAGGGCTGACGGCTTCGAGCGCGCGCGTGAACTGGTCCTGGTCGGGGCCGATGCCGGCCGCCGACAGCTGCCCGGGCGCGAACAGCTCCGCGGCGAGCGCCTCGACGCCCTCGCGGGTGACGGCGTCGATGCGCTCGACCACCTCGTCCACGCTGAGCACCGGCATCTCCGCGAGCACGCTCGATCCGAGCCGCTCCATGCGGGCTGTCGTCGACTCCAGCGCGAGCACGACGCGGCCCTTGACGTTCTCGCGCGCCCGCGCGAGTTCGTCCTCGGACACCGCCTCGCTCGTGAAGCGGGTGAGCTCGTCGCCGATCACGCGCAGGGCCTCGTCGAGGTTCTCGGGCCGCGTTCCCACATACAGGCCGACGTGACCGGCGCGCTCGTAGAGGTTGTGGAACGTGAACACCGCGTAGGCGAGCCCGCGTCGCTCGCGGACCTCCTGAAACAGCCGCGACGATGACGTCCCACCGAGCACGTTGTCGAGCACGCGCAGCGCGAAGCGCCGCTCGTCGTCGCGCGCGATCCCCGGCCCGCCGAGCGCGACGTGATACTGCTCGGTGTCCTTCTGCTGGAAGCGGACCTGCGCACTGCCGACGGTCGGCGCCCGCGGCTTGCGCACGGCGCTCGCTCGCGCGCTGCGGGCGTCGGCGTCGCGGGCCCAGCGGACGATCTCGTCGTGGTCGACCGACCCGGCGGCCGCGATCACTACGCGCGGCGGCGTGTAGCGGTGCGCGTGGAACTCCCGCAGCTGCTCGGGGCCGGCGGCGCCGACCACCTCGGCGCGCCCGACGATCGCGCGCCCGAGCGGGTGGCTGCCGAAGACGGCCTCGCCGAGGATGTCGAAGACGCGATCCTGGGGGTCGTCCTCGTACATCGCGATCTCCTCGAGCACGACCTCGCGCTCGGCCTCGACCTCCTCGAGCGCCGGCCGCCAGACCATGTCGGCGATCACGTCGAACGCGCGCTCGAGATGGCGGTCGAGCACGCGCGCGTAGACGG
>CAZERJ010000138.1:0-4746 GCA_964514445.1 uncultured bacterium | reverse complement strand
TTGCCACGTGCTATAAACGCGCCGTTAGACAAGGTACGAGTATTTCAGCGAAAGCCGCTTTGCGGTGCAACCGTCGAAGCGCAGCGGCGAATTAAAGACCTACTACTATCCGTCTCCCAAGGCGATGGCTTCGGTCAAGAAGCGGATTCGCGATGTTGACCGTGGTGGGCAGCATTGGAATCTTCCTGAACTCATCAAGGAGCGGCTCAATCCGCTCCTGCGAGGATGGGGTAACTACTTCAAGACCGGTAATTCGCGGATGCACTTCAAGAGCATCGACAATTACGCTACGTATACGCTTACGATTATGCTTCGGAAGAAGCACAAGAAACCGGGCAAGGGATGGAGGGACCATCCGCCTTCGTGGTTTTACAACTATCACGGCTTGATCCATTTGAACAAGAGGGTGGTTGTTGAGGATTCCGCGCTACGGTACGCCCGTCGAGTGCCGTTGTAAGGCGCTGCCGAAAGAAGACCGTCGGAAAGCCGTGTGCGGGAAAACTGCACGCACGGTTTGACGAGGGGCCGCTGAGGAGATAGTCTCAAATCAGTGGCCTACTCTACAGTGCGGACTCAGCTCAACTCGCGAAACAGGGTGAGTTAGGAGCAATGATTCCAAAAGCTGAAACAACTCGTTGTACGAAAAATGCGCAAAAGCGCTCTGTAAATACAGGGCGCTTCTTGCATGCTAACGAGTTGGTGCTTCCCGAAGGATCGTATCGATTCAATAGCCCGGTGAAATCTCGCTGGGCTTTTCAATATAACGATGCGCGCGCCGTTGAATCGTTGGGTTTCATTAACTACCACGAGCGGTGCGCCTCGAAGCACAGCGTATGCGGTGAATACATCGTCTTTCCGGCGTTGGATTTTCCGTAGGCACGTCCGGTTCGCCAGGCGAAGACGAGGGCGTAGTCACAGGAAGCCGCCGCAATCCGTGGTGCAAACAGAATGATTATTGCCGCTACGCCGCCCGCAATTGTAACGCGGCAGGTCGATTCAAGGCTCGACGCGCGCGGCGGCGTCATACAAATACCGACAGTAGACGGCGTCAGCGCGCAGATCATCTATCCGGCGAACGATATGCCCGCCGTTGAGCGGGTTCACATTGAAGCCGCAGGTCCGGTCGGAATAAAAAGTTTGGACGTCGCGCCCTTCGGTGGCAATAGAAACTACGTCGCCTATTATCAACTCAGGATCGTGCCGAGTGGACCGGCGAGCGTCGTCCATTTCTTCGGGGCTCCAAAGCTCATTCTAGATGTGTCCAAACCAATAGCGAACGCGCAATACGGCCTGCAATCTACGATCCGCAGCAACTACAACATACAAATGGGCGCAGAGGGAGATAGTTATGAGCCTGAGTTCGATCTTGCCAACGTCCCGGCGATTTTCAAAAACGGAGTGCTAACCCTCGATGTGCGTAATGCAAGGCTGGTATTGGTGATCAGCGCAATTCACCTCGCCACGACGATCGAGGGCCGCGTCGAAGATGCGCTTGGCAAGCTGGAGATTTACAGGCGCTCTCGCTCAGTAGGCGATTTACAAACCGCGATTTACGCGATGCAGCAATCACTCGATGTAGACCTGTTTCGAGCGAATGCCTTCACTTTGCAGCGTCGTGCATTCGTAAGTGGATGGGCGCAGGTGCTCCGCTCAATTGAAGATGCGTATGACCCGAAGTTTGACCCCAACAAACGCTTGCCGTGCCCGCTACCGCGCCTTGGTGGATCCCTCGGAAGCATCTTGCCGGGAGTTTGCGATCCAAAGCTCATTCGTGAGCCGGAGAACGACTCAGTACGCAATAAAGAGTTGCAGGATCTGGAACGTTATCAGGTCAGTTACAATCACTATCGAGAAGTCAGGCGGCTCGATGATGAGTCGATGACGGTTTTGGAAATGAGCCTTGATGTTCTTTGTAAAAGAGCTCCTGCGAATGTGCCTTCAGATTATCTGGCCCTCGACCGGATCTTTCTTGATTCAGCGATCAGCCGTTCCAGGCGGATCAAGATCGAAGCAATGCTGAGAGATCCGTTTTTAGGGTACACCACCTTGGCGGGAAAGGCCGTGCACGGACTTAGCGCAGCGCTCGGCGCGCTCGTCCACCTCGACAACGTAACGCTCGCGAGCCAGCAGGTTGAGGTCTGGATTAGTGACGGGAAGGTCAATGTCATTTATGCTCGCGATCATCAGGGAAACGTTTCGACCTATCAGGTCGACACACAAACGGGCACGGTTGTTGAGCTAAAGCAATTCGTGCCGTTTTCCGTTGAACGTAACGGAGTAGCGATGTCCGCGCTGGACGCCAAAGCCGTCATTCTTCTTTACAACAAGATGCTTTCCGGTGCGCTTGATGTGCTGCCGCCTCTCGACGATTTGCGTTCAGAGAACTTCATGATCCAACAGCGTAACTTTGACCGGTCCCATACGAAACCGGACACGACTTACTACGAGGTTTATCTTCCGCAGAGGGTGCCGAAAAACGCCGGGAAATTATCTTGCGGATATTTCAGAAATTACCGAATCGAGACGTCGACATGGACCGTTGCAATCGAGCCGCTGAATTGTTGAGCAAGATGATGGAGAGCGATGAGAAGGTGATCACTCATACTTGACAACGTCGACCTAATGTTGAATACCAAATGCCGAGGCCCGCTCGTGGAGCGTCCCGGGTGACGTACCATGCTGCCATCACGCGCTCGTCTAAAGGTGAGACTACGCGAAGTATCGTGCCGTGGGGGGAAAGCGCACGGTGGCGGCCTAAGATTGACGACAAAATTTCGGAGGTCTTGATGAAATTTCGTCTACTTACCGCCTTTTGCGTTCTATCGTTTGCTTTCGCGACATCAACGGTGGGCGCGCGCGCGTTCGGCGTCGCAGACGTTCTCGCCGCACCGTTTCCGGATGCTCTCGTTGCCTCGTTTGACGGCACCGTGCTCGTATGGAAAGTCGACGCGAGCGGCATTCGAAATCTTTATACGAATGCGGGCGGCACGGTGCACGCACTGACGCATTTCATGCAAGACGACGGTGAAGACGTCTTCACTCCCGCCGTCACTGCGGGGAACGATGCGGTGATCCTTTTTCGTGGCAATGCCGGGGACGAAGGCACCGCTGAAAACGCGAATCCGCTCTCGCTCATTCCGCCGCCGGAGCGCACGCTCTATGTTGTACCGATCGCCGGTGGAGAGCCGGTGATGCTCGCGCAAGGGAGCAACGCCGCCTTTCTGTCGCCGAAAGGCAACGCTGTGGCGTTCACCACCTCCCAGGGACAGTTCGGCGTCGTTACGTTTTCGAAGGACGCACGCGGCGCGTTTACGGCCGGTAAGCCGGAAATGCTGCCGATTCGCGGAGCGGTTGGCGACGTAGCATGGTCGCCGGACGGCACGAAAATTGCCTTCTCGAATTCGCGCGGCGATCACGCGTTCGTCGTTATTTATACGCCGGGGAAGAAATCGTACATTTACGCGACGCCGGCGTTTACAAATGACTCGTCCCCGGCATGGTCGCCGGACGGCTCGCAGGTCGCCTTCGTGCGCTCGCCCGGAGCGAAGATCGGAGAGACGATCTACGACAGTGCGAGCTTCAGCGGTGGCAGTAACGCCGTGGTTCCTTGGGCGATCTGGGTTGCGAACGCAAATAGCGGCAACGCGCGTAAGGTCTGGAGCGCGCACAAAGGAATGGGCGCCGAGTTCTATCCTACGATGAGCGCAGCGCAGCTTTGGTGGCTCAAAGGCGATCAGATCGCTTTTCCGTGGGAGGGCGACGGCTGGCAGCATATCTACGCGGTCTCCGCGAACGGCGGCGCAGCGAAGCGTTTGACGACCGGCGGCTACGACGTTGAAACCGTTGCACCGTCGCTCGACGGCACGAAACTGCTGCTCGCCTCGAACGAAGGTAATCTCGACGTGCGCCACATTTGGAGCGTGGGGCTCGACGGCGCACCGAAGCAGATAACGTCGGGACCGGACAACCAGTGGAATCCGGCGCCGGTCGCAAACGGCGGCCTCGCGTACATCAACGGCGGTTATGCAAATGCGCCGCAGGTAATGATCGCCGGCAATCCGTCGAAAACGCTGAGCGCAGTTGCGACGCCTGCAAATTATCCGGCGACGCAAATGGTAAAGCCACAGCTTATAACGTATGTGACCCCGGACGGCTACACGATCCACGCGCAATATTTCTTACCGCGTCATTTCACCGGCAAAGTGCCCGCCATCGTCTTCGACCACGGCGGCCCGCCGCGTCAAATGCTCGGAGGCTTCCACTACATGGAAGCTTACACGCACCTTTACGAGATGAATCAGTATCTCGTCAATAAGGGCTATGCGGTCCTCTCGATCAACTATAGACTCGGGATCATGTACGGCAACAAGTTTCGCAATCCGCCGCACGCCGCATGGCATGGCGGCTCGGAGTACAACGACGTTCTGGCCGGCGCTAAGTGGCTCCAGAAACAGCAGCGCATCGATCGGAATCGTATCGGTATCTACGGCCTCTCCTACGGCGGTTTGCTGACGGCTCTCGCGCTTGCAAAGAACTCCGATGTCTTCAAGGTTGGTGCCGATTTTGCCGGCGTTCACAATTGGGCGACGGACTTCGATCACGACTACGGCAAGCCCGTCGGCACGCCGCAACAACGTCACGTTGCGACGATGTCGACGGCCGAGGGATATTTGAAAACTTGGAAATCGCCGGTGTTCATCGAGCAAGGTGACGACGATCGCAACGTCCCGTTTTCGCAGAGTGTCG
>CAZERJ010000137.1:0-4757 GCA_964514445.1 uncultured bacterium | reverse complement strand
TTGGCCAAATCGCGCTGAGCAATTTGCGCGCGAACTTGCGCGCTCTGTTGTTGCGCACCGGCGCCGCTCACTTGCGCGCGTGCCGTCGCAGCATCGGCGCGGTCTTGTGCGAGCTGCGCTTGCGCTGCCTGGACATCTTTGTATGCCGCAACGCCTGCCGCGTACAGCGATTGTTCGCGGCGCAGTGCTGCTGCATCGACGGCAATCTTCGTGCTGGTGCGGTCGACCGCGTTCTGCGCAACATTTGCTGCGGCGGCGCGGGCGTCGGCCTGCGCTTGCGAAGCGGCCAGCGATAGCCCGCTGGTGTCGAGCTGCGCCAACGCTTCACCTGCGGAAACGCGCTGCCCGATGTGCACGAAAATCGATTGCAAAATGCCGGGCTCGGCAAAAGCGACGCGCGCTTGTGAACCCGCCGGCGCGCCGGCGCGGCCCACCGCAGTCACGGTTTGCGTAAAGCCGGCTCGCTGCACCACGGTCGTATCGACCGCGGGCTGCGCATCATGCGTGGGCGCTTGCGGTTTGCCCGCGCACGCGGCGAGGAGCAATCCGGCCGCAAGAATCGTGCGTGTCGGTTTCACGGTTGCATCTCCATTTGCAGTCGTGCTGCCGCTTGCGCCTGTGCGTAGACGGCACTGATGTCATTGAGGGCAGCCTGAACGTACGTGCGCCGCGCGTCCGCGACGTCTAAACTCGAGCTCGCGCCGCTGCGATAGCCGATTTGCGTTGCTCGCAATTGTTGTTCCGCTGCGGTGCGTGCACGCTCGGCGGCTTGCGCCGCTCGTGCGCTCGAATCGTAGGCGCGAACGGCGCTAGTGACATCGAGCACGATTTGCCGGCGGATCGATTCAGCCTTGTAGCGTGCCGACGCCAGCCGCGCTCGTTCGGCCTGCACGCGTGCGGCGGGTGCACCTGAAATCGGAAACGCGACGTTGACGCCGGCCGACGGTCCGCTGACGTTCACGCCTGAATCAACGCCTCGCGTGTAGCCGGCGTTCACGGTAATTGTCGGAAAGCCGCCGCGCCGCGCGAGATCGACGGCGGCGATCTCCGCGTTCACCGCCTGCTGCGCGGACGCGAGATCGCTACGCACGGTAAGCGCACGCGTAACGGCCTTGTCAGCACTCATTGACGGTACCGAAACCTGCAGCGTTGAGCCAAACGTTGAGAAATCGCTGACGCTGCGCCCGGTTTCCATTGCAAGCGCATCCAGCGCATTTTGTAGATCGACGCGCGCCGCATCAGCGTTCGCCTGTGCGTTTGCCAGCGCCACTTGGGCGCGAACGACATCGAGCTTGGGCGCATCACCGGCGCGATAGCGGATTTGCGCGGCGCGTAAATCCGATTGTGCGCCTGCCAGATCTTGCGCGCGCACATTAAGCGTCGCATCGGCCTTGAGCGCGCTGTAATATTGATCCGAAACCTTCAGGCGCTCCGTACGCTGCGCTGCGAGGAGATCGAACTGCGCCTGCGTTGCATTGAACGCTGCCTGACGCACAGCCGGAAGATACGAGAGGTAATCACCGACCGTGACTTGTCCGCCGACGGTCACCAAGCTTTGCGTGATCGTGTTCCCGGCGCTGCCGCCTTGCGGCGCGCGGACGTAATTGGCGATAAGCGCCGGTGCTGCGCCTGCGCGCGCAGCCGTCAGCAGCGCCGTGTTTTCATTGACGTGTTCGCGCGCCTGCGCAACATCCGGCGATCGGTCGACGGCCTGCTGCAACGCCTGCGTGAAGGGCACGTTTCCGAACTGCCGCGGTGCGTTCAGCGCAGCCGCAAGAATAACGCTTGCGATCATGCCGGTTGCCGCTTTCCTGCGATTCCCGCGTACAGCACCGGAATGAGGATCAGCGTGAACGCCGTTGCCGTTGACAAACCGCCGATAACGGCGATTGCGAGCGGTTGTTCCATTGCCGCCCCGGCGCCGATGCCGAAGGCCAGCGGCATTAAACCGCCGATTGCCGCAAACGTTGTCATGACGATCGGGCGCAGACGCGTGCGTCCGGCCGCGACGAGCGCATCGTGAACGCTTGCACCTTCTTCGCGCCGCCGGTTCGCCACGTCAATGAGCAAGATACCGTTCTTTACAATAAGGCCAACGAGCAGCAGTAACCCCATGAACGACGAGACGTTGAACGCCGTGTGCGTCAGAAAGAGCGCAAGCGCTACGCCGATGAGCGCCAGCGGAATCGCGGTCAGAATAACAAGCGGAAGACGGTACGAGCGGAACGTTGCAAGCATCACGAAATACACGAGAATAACCGCAAGGCCGATGACCTGCGCGAACTCACGAAACGACTGCTGCTGCGCTTCGTATGCGCCGCCGATCTTCGCAGTGTAACCGGGCGGCATAGCATTAGCGCGCAGCACACTGCTGACACCGGCAACGACCGCGGAAAGGCTTGCACCGGTGTAGTTGGCGGTCACGACCATTGCGCGCTGCCCATTGATCTCCGTGATATCGGTAGAAAGCCTGTCGGCGCGCACATTCGCGACTGACCCGAGCGCAACCGGACCCGACGCCGTAGGGAGCAACGTATTATTGAGACTCGCACCGGCGCCGGCGAGCGTCACGCGCACCGGGATGAGATTTTGCACGCCGGGGACGCTGGTTGCCACATCGCCTTGCGATGCGGCCTGCAACGCCGAACCGAGATCGCTTGCGGAGATATTGAGCGCGGCCAGGCGCGCGCCGTTCGGATCGACGTGCAGAGCCGGATCGTCGTAGTTGACGCCGGAGAACGTGTCCGCGACACCGGGCACTTTGCCGATCTTATCGGAAACGGTTGTTGCCAGATCGATGAGCTTCTGTTGCTCCGGCCCGGTCAGCGTGATCTGAAGCGGTGCGGGAGCTCCGGTGAGATCGTTGATCATATCTTCGAGGATCTGATGGAAGTCGAGCTGTGCCGCGGGAACGGCCGCGGTAAACCGATCGCGCAAGCGATTGCTGACTTCCTCATAGCCGGCTCGCTGATTTTGCGGTTTCAAACGAATGCGAATCGTACCTTGACGCACTTGCGTGGGTGAATAACCGTTCGTGTCGATTCCCGTGAATCGCCCCACCGAGATGACGGCGGGGTCTGCCGCGGCGATACGTTCCAGCTCCGTTGCCGCTGCATCACTGGCCTGAATCGTGGTTCCGACCGGCATCGTGTACCGGACTTCAAACTGGCCTTCGTCCAAATGCGGAAGAAAGTCGCTGGGCGAGCGCGTGAGCAGTAACACCGTAATCACGAGCACGGCGGCCGATGCGCCGTAAACCATCGCGCGGTGCGAGAGCGCCCAGCGCAGCAAAGGTTCGTAGCGCGCCAAGACGCGCGTAATGAATCCGGCGTCTTCCTTCTCGCCCTCGTGTGCGCCGAGCAGCCACGACGAAATCAACGGCGTCACGAACAGCGCAAGCGCCAGCGATACGATCAGCGATGACGCCAGCGTTAGCGCAAGCGCACGGAAGAAAAAGCCGCTCACGCCGCTGAGCAGCAAGAGCGGAATGAAAACGACAACCGTCGTGAACGTGGATGCAGCCATCGGCGATCCAAGTTCGTTCATCGATAGGACGATGACGTCGCTCTTTCGCATCCCGGGGAACTTGTGCACGTTACGCGCGATGTTTTCGATCACCACGATCGCGTCGTCGATAATCAAGCCAACCGCAACCGCGAGGCCTCCGACGCTCATCAGATTGAGCGTCTGCCCGAGCCGGTTCATCAGGAAGATTGAAATCGACATGGCGATTGGAATGACGATGGCAGCGACGAGCGTCATGCGCAGGTTTCGCAAGAACAGCAGAATCACGAGAATCGCAAGCACCGCGCCAATCAGAATCGCATCGCGCAGGCTTGCCTGCGAGGCAATAACGAGATCGGTTTGGTCCCAATACCGGTACGCCGAAACGCCGGCCGGCAGGCCCTTTTCGATCGCCGACATCTTTGCTTTGATCGCGGCCGCCATTTTTACGGCATCGGCGCCGGGAAGCGCGTAAAAGTTAATCGCAACAGCGTGCTGTGCGCCATAGCTCATTTGCGTAAGGAGCGGCGCTACGCCGAGCGTTACGGTGCCGAGATCGCCGACACTGACGCGTCCGTTGTTTTTCAGTGGAACGTTAATCTTTGCGATCGCCGATGCCGACCGCACGCCGGCGTCGATCAGTAAAATATTGCGTTGGTAGTACTGTTGTTGAACGCCCACGGCGCTCACGTTATTTGCGTCGGCAATCGCCTTTGAAACGTCCTGCGCGGACAAGCCGTAGACACTCAGCGCCGCCGGATCGAGTTGCACGTGAAATTCGCGGTCGGGGCCGCCGACCATCAACATGCGCGCAAGGCCGGGAATTCCGTAAAACTGCGGCACGATGGTCTGTTGCGCGAGTTCGCGCAGAACCGTTTGCGAAAAACCTTTCGCGACGAACGCGTACGAGATAACCGGTTCGCTGTTCGGATTGACGATGACGGCGTCGACGTTTGCATCCGCCGGCAGCGTAGAGCGCGTCTGAGAAATTGCCTGATTGACGTATTGCAAGTCGAAGCGCACGTCGGTGGACGGCGCGAAATCGACCAACAATTCAGAGCTGCCTTGTGATGACGTCGCCGAGACGCGCGTTACGGACGGTAAGCCCAGGAATGCGCGCTGAAGCGGCGTCGTTACTGCGATGCGCACCTGGTCGGGCGGCAGATTGCCGGCGCCGGCGACCACATCGATGCGCGCGAACGACATGTTCGGAAAAATGGAAGCGGGCGTCGTGGTGTATGCCCAGACGCCCA
>CAZERJ010000136.1:0-4972 GCA_964514445.1 uncultured bacterium | reverse complement strand
CGCGGTAGCCCCCGACTACCTTGCGGCAAGTGAAATCCCGATCTCCGTGCTTATGCTTCGCCGGAGATCACTGGCTCCACACGCGATCCTCCGATGTTTACGCTGGTGCACAATTCGGCCCAAGCCGGTATCTGTTGAGCACATTGGCGATCAGCCTGATTTCCGTCGGAAGAGCGTTTGGCGCGTGACCGGGGATGGTCAGTTGACGCGGCGCGGTCAGTGCCCTCCGAGTCAGGACTGCGTCGGATTCCGCTCCTCGCGTCGGCCCACCTCCGTCACAAACATCTAGCCGTATCTGATCACCTGGCCCACAGCCGCCAAAAAGGGAACACGCGGAGATCGCCTCGGCGCCTCGTTGCAGCACGCATTTCCGCGAAGTTGAGAGATCGGGCAGCCGATTGCTCTCCGCCAAGGCTGAAGGAGCACCGGAAAGCCGTTGGTGAATGTCCCGCAACGGCCGCGCTGGAGCATCCTGGGCACCACAGCCGTGATCGCCGATCGGCCAAGGAGGACAGACTTGAAAGAGAAGAATACCGGTGTCCGGCAACGAGTGGTGCCGCTGTTGGCGCCTATGACCAAGCACCAATACAGCGACGGGCGCTATCAGACCAAGGCGCGCGGCTTGGCCGTGCTTAATACGCCGCGCCTAAACAAGGGAACGGGTTTCACGGCGGATGAGCGAAAGGCCCTTGGGCTCACCGGTCTGATCCCCCCGGACATCAGCACACTGGAGACCCAGGTGGAGCGCGCCTATATCCAGTACGAGCGACTCCCTGACGCACTCAGCAAAAACATCTACCTGACCGCTCTACATGACCGCAATGAGGTCTTGTTCTATCGCCTGTTCTCTGAGCACCTGCGCGAGATGATACCCATCGTCAACGACCTTACTGTCGGAATGGCGATGGAGCAGTACCACCATGAATGTCGGCCACCGCGCGGCGTGTATCTTTCTATCGACCACGCTGACGGGATCAAAGAAGCATTCGCGAACCTCGGCGCTGCCGCCGGAGATATCGACCTGATCATAGCGACAGACGCCGAACAGATCCTGGGAATCGGCGATTGGGGCGTGGGGGGCATCGAGGTGCCGATCGGCAAACTGGCAATCTATACGGCGGCCGGGGGAATCGACCCCACCCGAGTGGTCCCCGTGATGCTCGACGTTGGCACGGACCGGCAGAGCCTCCTGGACGATCCGACTTATGTAGGCAACCGGCACCCGCGAGTCCGCGGGGCGCGCTATGACACCTTCATTGACGCCTACGTCGATGCGGTGACAGAACTGTTCCCGCATGCGCTTCTGCAGTGGGAGGACTTCGCACCCGCAAACGGCCGCCGTATCCTCGAGAAATACCGCGACCGTGTCTGCATGTTCAACGACGATATGCAGGGCACCGGCGCCATCACGCTTGCGGCCGCGATCTCGGCCGTCCGCGTCTGCGGCACACCGTTGCGAAGCCATCGCGTGGTTATCTTCGGGGCTGGTACAGCCGGTATCGGGATTGCCGACCAGATTCGCGGGGCCATTGTGCGCGAGGGCCTGTCCCCAGAGGCGGCGATTGAGCGGTTCTGGTGCGTCGACCGTCACGGCCTGATCACCAGCGACATGACCGGACTCGGTGAATACCAGTCGATGTATGCCCGGCCCGCGGCGGAATGCAAAAGCTGGCGCCACGGCAGAAATGGAGACGGTATTGGCTTGGCCGAAGTGGTGCACCGGGTCAACCCGACCATGCTGATAGGCGCATCGACAGCCCCCGGCAGTTTCACGGAAGCGATCGTCAAGGAAATGGCCGCACATGTCGACCGGCCGATCATCTTCGCGCTCTCCAGTCCATCGGCAAGAGCGGAGGCGAACCCGGCCGATCTGATCAGTTGGACCGAAGGCAGGGCGCTGGTCGCTACCGGCAGCGCGTTCGCCCCAATCACCTATAAGGGAGTGACGTACGCGGTCGCCCAGGTGAATAATGCCATGTTGTACCCCGGCCTCGGCCTCGGCGCAATCGTCGCACGGGCCCGAAGGATCAGCGACGGTATGTTCGCCGCGGCCGCGGGTGCTGTGTCCAGCCTGGTGGCTGTCCGTCAGCCTGGTGCGTCGCTCCTTCCGCACATCGACGATTTGCGAAGCGTATCCGCCACAGTAGCGATGGCCGTAGTCGAGGCCGCGCAGGCGGAAGGCCTCACCGCCGTCGAAGTCGACGACATTGTGCAACAGGTGCAGGACGCGATGTGGCAGCCTGAGTACCTCCATGTTGAGGCGTCGTGAACAGACCACGGAATTGGTTATGAATGAAGTCCCTAAGATTCAGAAAATAGCCTTCATCGGCGATCACCTGCCGCGCAAGTGCGGCATCGCCACATTCACCTCTGATCTGCTTGCTGCCGTCCAGAGCGCGCACCCGGAAAGCCGCTGCCTGGCGGTGTCGGTCAATGATATTCCGAATGGATATGAATATCCGGATGTAGTGCGCTTCGAGGTGGAGGAACAAGACCTGTCGTCCTATCTGCGCGCCGCAGACTTCCTCAATATCAGCAACGTGGACGTGGTGTGCCTCCAACACGAGTTCGGAATCTTCGGCGGTCCCGCCGGCGGTCATATTCTGGCGCTGCTGCGCGAACTGCGAATGCCCGTGGTCACCACGCTTCATACGATTCTGCGTGAGCCGAGGGCGGACCAGCGTCGCGTCATGGAGGGATTGGTCTCACTCTCGACACGGCTCGTGGTCATGGCCGAGCGCGGTAGGCAGATGCTGCGCGACCTCTACCAGGTGCCCCTTGCCAAGATCGACCTGATCCCTCACGGTATTCCCGACGTCGGTTTCGTCGATCCGACTTACTTCAAGGATCAGTTCGGCGTAGAAGGGAAAGTAGTGCTGCTCACCTTCGGGCTGCTTTCGCCCAACAAAGGAATCGAACACGTTCTCGATGCTCTGCCGCAGATTCTGGCGGAATTCCCCGAAGTCGTCTACATCGTACTCGGCGCCACCCATCCCAACGAGGTTCGGGAGCACGGTGAAGCCTACCGGCTCAGCCTGGAGATTCTGGCCAGGAAAAACAAGATCGACAAGAGCGTCATCTTCTACAACCAATTCGTGGATCTGGACAGTCTTAAAGAGTTCATTGGTGCGGCGGATCTCTATATTACCCCCTATCTCAATGAAGCTCAGATTACGTCAGGCACGCTGGCCTACACGTTCGGTTCCGGCAAAGCCGTGGTTTCCACGCCATATTGGCACGCAGCCGAATTATTGGCGGACGACCGCGGTGTCCTAGTGCCATTTGGCGACGCGACGGCCATAGCGCGCGAGGTGATCGGCTTGCTCCGCGACGATACCCGCCGGCATGCGATTCGCAAGAACGCATACAAGATCGGGCGCGAGATGGTTTGGAATAACGTAGCCCAGATGTACATGCGTACTTTCGAGTGCTCCAGGCTCGAAGTGGCCGCATTGCCGCGAAAGTTCCTCGCCACCAGGACACTCGATCAAAAACCCCGTGAACTGCCGCCGATGAAGCTAAGCCATCTACAGCGCATGACCGATTCCACCGGAGTCTTCCAGCACGCCGCCTTCAGCGTGCCCAACTTTTCCGAAGGCTATTGCACCGACGATAACGCACGGGCTTTCATTTTGTCGGTGCTGCTCGGCGAGTTGGGCGAGGATTCCGAGCAGGTGCGTGCCATGGCCACCACGTTTGCGGCCTTCCTTCATCACGCCTTTGACCTCCAGACCAAACGATTTCACAACCATCTGAGCTTTGACCGGCACTGGCTGGACGAACAGGGATCGGAAGACTGCCAGGGGCGGGCGCTATGGGCCCTCGGGGTGGGCGTAGGACGATCGCCCTTCCGCAGTTTTCAGATGATCGCCGGACAGCTATTCGCGCAGGCTTTGCCTTCTCTGCCGAGCTTTACTTCTCCGCGGGCCTGGGCATTCGGCCTGATCGGCATCAATGAATACCTCCGGCGTTTGAGTGGCGACAGCATGGTCAACCAAGCCCGGGACGCGCTGACCAACCGGCTCATGGAACGATTCGAGGCTAGCGCCCATCCCGATTGGCAGTGGTTCGAAGAGGAACTTTCGTATGACAACGCGAGGCTCGCGCAGGCCTTGATTGTGACCGGGCAGGCCACCGGACAGAACGCCATGCTGGAGCGAGGTTTGCGAGCGCTACGCTGGCTCACGGACTTGCAGACTTCAGAGGACGGTCACTTTCGGCCGGTCGGCAGCAATGGGTTCTACCGCCGCGGCGGCGTCCGCGCGAATTTTGACCAGCAGCCAGTCGAAGCACAAGCCAGCGTCTCAGCCTGCCTGGATGCCTATTGGGCAACATCGGACACCTACTGGTACGAACAAGCGCAGCGCGCATTCGACTGGTTCATTGGTTGGAACGATCTCCGACTGGACCTATACTCTGCGGAGACCGGCGGCTGTCACGATGGCTTGCATGTCGACCGGGTGAACGGGAACCAGGGCGCCGAATCCACCCTGGCCTTCCTGCTTGCTTTAGCCGAGATGCGATTGGCCCAGAACATCCTGACGAGCTTTAAAGAGCCACTCGCGGCTGCTAACTAAGCCCTTCATGTCCATCCATCTTAACCGAACAACGACGATCCTGAAGCCCGATCAATCTCGCGTTCTTCTGCGCCCTTTCAATCCGGGCGACACCGACCGGCTCGCCAGAATTATGGAAAGAATCCTGACCATTCCAGAAGACCAGGTCGCTCCGCTACTGGACGAGGTCTCAGCTGAATTTTCGATGCGGCACCAACAGATCCATGATCTCTTTCTGGACCGCTTCCATCAGGTTCACGGCCTGTTGTTTGCGGAGGAGGGGCTCTCCCGCGAACGAAAACTGCTGATCGGCGCGTACTTCCTGGCCGAGTACTCGCTGGAGTCCGCCGCACTGTTCAATCCGTCCATCGTTCCGCACCCGGATCAGACGGATCTCCCGGCCGGCGCGACGCGAT
>CAZERJ010000135.1:0-4981 GCA_964514445.1 uncultured bacterium | reverse complement strand
CTGGTCGTCGGCTATCTCCTGGCTGGCTTCGCGGCGGCCTTGGTGCCACAGCACTGGCTTTCGCACGCGCTGCAAACCGTTGGCGGCGTGCCGTACGTCGGCTACATTTTGCTGCTCGCGCTGGGCCTCGGAATTGCCGTGATTACCTTCGTGTGCTCGATGGGCAATGTCCCCGTGGCACGATTTCTGGCGAACGCCGGAATTCCGCTCGGGGCGAACACGTCGTTCATCTACGGCGATCTACTCGTGCCGCCGCTGGTTGCGATCTACATGAAATCGTTTCCCAGGCGCATCGCCTGGACGTTCGTCGGTTTGTTTGTTGTAGGAGCGATGCTGGCCGGCGGGGTGATGGAGGCCACGATCGGACACGCTTTCGGCGGGATCTCGATGGGTTCGATGGCGCTCAACGACCGCCTGACGCTCGTCTCAAACGTTGTAGGCATCGCCGTGGTCGCGGCCCTGGTGGCTGCGTCGCGGGTGGCAAAATTACAGCAGGCTTAGAGGGCAAGTGGACAAGCTGCTTTGGATCGACATGCAACAGTCTCACATCTTTTGTAAAAAACGCGAACCAGTCCCGCACCTTCTGTGCTCAGTCCCGCCCTACTTCTGTAGAAACCGGGCAAAAAGGGGGCTGCCAGTCCCATTTGCTTCTGGAGTTCACAGCAAGTGTAGCAGCTGCTAAGATGCGCCGGCTGGTTTACGATTCGATAGATGTGGGCGCGATTGCCGGGTACGTTTCGGTTCTTCATCGGCGCGGCGCTCGTGGCGGGTCTGGTGTTTCGCATCGAGCACATCGAACGCCGGCAATTCAAGGCCGATGAAAGTATGACGGCACTGCGTATCTCAGGCCACACGATGGCCGAGACACGCGCGGCGCTCGCCGACCGCACTCATAGCGTCGCAGACGTTCTGCGATTTCAAACCGTAGATCGAAACCGCGGGCCTATGGCCACCGTAGCTGCGCTCGCGGACGAGGACCCGCACAGTGCGCCACTCTTTTTTCTAATCGATCGCCTTTGGGCGGCCTACGGCGGCGACTCGATTCAATCGCTCCGTCTGCCCGCGCTCCTGTTCGGTTTGCTGGCGATCGCGGCGATGTATTGGTTTTGTTTCGAGCTCACCGCAAACCGCGTCGTCGCTGCCACCGGCGCCGCACTCATGGCGCTCTCGCCATTCTTTGTCAACTACAGTGGCCAAGCGCGTGAATATAGCCTTTGGACGGCGCTCATTACTGTGTCAACAGCGCTGCTCGTGCGAGCACTGCGCATTCAAAAACGATCGTTGTGGTTCTGGTATGCGATAGCAATGGCGCTTGCGCTCTACGCAGATCCGCTTTCGGCATCCGTGCTTGCGGCGCACGCGAGCTACGTTGCAATCGCTCTTCGGCAGCGGGCAGTACGCGCGGCTTTCAGTGCGGCTTCGGCGGCGCCCTCATTGCTTTTCTGCCGTGGGCAATCGTGCTGCTGAAGGGGCACGCCCCATCGGCTGCGGGCTTGCAATGGCTGCGGACCTCAACCCCATTGCCCGCATTTATAGAACAGTGGATGTTTAATATTTCCGCTACGCTGTTCGATGCGACGTGGAGCACCATGAAACTCTCGCCGCTCGCGCTTGCCGTGCTGGCGTTGGTTGGATACAGCGCGTATCGCCTCTTCCGTGACGAAACCCGCGAGACGGCATGGCTACTTGCGACGATGGGGTTTGCAATCGCGGTTCCTCTAGTCGTGCTCGATCTAGTAAGTGGAAGTCATGCCTCGACCGTGGCGCGCTATCTCACTGCGTTGTGGATCGCAGTGCTGGTTTCCGTAGCGCTCTTTCTCGGCCGGCGCTTGCTGAGTGACGAACGATGGAATCCCTTAGCGCTTGCATCGCTATGCGCCGTGTTGTTCGTGTGCAGCGTGTCATGTTTCATAAACTCGCATGCATCGATCTGGTGGGACAATCATGATTTTCCGTCGGCCGCTATGGGCCGCATCATCAGCCGTGCCGGCTCGCCGCTTGTGCTCATCGACGATGGGCCAAATCCGTTGATCCTGGTAATGAGTCATTACGTAAAGCCGGGTACCCGGTTCATACTCGTCGCCGATAAAAGACGGCCGGTACGCCTTTTACCGAACACGTTTCTTATCGATAACGCCGAAGCGGCGCCCGTCGATCAATTGCACCAATACCGCGCGCAGCGAACGGAAACTCCCAAGGACTTCCCTTGGGTATCACTCTACCGGCTGCGCGCGATTGCGGGGTCGTAGCTTATGCGATCGCGCCGTGATTATCGCAGTGGCCGCCGTGCTAGTGATGCAGATGTCCCGCGACAATTTAGTCCGTGGGTGGAATGCGGGACGGGCACGCGGTCGTCTGTAAGCCAGTTCAGAAAGCACCGCCTGAGAGTGGCATTCGAAGAATTAGTTTTTGCGAACGATTCTCAAATTGGCGGTGCGCTCCTGCTCGGGCGTTATGGTTCAAACAGGCACGTCGAAGGGTACATTTTCCTAGGTATGCCATGCGCTCGCATGTACGGCAACGTCAGCTGCCGTTAAGCGACAAATGGCGGCCGTTCTACGTTTTGAGGAGACGCGTGGAGACCTTAGGCGGCACCAGAGATCGCGAGCGCTTGGACTTGTTAGTCCGGGCCGGAGAGATCTTTCACCAATCGCTGGACGTTTCCGAGACGCTGAACAACGTCGCTCGTCTGGCGGTCGAATCGTTCGCCGACATCTGCTTGTTCGACCTCATCGACGAACGTTCGGAACGGCTTTTCGTCACCGCGTCGGCACACCGCGATCGTTCGAAAGAAGATGCGCTTGGAAGCGTTTCCAACATTCTTTATGTCGAAGAGTTCGGCATTCATCCCGTTGTGCGCGTGAGCCGCAGCGGCGAGCCGTTCTTTCTACCGCACATCAACGACGAGGTCATACGCGCTCACGCCGCATCCCGGCAACACGCGCAATACATGCGCCGCTTCGGCTACCGCTCGAAGATCGTCGCCCCCGTCATTGCTCAAGGCCGCATCTTCGGCGCGCTCACGTTCGTACGAACCGACGAATACAATGAGTTCGACACCGCTGACCTGGCCTTCGCCATCGAGCTTGGCCGGCGCGCGGGGCTCGCCGTCGCGAACGCGCAGCAGTATCACCGCGAGCAGTACGTTGCCGAAACGTTACAGCGCGCGTTTTTGCCGGGGCTTTTTCCGGAACACGAAAACTTGCACATCACTGCACACTACCGGCCCAGCTCCAGCGAAGCCGACATCGGCGGCGACTGGTACGACGCGTTCGAAAACTCGCACGGGGAGATCGTGCTCACTATCGGTGACGTCACCGGAAAAGGCATTGATGCCGCGCGTCTGATGGTTTTGATGCGCCAGGCAATCCGCGTTGCAGCGCTTGATTCCCGCGACCCGCAGCACATGGCCGATATCTGCAACCGCCTGTTGCTGGCGGAGCGCAGAGAACGGCTCGCGAGCGCCTTCATTTCGATCATCGATCCGCGCACGCGCGTGATAAGTTACGTATCCGCCGGTCACGCACCGCCCGTATTGCGCTTACCGAACGGAACCGTCGAAACGCTCGAAGCCCCTTCGGCCCCACTGGGCGCCTTCAGCCACGTGCGTTTCGATCGCTACAAGCGCACCATCCCGGACGGCAGTTTGCTGGTACTCTATACTGACGGCATCATCGAAGCCTCGCGCGACGTGCTCGAGGGCGAACGCATGCTGCGAAGCGTTCTGGCAAGTGCGGCTGCGCGCCACGTCGCCAATCCCGCGGAGTTCATCGAACGCGCAACCGCAGGGCACGCGTTGCGCGACGATATTGCGATCATCGCCGTGAATTTCGGACCGCACCAGATGCGCTGGCAATTCGAAGCAGCCGACGCGCGCGCCGCGTACGTCATGCGAAATGAATTCACGCACGTGCTCACCGGCATGTGTCACGCGCAGCCGGACGACATGGCGACGTGCAGCCTGATCTTCGCCGAGCTCATTGGCAACGCCGTGCGTCATGCGCCCGGTTCGCTCAGCGTTTCTCTGGAAGTTCAAGGCAACGATGTGTTGCTTCACGTGATCGACTGTGGGCCTGGCTTTACGTATGCGCCCTCACTTCCCGTCGACGTTTGGTCCGAGGGCGGACGCGGACTCTTCCTTGTGTCTGCGCTCGCGCGCGACGTAAAGGTCGAGCCCGTGCCCGGACGCGGTACGCATGTCTGCGTGGCGTTGCCGGTCACGTGCGAACGCGCGGCTGCTGCCGCGTAATTACCGTTTGAACGAGAATGTCAGATCGATCGTGCGAGGCGGCGCGACATGGTTGCCTTGCGCGTTCAGGATCGTGACGTAGTAGCGATCGTTAAACAGGTTCTGCACGCGTAACGACACGGCGGCGCGATCGCCGAGCGGCACACCTTGTTCGACGGCAAAGATCGTATGGGGGGTGCGCTTGCAGTAGCCGCCGGTATCGTCCGCGGGGCAGATTCCCGACGAGAGGCCGCTGCCGTATTCCATGTCGCCTGAAAACCAGCTTCCGCCGCGCCCGTTGAGCAGTACGCCCGACGTTACGCTGTACGACTGATCGTGATCGGCCGGCGTAAAATCATCCGGAGAGCCGAAGCACGGCGCGAGCAGCTGCGTTTCGCACCCTTTGTTCAGCGAAAGCGTATGAGCAATGTTCACGTATGCGCGTCCGCCGCGCGCCAGCGGGAGCGTATAGTCGATAGCTTCTTGCGAAAGACGCCCGAGCGAATAGTTAATGTCCTGATGGAGCAGCGTTACGCCGACTTGCGTGTCGTCGATGAGATCGTTTGCATTCTTTTGCCATACGCGAAAGCCGAACGTTCCGGGACCGAGCGGAACGTGCCCGCCGAACTCAAGCTGCGTATCGCGTTCGGGTTTCAAATCGAATTGCGCGAGTGAAGGCTCCAGCGGCAGATTGAGCAGCTGCGCCGCGTGCGGGTCGACGTTTTCAAATGAGAACGGCTCGAAAAACCGGCC
>CAZERJ010000134.1:0-4983 GCA_964514445.1 uncultured bacterium | reverse complement strand
CGAGCTGATCTCGCGTCCGCAATTGTAGCAATGCGGGATGCCGATGCGCGCGAAGAGCAAGCGGAGATAATCGTAGATCTCCGTGACCGTGCCGACGGTCGAGCGCGGATTGCGCGAGGTCGATTTCTGATCGATTGAAATCGCCGGCGAGAGGCCTTCGATGTAATCGACGTCCGGCTTCTCCATTTGCCCGAGAAACTGCCGCGCATAGGACGAGAGCGACTCCACGTACCGGCGCTGGCCCTCGGCATAAATGGTATCGAAGGCAAGTGAAGACTTGCCGGAGCCCGAGAGACCGGTGATGACGATGAGCTTATTGCGCGGGAGCGTGAGATCGAAGTTCTTGAGGTTATGCTCACGCGCGCCCTTGATAACAATGGAGTCGAGCATGCCGTCTACTCAACACCCAATTGGCATAAAATGTTTCAGGGAGCGCCTGGTTTTTCAGCTTCCAGGCCGGCAGCCGTCCGGTGTAGGTGCCGGGCGACCTCGGCGATGTTCTCGACCGTCACGTCAGGCGGACGAGCCCCGGGCGGCAAAAGTTCGCGCCGCACGTTGACCCACACCGTGAACAGCCCGGCTTGCTGGGCGCCCGCAATATCGCGATCGTAGCGGTCCCCCACCATAGCGCTGTGCGCGGGTGCGACACCCAGCTTTTGGCACGCGTGAGCGAAGAGCAGCGGATCGGGTTTTACCATGCCGGTTCGATCCGGAAGAAAAAGCGCGTCAAAATATTCAGCGATGCGCAAAATTGCGAGCTTCTCGAGATGGGTTTCCGAAAAGCCGTTCGTCACCAAACCGAGCTTCACGCCGTCGCCCTTTAGCGTCCGCAGGAGATCGAGTGCTCCGGGATAGAGCGCGAAGTATTTGTTGCGATACTCGTAATAGCGCTGCGCGCTGCGACGCGTGAGCTCGCCGTCGCGGATTCCAATGCTTCCGAGCGCCGATTCCCAAAGCTGTTCGCGCAGGTGCGCCATCCGTACTTGCACTTGCTCGGGTGAGAGCCGGTGCCAAAAGCCTTCGGCCTGTGCAATGTAAGCCGCTTTCAGTTGGAGCGCGTCGATGCCGTGCTCGGCTGCGATTTCCTGCGCGACTTCTTCGGCGGCGCTGGTGAACGCGAGCGTGTCGTCATGCAACGTGTCGTCAAGGTCGAATAGAACCGCGCGGATCTTACGCATGCGAGAACCGCACCCGCATCGATCGTAACCCGAACGGCGGAAGGTTGAAGATCAGATACTCGTTTTCCACGCCGACACTCCCGAACGTCGCGCGCTCCAGTGCATCGACACTTTGGGCCCACGTCATGCGCGCGCCGCAACGCAAACGCACGTTCGTGTCCACGCCGTCGCATTCGCGCACGCGAACGATGACGCCGTCGCCGTCGTGCGCAGGCTTACAGGCGGCGACCACCACGTTTTTGGCATCACAGGTAAACAGCCGCACACGCGGCTCGTGCGCGAACGAACGCCACAGCCGCTCCACGTTACCAATACTCGATCCATCGATCGGCGCATACGCGTAGCTGATGATGTGCTCCCCTTCGTCCGCGTGCGGATCGGGCCAACACGTTCCACGCAGCACCGAGTGTCCGAGTTTGATGCCGCCACCGGCGAGCGCGCGCGCACTCCATCCGTAGGTATCAGTCGCGAGCATTGCGATGCCGTTGCCTGCGCCGTCGACGGCCATGGCGTAGCGCTGGCCGGGCACTTCGAACTTCGCCTGTTCTTCCGGCGTCTGCGCGTTGGCGCTCCGCGTGATGCTGCCGTGCGGAGCACCGTATGTAACGGCATCCGCGCGCAACGCAAGCCAGTTTTCAGAACGCAGCAGCGTGCGGCGTTCGCGCCAATCAACGCTCAATGTCACGCGCAAAAACGGCTCGCCGCTCATCAGTTCGATCCGCATCGAAGCAGGCGACGATCCGAGCAGCAGGTCGACGATCAAACCGCCGTCCTCAATGCGCGAGCGTTGCGGCTGTGCGGCTTTCATTTTTCTTTCATAGCCGCGATCGATATTCCACGCCTCCCACGCTTTTGGCGTGTCGCGATATAACGCGAGCGCGTTGGCTTGGGTGCACACGTTTGGGCCGCCGTTGCTGCGCAGTTCGACAATGGTGCCGTTGCGCCGGACGCGCGCAGCGATAAGCCCGTTCTCGAAGACGACGTCGTCGCCGTCTTCGCGAGGCACAGCCGTCTGCCCGCGTGGCTTCGACGTTGCGCGGGGCAGCATCGCATGCGTCGCCGCGATCGTGTTGGCAAGGACTTCTTCGGCCTGCGCGTATTCGGCACGAACATCATCGTAGACCGGAGCAATCGACGTTCCTGGAAGGACGTCGTGGAATTGATTGCGCAGCACCGTACGCCACACGTCATCGACGCGCGCGGCAAGTTCGCGAACCATGCTGCGCGGCGCGTGGACGGCAAGGCACCATGCCAGCAGCTCCTCGACTTCGTCGAGCGCGCGTTCGCACAGCGCGTTGTGCATTTTGACATCGCGATGCGTGGTATAGACGCCGCGGTGATATTGCAAATAGAGTTCGTCCTGATGTACGGGCAGCGACGCTTTGCCTTCGCGCAGTTCTTCGAACCAGCGAACCAGATCGATCCACTCCGCGCTTTTACGCACGTAGTCGAGCATGCCGCTCGTTACTCCACCGCCGCCGTCGCCGTAGCCTAGGGCGAGCGGCTCGTTACGTGCATGCGCAGTTTTCACGCGCCACGGATACGCAGGCCCGTCGTAACCTTGCAGCATTGCGCCGACAACCGCGCTGCCGTCGGGACCTTTCCACACGAACTGCGGATAAGGAAATTTCGTCGTATCGTTCCACTGGAGCTTCGTCGTTCCGAAAAATTCGATGCCGGCGTGCGCGAGCAGCTGCGGCAGCGTGTTCATGAAGCCGAAGGAGTCCGGCAACCACGCTACCGTGGGCGTTACGGCGAAGCGCTCTTTGCAATAGACGTGCGCGTAAAGCATTTGGCGGAGCAGCGATTCGCCCGATGGAAGATTACAATCGCTCTCCACCCAGAGCGCCGCAACGCGCGGATCGAAGCGCCCGCCGGCAACGTGGGCGCGAACGCGATCGAAAAGTCCGTCGTCAGATTCTTCGACAAACGCGTAAAGCTGCGGCTGACTTTGGATGAAACGAAAACCGTCGTCGCGGTCTAAGAGATCGCATGCAATCGCGAACGTGCGTTGCGCTTTGCGGCGCGTCTCTTCATACGTCCACAACCACGCTACGTCAAGATGACTATGCCCGAAGGCTTTGAGCGCCTCGCCGTCTCGCGCTTTGTCGTGGTGAGCTGGCGTGTCATGTTGAGGCGTCGAACCACGGCCGAGCGCGGCCGAGGCCCCCGAAACGTCCACAAATCGCGCCGGCTCCTGGCGCGCCGTCGCATTCAAATACCACCAAATAACGTTCGGCCCGCTCGGCAATCCGCTCGTCGGCAGCGCATGCAACTCGACCTCGAGCTCCAGCGAACGCTCGCGATCGCACGGCGGCAACACGACTTCATGATGCTCGCGATCGAATGCGCCAACCACAGCGCCGTCGACGCGCAGCAATGCACCGAGCCGCGTTTTGTATCTAATGCAAACTTCGCGGGCTTGCGGCGGAAGGGTTGCACGCAAATACGCAAGCGATGTATCCCGCGAGCGTTCGCGCAGTGCGATGCGGCTCATGAGACGGGGCATTCTCCCGCGGCGAGATCGAGCAGGTCGCCGCGATAGCCGAAACCGCCGTACATGACGGGTCCGCGATGCGGTTTGTAGACGGTTCCCGGCGGCGGTGGCACCTTCGGGAATGCAGAACCGGGGATGTACAGCGATGTTCTTCCGCGCAAACGTGGGTCGAACTGTGCCCCGAACGTGCGAATTTTCGCGTACTCCCGGTTTCCGCTTCCATGCGTGAAAGCAACGGCGACGGGGTTCTTTAGCGTAATGAAGACCGTGTTACGCGGATACCGCGCACAAGCGGCATCGGCGAGAATGTTCGCTTCGGAATGCGACATGCATTTGTATGGCCTATACGAAAGCGGCTGCGAAAACAAGCGCGCTAGGCGCTCGCCGTAAATACGGTTTGACGCCGGCGGGCAGACGCCGTGATGCGCGGAGAGGACTTGCGTTATGGCGAGGGGTTTTATCGGGGCTGCGTGCGCGGCGCAGCTGGATAAGACCAGTGCCAGGAGGCCTCGACAGGCTCGGCTGTGGTTCGATAGCGCAGCGCCCTTGGCGCGGAGCATGCGCGCAGCGGCGGATACATCACCATGACACTTCGGCATCGCGACTTAATGCAAACTTGCCGGTAGCGTGGACGCGCCGCAGTTGAAGTGCGGCAGCGCTTCTCGCGAAGCATGCCCGGAGGGCAAAGGCTCAGCGTGACACTGTGATGTCGCAGGAGAAGAATGCACCTTAGTTGCCCACAAGCTCCTTGAGGGCGTGTTCGAAGATCTTCGGCGCCTTGCCCTGGAATAACAACGATTCGTTGCCTCCGATTTGTTTGCGGAGTTCAATGAGTTCGTCGCGCAAGGCGGCGGCTTTTTCGAATTCCAAGTTAGCGGCGAAGTCGCGCATCTTCTTTTCAATATCCGCAGCCATGCGGATCGCAACTTCGCGCGGAAGCTTTTCGCGTTTGAGATCGGCTTGGGTTTCCTCGGTTGCACCGACCATTGCAAGGATGTCGCGCACTTCCTTGCGCACGCTGCGCGGTTCGATACCGTGCTCTTTGTTGTACGCGATCTGCAATTCCCGGCGTCGCCGCGTTTCGCCAATGGCCTTCGCCATCGATTCGGTAATCGTGTCGGCATACATGATCACCTTGCCCTCAACGTTGCGCGCGGCGCGCCCGATGGTCTGAATCAGCGACGTGCCGCTGCGCAGATAGCCTTCTTTGTCGGCGTCCAAAATGCCGACGAGCGAGACTTCCGGCAAATCCAGACCTTCGCGCAGCAAATTGATGCCGACGAGCACATCGAACACCCCCAAGCGTAG
>CAZERJ010000133.1:0-5015 GCA_964514445.1 uncultured bacterium | reverse complement strand
TTCCTCGTGAACGGCGTCGTCAGACTTGCTGTGGACGCGCGCGATCTGCTCTCGGATACGCGCGGTATCGGCCGCTATACTCGTGCAATCCTTCCACGGCTCGCGCAGCGCGACGACATCGAGATCACGCTGCTCTTGTTCGGCCCGCTGATTTTAGCAAGGCGCAACCGCCTGCGCGCGGTTGCCGGAAGCGATCGCGTCCGCTTCGCATCGCGCGCGCTGGGCTGCGACGTGCTCTGGCATCCGGCGAATGGAACGTTCTTTTCACCGAGTGCGGCAAACGTCGTGACGATCCACGACGTGCAGCCGTTCCGTTTTCCGCACGAAAACTCGCGCAAACGCCGCCACCAGCAAGAACCGTTTCTGCGTTCGGCGCGGCAGGCGCAGCGCGTGATCACCGTCTCGCGTTTCGCACAGCAAGAGATCGAAAACGTGCTCGGCATCCAGCAGCAGCGCATCGGCGTCATTTACCACGGCGTCGACAGCATCTTTGCGCCCGGACCGGCGGAACTGCTGCCGCCGGAGCTTGCCGCCAAGCCGTATCTGCTCTTCGTCGGCGATCCGCAAGCCGAGCCGCGTAAAAATTTTCCGATGCTGGACGAGGCCTATCGCAAGGCGTTCGCAGACACGGACGAGCGTCCGCAGCTCGTCGTTACGGGCCAGCTGCATCCGTTGCCGAGCGACGCACAGCTGCGCGACTTATATCGCGGTGCAAGTGCGCTTTGCGTCCCGTCGTACTACGAAGGTTTCGGCATGCCGATTCTCGAGGCGATGGCATGCGGCACGCCCGTGATCGCGTCGAACGCGAGTTGTTTGCCGGAAATCGGGGGTGATGCCGCATTGTACGCACCACCGCACGACGTAGACGCATGGAGCGACGCGCTGCGCCGCGTTACGCGCGATCAAGTGCTGCGATCGCATCTGCGCGAAACCGGGCTGCACCACGTGCGCGCGTTCAGCTGGGACGTAAGCGCGCAGCGCCACGCCGAGATTTTCCACTCGCTATGACGCGCATTCATATCGCCACCGCACTCGTGCGCCGCGACGATCACATTCTGCTGGTGGCATCGCGCTATCCGAATCATCCGCAGCCGCTCTGGACGCTCCCCGGCGGACGTCAACTGCCGGGCGAATTACTCTCGCACACGGTGATACGGGAGCTGCACGAAGAGACCGCGCTCACCGGCGCCGTGCGCGAGTTATGTTACGTGAGCGAATCCTACGACGGCGCAACGCACTTCACGAACTTTACGTTCTGCGTTGAAGCCGCCGGCGAACCGGTGACGCCACAGGACGAGCGCGATCACGTCGTGAGCGCGCAGTGGGTTCCGATTGCATCGCTGGCGGATCGATTGCAGGTTGCAGTCGTGCGAGAACCGCTGCTTGCGTATTTAAACGGAACGCTGCGGCGCTATGCCGGTTACGCCGAGGCCGGCGTAACGATCGAATTTCCCGACTGAACCCACCGCTCCCGATCGTAACGGTGCGCCAGCACGTCAACCGCATGTCCGCCGACGGTTGCTCCGTGCGTGAGCAGCCCGTCTTCTTGAAATCCAAGACGTTTGAGCACGCGGCGGGAGGCGTGGTTCTCCGGCACGCAATACGCGTTGATGCGTTGTAATGACGCTTGCGAGAACGCCTCGTCGATCATGCCCTGCACGGCTTCCCGCGCCACGCCACGCCCGCGGAAATCGCGAACGATGCTGTAGCCGATCTCGGCCATCGTCGAATCACGCTCAGTGACGCGCAGCGAGACCCAACCGACGGGTTTTCGCACGCGCTCGAGATAGATCAGCCACTCGAAGCGCCCCGTTGCGCCGGGATGCAAGTGCTTGGGACGCTTGCGCACGAGCTCCACGAACGCGGCGGCTCCGACGGACGGAAGATCTTGGTACGTGCGAAGATCCGGCTGCTGAAGAATCGTCCACAGCGTCCCGCAATTTTCGGCGGTCACGGGGGTTAATCGAAGTCGCTGGGTCTGAATACTTCTCATAGCCGGGCCTTTATCGTACCACGAACCGTCGTGAACGATGCGCGATGACAATCGAGCAAGCATATGGCGCGGGCCGCCCCGCCGAAGTGACCTTTCAAGCGCAAGTTACGAGCGCGCCGCGGTTTTTCGTCGGCTCTCACACGCACGCGTGGCATGAGGCGTTCGAGGTGAAGACCGCGGCCGGACCCGTGCAGATTATCGACAACGTGGGGCTCGCTCCAAGAATTCCCGTGCAGCCTGGCGACGCCATCACGGTGCGCGGCGAGATGGTGCACGACCCCGGCAAACCGCCCATCGTGCATTGGACGCATCACGACCCGCAGCATCAGCACCCCGACGGCTTCATCGAGCTGCAAGGGCGCCTTTACGCGTAGCGGTGCGCTCCATCGCGATGAGCTCCGGGATCGTCACAAAGCGAAAACCGCGCGCCTTGAGCGCGCGCACGATCATGCGCGTGCCTTCAACATCGCCGCTGCGATCGCACGTTTTCGCCGGCACCGCCGCAGCCGCGCATACAATGCCGCGATTGCCGTCGTGCAGCACCATGACCGCGCCGTCTTTTGCAACGGAAATCATGCGCTGCGCGATCACCGGCGCCGGCGGATATTCCCAGTCGCGCGCAAGCGGCACGTTCCACATCACGACCGTGTAGCCGAGACTGCGCGCGGTGTCCATCACGAGCCAATCGCGTGCGCCGAACGGCGGGCGCATGAGGCGCGTGTGCCGGTGCGTTGCGCGATAGATAACTTCGTCCGTGCGCTGGAGCGAACGTTTGACCTGATCGGGCATTTGCACGATGAGATGCGAGTGATCCCAGGTGTGATTACCGATCGCATCGCCGTCACGCAGTTCGCGGCGCAGCAGATCGGGATACGCGGCGGCGGCACGACCGACGACAAAAAATGTCGCGTGCACGTGCTCCTCTTCCAGCACACGCAAGATGCCGTTCGTATACGGCGGATTTGGACCATCGTCAAACGTGAGCGCGACCACGCGTTTTTGCGGCGGACCGCCGACGACTGCCGTTCCAAACGCCTGGTTCGTGGGACGCTCGACCAGCTCGTACGTGACATATCCCGCGGTGACAAGCACCGCCAGCGCGCCCAAAAGCAGCGCAAGGCGGTCCAGCGTGCGCCGCTTCAATGCGGCGAGCTCACCAGCGCGCGCGCCTGCGCAATACGCTTGTGAAATGCGGGGGTGCCGAAATTGCGGATCGCCTTCACGATCTGCTCGTAGTGCGGATCGGCAAGCGTTGTACTGTTCAGCTTCGTCAGGTCCGGCACCGGATTCGATTTCGAGAGCACGATGTGATATTGCCGCCCGGCGGTCGTGGCCCAAAAATGCGGATCCGTAAACGTTACCGTCCGCTGGCCATGCTCTTTGTCCGCAACTTGAAAAATGTGCAGCGTGTAGTGCGCGTTCGTGTCACCTGCGAGCGGCTTGTTCATCAGTCTCCAGATGCCGTCTTGCACGACTTCTTGGAAAAGGAACGTCACTTGGTACGTCTTGTCCGGCGGCTGCGTGATCGTCACCACTTTACCGTTATATCCCTGAATGCGGTACGTATACGTCGAGACGCCGTTGTCGTTGCGGAAATGCCACGTCTCGCGATACACCGGCGGCGTGTCGTATTTGATGTCCAGACTCAAATCGAGCACGCTCTGCGAGGTAAGCACGCGGTGAACGGCCTGCTTGTTCTCGAAGTCGGGCCAGCGGATAAAGATCAATCCCGCCGCCAGAAAGATGACGGCGAAGAGAAAAATAGCGGTTCCGAACCAGTTAGATTTGCGCATCGAGTACCTGATTAACGAGCGCATCCGCCAAAGCGTTGTCTTTGCGGCGAACGTGCGCGATGTGCACGTTTTCGAACTGCGAGAGCAGCGCTCGCACGCGCCGGTAGAGCGGCTGCAAGCCGGGATGCTTCACGCGATACTCGCCCGAGAGCTGCTTGACCACAAGCTCGCTGTCCATTCGCACGTTGAGCGTGCGGATATTCCGCTTGAGCGCGGCTTGTAAGCCAAGCTCGAGCGCCGTCCATTCAGCCACGTTGTTCGTAGCGACGCCCAAAAATTCGCTGAGTTCTTCAATAACTTCGCCGTGCGGATCGAGCAGTACCGCGCCGGAGGCAGCGGGTCCGGGATTGCCGCGCGATCCTCCGTCGGCAAAAAGCGTCGCCTGTGGTTCCATTAGCCGCTTCTTCCACGCGAAGGCGGCTGGCCATCTTGACCCTAACGCTACGTCATAGTCTAGCCTACAGATATTGTGAGCGTTATGGAAGCACAACAACTCTACCGCGCGAAGGAATTTGCACAGCGAGCCGGTGTGAGCGTACGCACGCTGCACTTCTACGACCGGCTTGGTTTGCTCAAACCTGCTGCGCGCACGCGCGCCGGCTACCGGCTTTACGGCGAGGCCGAACTGGAGCGCCTGGAACAGATCCTGGCGCTGCGATTCGTGCGCTTCCAACTCGACCGCATCAAAAAACTCCTGAGCGGACCGCCGCAGCCTTTGATGGTCGCGCTGCATATGCAGCGTCAAATTGTCGCTAACGAACTCCACCGCTTAAAGGTCGCGCACGAAGCGATCGAACGCGCGCAAGAGAGTCTCGAGAGCGCCGATGAGGCCGGACGCTGGCAAGCCGTTCAGAACGTCATTGAGGCATTCAAGATGAAAGAAGACTACAGCTGGACTGAAAATTACTACTCGCCGGAAGCCAGGGAAAAGCTTGCGAAAGAGCGTGCAAGGTTGGGTGAAGCCGGCATGCAAAAAGCGCAGCAAGACTGGGCCGAATTGATCGCCGAAGTGGAAGTCGCCGCCAAAAACGGCGAAGATCCAAAAAGCGAACATGCGCAGTCGCTGCGTAAGCGCTGGCGAGATCTTGTGACCGCGTTCACACAGAACGATCCGGACATCTGCGCCGGTCTGCAAGCGATGTACGCCGACACGGCAAACCACCCGTCCCATTTCAAACGCATGTGGAGCGACGAAGCCGACGCCTTCATCGCCGCCACCCGCGAAGTGT
>CAZERJ010000132.1:3918-5086 GCA_964514445.1 uncultured bacterium | reverse complement strand
GTCGGACCACCCGATGGTCTGATTCGTGTTGGCCCGCCCGACGTTCTCCTGGGCCTGGACAGTCCCGTTGGTCGTCCCGTCGAGAGTGTCCCAACACTGCATCGCGATGTTGGCCGAAGTCATGGGAGCGCCGGTGACGCTCGAGTCGACCAGCAGGTCCTGCCACGTCGTCAGCGTGATCGTGGTCGTGAGGATCGTGGACTGCTGACCGAACGCGATCGAGCCTCCACGCGTGTTCGCCGAAGCGAAAGCACCTGCCGAGCCGGATACACCCGAGGGGCCGGTCGGGCCGGACGGACCCGTCTCACCGCTCGGACCGCTCGGGCCGCCGCTCGGACCCGAAGGCCCCGATGGACCCGTCTCACCGCTCGGACCGCTCGGACCACTCGGGCCGGACGGGCCCGACGCACCCACGGGACCGCTCGGACCCACCGGACCGCTCGGACCCGCGGGCCCTGTGGGGCCCGACGTACCGGTGATGCCCGTTGTGCCTGTGGGGCCGCTCGGGCCCGACGCGCCCGACGGACCCATGGGCCCCGACGGACCGACCGCTCCACTCGGGCCCGTGGGGCCGGCGCCGCCGAACGTGAAGGGCGTCTCGTTCGAACGGCACGACTGACCGGCCGTCGGGTCGATCAACCGAACGACGCCGTTGGTCGTCCCGCGGCATGCCGAGAACGTCCCGCTGCTGTCAGGAATCGACGCCAACGCGGGCGCGGCGGCCAACACCGCGAGCCCTGCGACAGCGACCACCAACGCGCGCCGACGCAACGGCCGCCGGCCGAGACCACCGCGTCGCTTGCTCTCGCCGTTCACCCGACCGCCCGCACCATGAGCGAGTTGACCGCCGCGATGTTGTAGTCGTCACCGGTGGTTGCCCCGAAGACCTTGCACGTGGCCGTCACCGTGTGGGATCCGGGCGCCACGTTGGAGAAGGACTCCGTCCAGTAGATCGTCTGATACACGGTCCTTCCGGTGTTCTCCTCACCCGTGGCGGTCCCGGCCGTACCGTCGAGGGTGTTGAAACACTGGATTGCCTGGCCGTTGGCGGTCTTCGGTGAGGCGTCGATCGTCGACTCGACGACGAGGGTGGAAGTCCTCAGCGTGGTGATCCCGACACTCAGGAGCGCCATGGTCGAACCGTTCGGCATAAAGCCCACGCTCGTCG
>CAZERJ010000132.1:0-3818 GCA_964514445.1 uncultured bacterium | reverse complement strand
CGGGCCCACTCGGACCACTGGCACCGGCGGGTCCGGTCGGACCGGTCGGGCCCGAGAACCCCACTCCGGCGGGGCCTGTGGAGCCCGTAGCTCCGCTCGCGCCCGACGGGCCGGACGAGCCGACGGGACCCGAGGGGCCGGTCGGACCGGTCGGACCAGTGGGGCCGCCGCCCGGGCCCGTCGGGCCGGTCGGACCCGTCGCACCCGTGGGGCCGCGCACGCCACTCGGCCCGCTCGGGCCCATCGGACCCGACGGGCCCACCGGTCCCGAAGGCCCGATCGGACCACTGACACCCGACGGTCCCGAGGGCCCCGCGGGACCGGTCGCACCGCTCGGCCCACCCGGCCCAGTGGCGCCGCTCGCGCCCAACGGTCCTGACACCCCTGTCGAGCCCCGCGCACCGGTGGGGCCGCTCGGGCCCGATGGACCCGACGAGCCCATGGGCCCCGACGGACCCACCGGCCCGCTCGGCCCGGTCGGCCCGGTCGCGCGAAACGTGAACGCGGTCTCGTTGGATCGGCACGACTGGCCCGCCGACGGATCGATCAGGCGCTCGACCCCGTTGGTGGTCCCGCGACACGCCGAGTAGGTGCCGCTCGCGTCAGGGATCGACGCCATCGCCGGCCCGGCCGACAACAGCGCCACACCCGCGCCGCCGACCACCACGCGCCAAGCGAACCGCGCCCGGGAAGGCCTCCGCCACGACCGTCTGACCAACTGCGCCATCAGTGTGCTCTCCTCTCCGGGCGGAGGCGCTCCGTCGACGTCGACGCACCGACCACGACCGTGCATCGCCGCCGCATCGCTGCCGGCCGGTGAGTGCAGGTGGCGACCCGCGTCCGCGCGCTCATCCGACGGAGCGCACGATGATCGAGCGGGCCGGACTGATGTCGTAGTCGTCACCGGTCGTCCCACCGAAGACCTTGCACCAGACCGAGGTGGTGAAAGTCCCGGGGGTCGCCGAGAAGTAATCAGCCCAGGCGAGCGTCCGCATGAGGTTCACTCGGCCGGTGTTCTCATCGGCAATGACGGCGCCGCTCGGCGGCGTGGCGCTCGGACCGATCCAACACTGGATCGCCTGGCCACCCGCCGTCTTGGGCGCAGCGGTCACGCTCGCCTCCGCGAGGATGCTCGCACCATTCGGATTCGTCGCCGTGTACTGCACGTCGAGGACGTCGACCGTCTGACCGTTCGCGATGGAGCCTCCGCTGTTCGCCGCGTAGAACACGGGAACTCCGGGCCCCGGACCTCCGGATCCCGTGGCGCCCGAGGGACCACTGCTGCCAGTGGCCCCGCTCGGCCCACTCGAACCCGTCGGGCCGACGGCGCCGGTCGGGCCGGCAGGCCCCACATTGTTCTGGCCGGCGGGACCTGCGGCTCCGGTGGGCCCCATGGGACCGGACGGGCCCAGAGCACCCGGAGGACCGGTCGGCCCGGTGGGACCGCTGCCACCGCCGCTCGGGCCCATCGGACCTGCCGGACCCGTGACGCCGGCCGGGCCGCTCGCGCCGCTCGGGCCTGACGGACCCACAGGACCCGACGGACCGACCGAACCCGACGGACCCACCGGACCGCTCGGACCGAGTGGACCCGACACACCCGACGGCCCCGTCAACCCCGTCACCCCGGACGGGCCGCTCACACCGACCGGACCCGACGGACCCGACGCACCCGTCATCCCGCTCGGGCCACTCGGCCCCGACGGTCCGCCCGTACCACTCGGCCCAGCCGCGCCCGACGGACCCAACGCGCCGCTCGGCCCGGTTGCGCCGACGCCGGCGAACGTGAACGGGGTCTCGTTGGAGCGACACGACTGGCCCGCCGACGGATCGATCAGGCGCACACGCCCCGTGCTCACGGCCCGACATGCCGAGAACGTTCCAAAGCTGTCGGGAATGGACGCCATCGCAGGCGTGGCGAGCAACACCGCGGCACCCGCGATGCCGAGCACCACCATGCGCCGCTGCAACTGCCGTGCCGGCGACGTCCTTGTCGCCCGCCTGACCCACTGCGCCATCAGCGTCCTCTCCTCTCGGTGCGGGGCCGTTGCCTCGACGTGGACAGCCCAAACAGGGCCACGGGTCGTTCCCGCATCGGGCTCGGCTCCGTCGGGCGCCCGCACACCATCGGCATGGTCTGGGTCCAGCGCGCCGTCGGCGTCCGCCCGCTCACCCGACCGCCCGCACGACGAGCCGCGCCGGGCCGAGCGTGTAGTCACCGGTGCCGGTTCCGCCGTTGACCCAACACACGAGCTGCGCGATGTACGACCCGGGCGCGACGTTTTGGAGCACGTCGACCCATCCGATCGTCGAATACACGCCCACGCGGCCGCTGTTCTCGTCCGCCCGGATCGGTGCGTCCTTCAGCGGGCCGCCGTTGAGCCTGTCCCAGCACGTAATCGTCTGGCTGCCTCCTGTATTGGGAGACGAGGTCACGCTGTTCTGGAAGAGCAATGTCGAGGTGTTCGTCACCGTCACCGGGTTGATGCCGACCACCTGAACCACCGTGCTGTAGCTGGCCGTGCCTCCGGTGTTGCTCGACGCCACCCAGACGCCGTCCGGCGGACCGCTCGGACCGGTCGGACCGGTCGGACCCGAAGGGCCGCTGACCCCGGTTGGCCCACTGGGACCTACGGGACCGGTCGGGCCGATCGGGCCAGTCGGGCCGGAAGATCCGACGCCGCTCGGACCTGTGGGCCCGGTTGCTCCGTTCGCCCCCGACGGGCCGCTCGGACCGGATGGCCCCGAAGGTCCCATGGGTCCGGTGGGACCAGTGCCGCCGCCGCCGGGACCCATCGGACCGGAGGGACCCGACGCGCCCGTCGGACCGCTGGCGCCCGTCGGACCACTCGGGCCCATCAAACCCGACGGACCCACCGGACCCGACGGACCGGCGGGACCGCTCGCGCCCCCAGGACCCGACGGCCCGGAAGGACCGGCCATCCCCGGCGCCCCGGACGGGCCGCTCGGACCCACCGGGCCCGACGGACCCGGCGCGCCCGGTGAACCGGTGGGACCGCTCGGCCCGCTCGTACCCGTCGGGCCCGATGGCCCCGCCGCACCCGACGGTCCCACCGCGCCGCTCGGGCCGCTCGGCCCCGCGCTGCCGAACGTGAACGGGGTCTCGTTCGACCGGCACGATTGACCGGCCGAAGGATCGATCAGGCGAACGGCCCCGTTGGTCGTCGAACGACACGCCGAGAACCTGCCGCTGCCATCGGAGATCGTCGCCATCGCCGGCGCCGCCAGCAACACTGCCGCACCCGCGATCCCGACGACCACCAGGCGCCGCCGCAACCGCGTCGACCACAACCTGCGCCGCGCCCGCATGACCGACTGCGCCATCAGCGTTCCCACCTCTCAGTACGGAGCCGCGGCAACGACGGCGCCGGACGGCGAGCCGCCCGAATCTGGGATCGACGCGACCGCCCGCGCCGAGAAGGTCGGTGCGGCGACGCACGCAACGCCGCTCGGACAGGCGCCGGGACCCCGAGAGAAAGCAGCGGCGGACGCCCGAGCTCTGCTCATCCGACGGCCCGAACGACGAGCGATCGCGCGCCGACGTTGTAGCCCCCGGTGCCTCCGAAGACGTTGCACGTGATGCCCACGTCGTGAAGCCCCGCAGGGACGCTGTCGAACGACTCCACCCAGCTGATCGTGTGGTACACGGTGCGGCCCAGGTTCATGTCACCGATGACGGTGCCGTTCGTGCCGTCGAGAACGCTCGTGCAAGACAGGGCGACGCCGTCCGCGGTCGTGGGCGAGGCGTCGACGGTCGCCTCCACGAGCAGGCTCTGGGTGCGCGTCAAGGTGATCCC
>CAZERJ010000131.1:0-5580 GCA_964514445.1 uncultured bacterium | reverse complement strand
TGGATTTGCGATCTCGACGAGCAGCGCCTGCACCGCCTGGCTCGCCGCCATCCGGCCGTGCGCGCGACGCGAGACGTCGACGAACTGCTCGCCGATCCCGAGCTCGACGCGGTCGTCGTCGCCACGCCGGTATTCACCCACGTCGAGCTGTGCACGCGGGCGCTGCTTGCCGGCAAGCACACGTTCGTGGAGAAGCCGCTCGCCACCTCGACCGAGCTGGCAGACGAACTCGTGAACCTGGCGACGGTGCAGCGGCGCACGCTGATGTGTGGGCACACGTTCCTGTACAGCCCGGCGGTGCGGGCCGTCCGCCGGATGCTCGATGCCGGCGCGCTGGGCAAGGTCTACTTCATCTCCGCCAGCCGGGTGAACCTGGGCCTGCATCAGCGCGACATCAGCGTGATCTGGGACCTGGGCCCCCACGACTTCTCGATCTTGCTCCACTGGCTAGGCGAGATGCCGTGCTCTGTGCGCGCCGTCGGCCGTGATTCGATCGTGCGCGGCATCGCTGACGTGGCGTTCGTCGCGCTTCGGTTTCCATCGGGGATCGTCGCGAACGTCGAGCTGAGCTGGCTGGCTCCCACGAAGCTTCGACGCACGGTCGTCGTCGGCAGCGAGAAGATGGTCGTCTACGACGACGTCTCCGCGGAGCCGATCCGCCTGTTCGATCACGGCGTCGTCTATCAAGACCCCGAGACCTTCGGTCAGTACCACCTCGCCTACCGCACCGGCGACATCGTCACGCCGAGGCTCGAAAACTTCGAGCCTCTATACGCCGAGCTCGACGACTTCGCGGGCGCCATCCGCGCCGGCGACTCCATGCGCTACCACAACGCGCTCGCGCGCAATGTAGTCCGGATCACCGAGGCTGCGGAAGCGTCGTTGCGCTCGTGGGGCGACGAGGTGGTCATCGACGAGCCGCAGCCCGCACCGAAGGCCGTCGTCGCCGAGTCAATGAGCGCGGTCGAGGCGACCACCGTCGTCGAGTCGACCAAGGTCGCATGAGCAGCGCGCCCGCGCAGTCGACTGCGCTCGAGATCGCGTCGGACGTCGCGCCGGCGCAGCGCCCGCGACTTGGACGGCGGATGCGTCGCTACCGAGGACGAGACCTGATCATCCCCCGCGTGCTCGCGGTCGGAGACGTGACCGCGATCGCCCTCGCCCTCCTTATCGTCGTCGCTCCGGGGACTCACCGCCCGGGCTATCTGCCCTGGTGGTTGCTGACCGTTCCGGGCTGGCTTGTGATCTTCGGCGCGTACGGCCTCTACGAGCGCCACGCAAAGCGGATCGCCCATGCCGCTGTGGACGACCTGCAGTGGATCTTCCAAAGCATGCTGCTCGGCTGCGTGCTGCTGTGGGCCTACACCCGCCTCGCGCCGATTGGCGGCCTGCATTTCGCGCAGATCCTCAGGTTTGGCGTGGTCGCGACGATCGCGATGTTCGCGATCCGGGCAGGAGTTCGATTCGCTATGGCGAGGCTGCTCGGTCCCGAGCGAGTGCTGGTCGTGGGGGGCGGGCCAACCGTGAAGCTGCTCGTGCGCAAGCTGCAGAGTCACGGCGAGGGTGTGGAGCTCGTCGGCCTGGTGACGACGGGTGCCGCCGCGACGACCGTTCCGCGCCTGCCGGTCATTTCCGACCTTGACTCGCTTGACCTCGCGCGGACGGTCCGGGCGCAACGGGTGGACCGGCTCGTGATCTCGCCCCAGGACCTCGAGGACACCGCCCTGCTGGACCTGATGCGGGCGGCAAGCGAGTTGCGGGTCAAGCTGAGCGTGGTGCCGCGGATCCTCGACGTGCTCGGGCCGTCGCTGGAGATCGACGACGTCGACGGTATCGCGGTCCGCGCGGTGTGCCCACTCGTGCTGTCGCGGACCGCGCGGGTCGCGAAGCGAACCGTGGACGTCGTCGGCGCGACCGTGATCCTGCTCGTCGCGGCGCCGCTGCTGGCGCTGATAACCGTCGGAATCAAGCTCGAGTCGCCGGGGCCCGTGCTCTTCCGCCAGCGCCGCGTCGGCCGCGGCGGCCGGACGTTCATGGTGTTCAAGTTCCGCACGATGGTCGCGGGGGCCGAGGGGATGACCATCGAGCTACGCTCCCACAGCCGCGACCCGCACTGGCTGCTGCTGGAGCACGACCCGCGAGTGACCCGCCTCGGGCGCGTTCTGCGTCTGTCGAGCTTGGATGAGCTGCCCCAGCTGTGGAACGTGCTCAAGGGCGAGATGAGCCTGGTCGGTCCACGCCCTCTGGTCGAGATCGAGGACGCCGAAGTCGCCGGATGGGCCCGCCGTCGCCTCGACGTGACCCCCGGCATCACGGGTCTGTGGCAGGTGCTGGGTCGGACCAACATCTCGTTCGAGGAGATGGTCAAGCTCGACTGCCTGTACGTGACCAACTGGTCGCTGTACGAGGACATCCGCATCTTGCTGCGCACGATCCCGGTCCTGCTGGCGCGCAAGGGGGCCAACTGATGGGGGCCGCCGCCGTCCGGTCGGAGCTCTTCGACCTGACCGGCTTCCTCGATGATCTCGCCGACAGGACCGCGCCGCGCACGCCCCTAGTCAGTGCCTTCTACCGGGTCAAACCCTACGTTCCGCGCTGGTTGCAGCTCGCTGCCCGCCGCGTCTACGCCGCGCGACAGGCGCAACGAGCGACGCTGAGCTGGCCGATCGAGCCGGCGCTTGTGGCCGAGCAGCGGCAGCGCCTTGCGGCCGAGCTCGAGCGCCGTGGTGCTGAGTCTGTGCCGGTGCTGAACCTTTGGCCCGACGATCGCCGCTTTGCGTTCATCCTCACGCACGACGTCGAGGGGCCGGCTGGAATCGACAACATCGAGCGGGTGCTCGAGGTCGAGCAGCGCCATGGCCTCGTGTCCTCGTGGTTCGTCGTCGCGGAGGACTATGAGATCCCCGCGGAGCTCTTCCCGCGGCTGCGCACAGCCGGCTGCGAGGTCGGCCTGCATGGCGTCACGCACGACGGCAGCCTGTTCAGCAGCCGTCAGCAGTTCGACGCACAGCTGCCGCGCATCCACCACTACCTCCGTGAATGGGGCGCCGTCGGCTTTCGCTCGCCGGCACTACATCGCAACGCGGCGTGGATGCCGGAGCTCGGCTGCGCCTATGACAGCTCGTATCCGGACACGGATCCGTTCCAGCCCCAACCGGGCGGCTGCCGCTCGGTGCTGCCGTTCTTCCTCGGCGACCTGGTCGAGGTGCCACTCACGCTTGTCCAGGACCACACGCTGTTCGAGATCCTGCGGCGTTGCTCGAGCGATCTCTGGATCGAGAAGAGCGACTGGCTGATCCGCCACCACGGCCTAATCAATGTGCTCGTGCACCCCGACTACCTGCTCGAGCAGGAGCGACTGGACGTCTACGACGAGCTCTTGACGTACTTGGTCGCCCAGCCGGGGGGGTGGCGGGGGCGGGCTTGCGACGTCGCGGCCTGGTGGCGGGTGCGAGCTGCCTTGTCGCGGGGCCAGGAGCCCCCGGCGGACGTCGATGGGGCCGACAAGCTCGCCCGGCGGGCCACCGTCGCAGACGCCCGCATCGATAGCGACCGAATCGTCTTCGATCCGTCACCCGTGAACGCGGATGACTCCAGCACCCGATCACGCAACGACATACCCGAGGTAACCGAATGACTGAGATCGCAATTGTCGGAGCCGGCCCGTACGGGCTCGCCTGCGCGGCACACCTGCGCGCGCTCGGCGCAGAGGTGGAGGTATACGGCGAGCCAATGCAGCTGTGGCGGCGGATGCCGGCCGGCATGATGCTGCGCTCGTCGTGGGAAGCGTCGACGATCTCCGACCCGACCGGCGGGCTGACGCTGGACCGCTATGAGGAAGCGCTCGGTCGCGCGATCGAGCGGCCGATCCCGCTGAGCGACTTCCTCGGCTACGCGCGTTGGTTTCAGGACCACACGGTGCCGGACGTCAGACGGCGGCGCGTGCTGTCTTTGGAGCGCAGCACCGGTCACTTCCGGCTCGAACTCGACGAGGGCTCGGTGCGTGCGCGCCGTGTCGTGCTCGCGACCGGGCTCGACGGGTTGGCGCATCGCCCCGACGAGTTTGCATCGCTGCCGCGCGAGCTGGCCCCGCATTCGTCCGAAATCTCGGACCCGGCCGCATATGCTGGGCTTCGCGTAGCAGTGGTCGGCGCAGGACAGAGCGCCATCGAGACCGCGGTCCTGTTGAAGGAGGCCGGCGCCGAGGTGACCGTGATCGCGCGCGCGTCCAATATTCGTTGGCTGCGTCGCAGCGCCTTCCTGCACGGTCGTTCCGGGCTGACGCGGCGACTGCTGTACCCGCCGACGGACGTGGGCCCGCCGGTGCTCAATCAGATCGTGGCGAACCCGCGTGTGTTCCGCTCATTCCCGCGCCCGGCTCAGAAGCGCATCGCCTATCGCTCGATTCGGCCGGCGGCGGCCGCATGGCTGATACCACGCCTCGGCGGCCTGCAGCTCGCGCTGGGGCGGACGATCGTCAGCGCGCGCGCGGCCGGCCCGGGAGTTGCGCTGAGGCTGGACGGTCGCAGTCAACGTGAGGTGGATCGTCTCGTGCTGGCGACTGGATACCGCGTCGACGTGCGTCGGCATCCACTCATCTCCCCGGAGCTGCTTCGTTTCCTGCGCGAGCGCGAGGGCTACCCGATCCTCCGCCGGGGATTCGAATCCTCGGTCAGCGATCTGCATTTCATCGGCGCATACGCAGCGGTCAGCTTCGGACCCGTCATGCGCTTCGTGTCGGGCACGTGGTTCACGGCGCCGTCGGTTGCTGCCCATGTCGCCGCGGCCGACCGACGCTCGATGGTCGCAGTCCCATCGGCCCCTGCCGCCGTGGCGCGCACCAGTGAAGGCCGCGTATGAGCACTCCGGTGCTCGAGCGCGTCCGGCGGCCGCCGCGGCGGCCGGTCCCGTATCTCGGTAGAAATCGCGGGGCGATCGTGATGGGGGCGAGCTACCGAGCGCTGGCTGTCGTGCGCAGCCTCGGGCGGCGGGGGATCCCGGTCTGCGTACTGCAGAGCGACGAGCACTCGATCGCGAGGCGGTCGCGATACGCATCGCGTGACCTGGACTTGCCCGGCGGCACGGATGCCGTCCGGCGCCAGCGGCTGCTGGACCTCGTCGCCCGCCACGGTATGGAGGGCTGGACCGTGATCGCGAGCACCGACGAGGACGCGGCGCTGCTCGCCCGCGAGCACGCAGCCCTCAGCGAGCATCTGACGCTGACGGTTCCGGCGTGGGAAGTCCTGCGCTACGCGTATGACAAGCGCAGCATGCACCACCTCGCGAGCGCGATCGGCCTCGAGCAGCCGGAGACGCAGTTTCCGGTCAACGACGAGGAAGTCCGGATGATCGAGGGGCCGTTTCCACTGATCGTCAAGCCAGCCTTCAAGGCGGAGCGGAACGCCCTCACGTCGGCAAAGGCATGGCGAGCGGACGACCGTGCCGCCCTGCTGCGCCGCTACCGCGAGGCCACGGCGATCATGGACCCGGCCACGCTGATGGTGCAGGAGTACCTGCCCGGCGACGAGCAGCTCTCATACGCTGCCCTCTGCTGGGACGGCGAAGTGCTCGCTTCGCTCA
>CAZERJ010000130.1:0-5851 GCA_964514445.1 uncultured bacterium | reverse complement strand
TCCCAAAGACGACACCCCGGGTTGAACGAACGAAGCGTCGCAGTTCCGCGACGCCCTATCCGAATTTTCGCGTAAAGGTGCGCGCATCGTCGGTGTGAGCCGCGATTCGGTCGCATCGCACGAGAAATTCAAACAGAAGTTTAGTATTCCGTTTACGCTGCTGGCGGACGTCGATTCCAAGCTGTGTGACGCTTTCGGCGTGATCGTCGAGAAGAATAACTACGGCAAGGTCAGCCAAGGCGTGCAGCGATCGACGTTTCTCTTCGACGACGGCGGCACATGCATCAAAGTATGGCCGAAAGTCTCAGTCGAGGGACACGCCGCCGACGTTTTGGCGTCGTTGCCATAACAAACGCAGCGCGAGCACATTCTCGAACAGACGGCTTGGAGCGTTCCAGCGGTAACGCATCAGCGGACGCTCCAGCACCCGTGTCAGCATCCAGCCGATGACGGTGGTAGAAGCGAGAACGAGCACCAGGAGCAGAATGCCGCTGTAATAAGGTCCGGCGCCCCACCAATACTGCACGAAGAACGCGACGACTGCGGCGTTCCACAAGTACATGTTGTACGAAATGTCCGAGTAGAACGTCAGCGCTTTATTTGCTACGGCGTTCTGCAGCCACGCCGGTGCGCACGTCGCCGAGAGCGTGAAGATTGCAAGCACGACGCCAATCTCGAAGCGGTGGCCGTTTTGCCAAGACCATACCGGATAACCGCCACCCATGCGGTTCATTTGCTCGAAGAGATATCCCAGCGTCAGGACGCAAGCGATAGCGACGATCGCCATCTGGCTGCGCACGTCGTCACTGAGCTGTGCCCGCGCGATCCAGCGCTCGTAGATGTATGCGCTTGCCATGCCAAGACCGAACAGTGGTAAGAAACTGGGCATCTCATAGGCCCATTGGAACAATATGTCGTGATACGTGGCGGCGGTGGCGGTCGAATAAAACAAGCCTGCACAAATGACCGCTGCGATGGTAACGATAGGCTTGCGGATGAATGCCAGCACGATCAGCGGGAAGAGCACGTAGAACTGCACTTCCACCGCCAGCGACCAGAAGTTGCCATTGAGCGATATGAATGATGCGGCGTTGAACGAGTGCGCGAAGAAAAGATGCAGCGCTACGTCGAGCCAGCGGTTCAACCCCGGCGGCGAATTGAACGGATACCAAATCGCGATGATCGCCAACGCAAAATAGTACGAGGGAACGATCTTCCAAAACCGGCGCGAGCAGTATTCCCGCCAGGATTGAAACGGGCGCCGCCCCGCCATCCAGCACGCGTACGGCAGCATCAGGCAAAAGCCGCTCACGAAGAAGAAGATCTCGACACCAAGCAGCCCGGCCTGGATATACGTGTGCAAGTTGAGGGCGAACCCGAAGAGCGTCACGTCGAACTGAAAGTGCGTCTTCTCCCAAACGTGATAAAAAAGCACGAGCAAGATCGCCGATCCTCTAAGACCGTCGATAACGGGTACGCGAGCGGTTCCTTGGTTTACCACGCCGCGGCCCCTTGCTCGCCCTTGGGCGGCGGTCCTGTGCCGCGCCGGCCCAGGCGCGTAAAGTCTTAGTTTTCTGTCTTTGCCGCTCCGCGCGGAAGCGAGAACTGAATGAGCGAGCGCACCGGAGCCAAACCGCGGCTTACGACCGCGCAGCACGTTACCCGTAAATTGAGCTCCTCCAGGCGCGCTTTGGCGGCCAGGAGCTCCCGCCCGCTGGTCACGACGTCTTCCAAAAGCAACACGCGCTGCCCGGCCTGATATGGTCCTTCAACGTACTCGCCCGGGAATGCACCGAACCCCTTGGGTTGTTTGCGCACTGCTAATAGCGGAATGTTGCTAAGCTGCGAAACCGCCGTTGCTATCACGACGCCGCCGAGTTCCGTCCCCGCAACGAGATCCGGATGGACTTCGGTCACAATCGGAACGAATAGCCGCGCGATTCGCCGCAAGACGTGCGGATCGGAAAACAAGCGGAACTTGTCGATGTAATAATCGCTGCGCGCACCGCCGGATAACACGTAGTCGCCGCGCGTGAGCGCGCGCTCCACGATCATTTTGCGCAGCCATGCGAGGTCCTGAGCGCGACCGATCGCGTCGGGCGGCCCTAAATACTCCATTCCCACGCGTTCCACGATTCGATGACGGGGTTCGGCCGGAACCCTTTGAAGTTCACGCTCACCGGCTGCAGCATGCGCAAGTAGTAGAAATAGACCTCAAACATATCGCGCGCCTCCAAGTGTTGAATTTGCGCGTACGCTTTCTTGCGCGTCGGGCGATCGTAATTCTCGAGCGCCATTTTTTGCGCGGCTTCCATGTCGGGGTTGCAATACCGCGAGTAGTTGTAGCCGGTGGGCGCAACGTTCGCGCACGTCATCTGCGAGGAATCGTCCGGATCGACGCCCGCGTACCAGCCTGCAATCGAGAGATCGAACTTGCCACCTTGCAGAATACCACCTTCACCGACCGGCGCAAAAAGCACGTCGCCGGCATAATATTTGACCTGTAGATCGATGCCGACCTTACGCAGCATATCCTGCACCTCGACGCTGTTCTTGCGGCGCGTGACGTTGCTGCTATTGCTCACGAGTACGAGTGTGAGCGTCTGACCGTTTTTGGTCATAATGCCACCGGCGCCCGGCGTGTAGCCGGCTTGCTGAAGCAGCTGCCGCGCTTTTTGCGGGTCATAGCTGTACACCGGAGTGACGTTCGGATCGTAGGACCACATCCAATACGGCTGATCCCACGTGGCGATCTTTTGCTGCCCGTACGTAAGCGTTTGCACGATACGCTGCTTGTCGATTGCATACGCAATGGCTTGGCGCACGCGCACGTCTTGCAAAAGCGGACGCTGCACGTTGAGCTGGACGTCTTCGTAACCGTTGACATCTACCCACGCCAGTCTCACGCCGGGAATATCTTTGACGTTCGGATAGTTTGAAATCGACGCTTGGAACATCCAGTCCACATCGTGCGTGCGAAGAAGATTGACCGTGGTCGTCTCGTTCGGTACGACACGAATGTAGATCGTCCGCAGCCCCGGCTTGCCCATGAAGAACTGATCGTTTGCAGCAAGCTCGATATGGTCGCCGTGCACCCAGCGCACAAACTTGAACGGTCCGTCCGAAACATTCGGCTCGCCGTTGAACGGAATCGTATTAATGTCAGAATACTTCGAGAGCACGTGTTCGGGCGCAACGGGATATGGCTGATCAGAATCGGCGAAAAACGTATTGATGAACGGCGCAAACTTTTGCTTGAGGTGAACGATAACGGTGTAATCGTCGGGAGTATCGACGGAGGTTACGTAGTCGTAGCCGTGACGTGAGATGATGTTGTTCTTGCTGTTCATGATCGCTTGCCACGACCACTTGACGTCTTTACTCGTCACCGGCACGCCGTCCGTCCACTTTGCATCTTTGCGAAGGTGATACGTAATGGTCAGACCGTCTTTGGAGATGCCTTTGTTCTCCAGACTGGGAACTTCCGCGGCGAGCATTGGGACGGTGTCGCCTTTGTCGTCCGCCGAGACGAGCGGCTCGAACATGAGGCGCGCGATCATTCCGTCCGTCGTATTGGAATTCAGCAGCGGGTTGAGGTTTTTGACGTCTTGCTGAATCGCGACACGCAGATTTCCGGTTCCCGTGCCGGTCGTCGTGCCCGATGTCCCGCCTCCGCCGGTTTGCGTGCATGCGGCCAGGACGCCGCCAAGTGCGGCCAAAGCAAGAAGTCGTTTCAAAAACCGGTACCTCCGAGTAAAAAAGCGGACTGCGCGAGGGTTCGCTACGCTCCTGCCGCCGCCTTCGGTCCGGTCCATTTGCCCGGAACGGGATCGAAGCGCTCGTGGCGCCACGTGTATGTGCCCAAACCTTGTGTCGCCGTGCGCAGCTCGGTAATGTAGCGCGAGAGCTCGACCTGGGGTACGTCGGCCTCGACGACATCGTGACCCGGTTTTTGCGCCGGATTCATGCCCAGAATCTGGCCGCGCTTTCCCGTCAATTGCTGAATAACGGTCGATGTGTGCATTGAGGGGACGGTCACGTTCACCCGCACGATAGGCTCGAGCACAACCGGATTGCATTTGGGCAGCGCTTCGCGCACCGCCATGCCGGCAGCGGTTTTGAACGATTGCTCGCTCGAGTCAACGTCGTGGTAGGCGCCGTCGAACAATGTGACGTGCACGTCCGTGACCGGATAGCCGCCCACCGACCCATGCATAAGCGCTTCGCGTACGCCTTTTTCCACGGCGGGAAAGAACTGGCGCGGGACAACGCCGCCGACAATCTTTTCATCGAACGTGACGCCGTTACCGCGCTCGCGCGGGGCAAAGCGCAGCCACACGTCGCCGAATTGTCCGTGGCCGCCGGTCTGATGTTTGTAGCGTGAGTGCACTTCCGTGCCGCCCGTGATCGTTTCTTGATACGGTACCGTCGGCGCCGCGGTCGAAACTTCGATCTTAAATTTTCGCTTGAGGCGTTCGACGGCAATGTTAACGTGCTGCTCGCCGCTGCCCAGTAGCAATAATTCGTTGGTGATCGGCGCGCGCTCCAGGCGCAGCGCCGGATCTTCGTCGACGATGCGCGCGAGCATCTGGGAAATCTTGGCTTCGTCGATGCGCTCTTTCGGTTTTACCGCGACCGCAAAGACGGGTTCTTCTTGCGGCACGCGCGGCAGAAGCACTTTGTGTCCGTTCTCGGTGAGCACGTCGCCGGTGGCAACGGTTTCCAGACGCGCGATGGCGGCAATCGATCCCGGTCCCACGCTTCCCACAGTTTCCTGTTTCTTGCCGAGCAACCGGTAGAGGCCGCCGGAACGCACTTTGTCGCCGCCTTTGGAAATATTCGTAAGCGTTGCGTCGCCTTTGAGCGTTCCGCTGAGGACGCGCACCACCGAAAGCTTTCCGGATTGCGGATGAATGATCGTTTTAATGACGTGCACGACGAGCGGACCGTCGCTTTTGGCTTCGATCTTGCGGCCTTCCGCATCGACCTGCGTTCCCTCGAGCGGCGAAGGGAACCATTTCTCCATCGCTTGCACCAGCGCGCTTACGCCGTATCCGGGCAAACCCGCTGCAACGAGCACCGGCACGATCTGATCGTGCGAACACTCGTCGCACAAATCTTTTTGCACCTCGTCCTGCGGTGGTTCGACGCCTTCGAGCAACTCTTCCATGAGATGGTCGTCGAAGTCGGCCATCGCCTCGAGCAGCTCGCTGTGCGCAACTTCGACTTGTTCTTGCAGATCCGCTGGAACGTCCGTTTCTTTTTCCGCGCTGCCGTCATACAAAAACGCAGAACGCGTTGCAAGATCGACGTATCCTTTGAACGATTCCGATGCGCCAATCGGCCACTGCTCTGCGACGACGTGTCGGCCGTACGAAGCTTGCAGTGCTGCAAGCGTTCCGGCGAAATCGCTGCCGGGACGATCCATCTTGTTGACTAGAAACAGATGCGGCATCTTGCGCGACTCTAAGTAATCGAGCAGCATCTGCGTTTGCGCAATACGGCCCGGGTCTGCCTCAACCACAACGACGGCGGCATCGCAGCCGGCCAGCGCCATTTTCGTCTCTTCGAAGAAATCGATGAATCCGGGACAATCCACAAGATTCATGTCGATGCCGTCTGCTTCGCAGTGCGCAAACCCTACGGTGGTCGATTGCGCGTGCGAGACGCACTCCGGTTCGTAGTCGGTTGTCGTCGTGCCGTCGATCACCGTGCCTTTGCGGCTAATGGCACCGCAGTATGCAAGCACAGCTTCAACCAGCGTCGTCTTTCCGGCGTGATGCGAGCCAACAATGCCAATATTGCGAATGCGGGAGACATCCGACATAACCAGACTCCTTACCGGCGTTTA
>CAZERJ010000129.1:0-5942 GCA_964514445.1 uncultured bacterium | reverse complement strand
TCGTTTTTCTGTGGACACCGCCGCATTCGTGGGCGCTCGCGCTGATGACGGAAACGGATTACGGTAAAGCGGGCATCCCGATGATGCCGAACGTGCGCGGCGACGTATTAACGACCAAGTACATTACCGCGTACACGATCGTGCTGGTCGTTGCAACGCTATTGCTGTACTGGCCGCTGCACGTGATGGGGCCGGTCTACGCAGTTGCCGCAGCAATTCTGGGCGCGGTTTTCGTACGCGATGCAGTCCGTTTACAGCGCGAACGCGGCAAGGCTGCTGCGCGCACGTTGTTTGGTTTCTCGCTGATTTATCTCGCGGCGATGTGCGCGGCGATGGTCGTCGATCGCATCCTATTCTAACGTGAAACATCGCGAACTGCTGATCACGCTTGGCCTGGGCGTATTCTTAGGCGCGCTCGATCTGAGCGTGCTCTCGCCGGCGCTTCCGGCCATCGGCCGTCAGTTTGATGTTGCAGCCGGCGATCTGTCGTGGGTCTTCACGCTGTACCTGCTGGTCAACATCGTCGGCATTGCGATCATGAGCGTGCTTGCCGATCGCTTTGGCCGGCGCCCGGTCTACATCGCCTGCATCGCGATCTTCACGGCGGGCAGCGCACTTGCGTTTGTCGCGCAAGATTATGCGGTGTTCTTGCTGGCGCGCGGGATTCAAGCGTTTGGCGCCGGCGGAATCTTTCCGGTCGCGACCGCGGCCATCGGCGATCGTGTTGCACCGCAAAAACGCGGCGCGGCGCTGGGCCTTGTTGCCGCGACGTGGGGATTTGCCGCGGTTATCGGTCCACTGTACGGCGGCCTGGTGGCGCACTTCGTCTCGTGGCGCTGGATCTTCGCGCCGAATTTTCCCATCGCTGCGATCGTCCTGGTCCTTGCGCTGCAACACGTTCCAACCGACGCACCACGCGCGAGAGATCCGCTCGACGTGCCGGGCTTGTTTTTGCTCACGGTCGGGCTGCTCTTCTTGATGTACGGCATTACGGGCATGCATGCCGTAACGATTGGATTTGGCGTTCTGCTGCTGATCTTTTTCGGACTGTGGGAACGCATGGCCGACACGCCCGCGATTCCGCCTTCGCTGTTTTCGAGTGGGCAGCTCGCCAAAACGTACATATTGGAAATTGCGATCGGCATGCTGGAAGGATCGCTCTTCTTCATTCCCACCGTTCTTGTCGGCGCGCAGCACATCTCGTATGCCGCAGCCGGTGCGATCGCCGCGGTGGGCGCATTCATGTTCGTTGCGGTCATTCCGTCGTCGGGGCGTTTACTCGATCGCATCGGAAGCCGCAATGTTTTGGTCGCAGGCACGCTGTTTACCGAAGCCGGCCTGGTGATTTTTGCGCTTTCCTATGCGTCGATCTGGGGTGCCGTCCTTGCAATGGTGGTTGCCGGCATTGGCTTCGGTGCACTGCTTGGCGCGCCCACGCGCTACATCGTCACGAATGAAACAACGCAGCAAACGCGTGCAACCGCAGTTGGATTACTCAGCCAGTTTTTGATCATAGGACAGATTTTGGGCGGCTCGATCGCCGGCGGCATCATGGGCAACGCGCTCTCCGACGCATCCGCGTATCGCACAACGTATTTCGTCTTCGCCGCAATTGCGCTCTTCGCGCTGATCGTAACCTCAACGCTGCGTGGCCGCGTTGCGGAACGGCATTCGGCTCAGCGGCATTCGCCCATTCCGGCGACGCCTTCGTACCAGTAGCGCGAAACTGCGCCGGATCGTTAACGCGATCTGCGATTCAGGTTCGCGAACAATTCCGTTACGTCAAACGTAAGCCAAGGCGCCGCATCGTGTTCGAAACGATCGCTTTTCGTAAACTCTTTTGTGCCTTCGGCGCAATGTGCCACTACCGTGCGTTTTTGCGGATCGATGTCGAGAACCAGAAGCGCCCCCGTCTGCAAGTAGCGTTGGATCTTTGCTTTCAGCAACCCGATGTGACTGGATGGTGAACGAACTTCGATGGCGACGTCGGGAGCGCATGGCGGTTCTTCCGCCTCCTCGTCGCTCAGTTGCGATAAACGTTCAAACGAGATGAACCCGACGTCTGGAAGAAACGAGTCACTCGTCCCGTCATGCACACCGAGTCTAAAGCGCCATTCGGCACCGAACTCGCCATAGTCTTGGGCGCAGCGCTCCAAGATAGACAAAACAGCCCGTTGTACGAGCGAATGCGTGCGCTTCGGGCTCACCTTGGGGAACGCCCGGCCGCCGAGGTACTCGAGTTCGGGTGGATCGTACAGAACTTCCATTGCTTCCATTGCACAGTATACCATCGCGACGCCGGCCGTATGCCGCTAGAGGATTTTGCGCCGGGCGCGACCGAGCTTGCGCGATGGACCGCACGCCGGCGCCGAATCAACCACCGCCGCTCGTCGACTACAATGCGTTCGAAGGCGATATCGCGCTGCGCGAAGGCTTGGCAAGTGCCGGTATTTCCGCGCCCGCAGATCTTTCAGAGATTGGCGCGCTTGCGGGATCGGCCCAAGCGCAACAGTGGGCGTGGCAGGCAAACGAGTTTACGCCGGTGCTGCGCACGCACGACCGCTACGGCAACCGTGTCGACACCGTCGATTATCATCCCGCGTACCACGAATTGATCGCGGTCGCGACGCGATACGGTTTACACGCACCACCGTGGACGAGCCGCGATGCTAATGCGCACTTGCTGCGCGCCGTGAAGTTCTACGTCTGGAGCCGTGTTGAAGCGGGCCACGGGTGCCCGGTATCGATGACGTACGCGGCGGTGCCCGCATTGCGCAATAACGCCGCGCTTGCGAACGAATGGGAGTCGCGTTTAACCGCAACGGAAAGCGCAGCGCTATTCGGCATGGCGATGACGGAGAAACAAGGTGGCTCGGACGTACGTGCCAATACGACGCGCGCAGCGTTTGACGGCGCGACGCAACTTGGCGATGCGTATCTGCTCAACGGCCATAAGTGGTTCTGTTCGGCGCCCATGAGCGATGGATTTCTCGTGCTTGCGCAAGCTTCGGAAGGTTTGACGTGTTTTTTCATGCCGCGAGAGCGGCCGGACGGCATGCGCAACGCCATGTTTATTCAACGCCTCAAAAATAAACTCGGCAACCGTTCCAACGCTTCGAGCGAGATCGAACTGCACGATGCCTACGCGATTCGCGTTGGCGACGAAGGGCGCGGCGTGCAAACCATCGTCGAAATGGTGAATTGCACGCGTTTCGACTGCATCACCGGCTCGGCCGCGACGATGCGTGAAGCGCTGGCGCAAGCGGTGCACCACTGCATGTACCGCAGTGCCTTCGGCGCGCTGCTCATCGATCAGCCGCTCATGCAGAACGTGCTGGCGGATCTTGCAATCGAATCGGAAGCGGCGATGCTTACGATGCTGCGGCTGGGGCGCGCAACCGATGCACAAGTACGCGGTGACGAGCGTGAAACATTGCTCAAGCGGCTCGGAACCGCCGCTGCAAAATATTTTATTTGCAAGCGAACACCGGCGGTTGTAGCCGAAGCTCTGGAATGCTTAGGTGGTAACGGTTACGTCGAAGAGTCCGGCATGCCGCGCTTGTACCGCGAAGCACCGCTCAACGGCATCTGGGAAGGCTCAGGCAATATCAACGCTCTGGACGTGCTGCGCATCTTAAGCAAGGCACCGCACACGCTCGACGCTTTTGCCGCCGAGGTCGAACCGGCGCTCAGCGATAAACGCATCGCGGCGTTCGCGCATACGTTTTTTGCGCAGTGCGCAAACGGGTTCGGTCAAACGCAGGCGCGCGACATGGTGGAGAGCCTCATTCTGCTATGGCAGGCGGCACTGTTCGCACGCGCGCCGCGAAATGCAACGGCCGAACTGTTCATTGCATCGCGCCTAGAGGGCCGCTGGGGAAGCACGCTTGGAACGCTCCCCGCCTCGAGCGATCTCAAAACAATCGCGCTACGCGCGGCACTGCGCGAAAACGTGGAATATCTGAAAGTATGAAGCTGCGGACGATCGTCCACCGCGCACACTTGGCGAGCCGCCCCTGGACGGATCGCGAACGTGCGATCGTGTGGCGAGGCCTGACGGGGCGCATGTCGATCGCGATTGAACCGCTGCTCGGCGGCATCTTCTTCGCAGCGCTCAGCTACGGCATCGTCTGGCGCGCGCGGGTAGCAGCGCCACACGATTTATGGGTACTGTGGCCAATTTTCGGTTTGGTTTCCGCGGCGTTTTTCGTATACTTCATTGCCGTGCTTGTCGCACCGTTCATCGCATACTCGCAAACGTACAAACCGATCTATCAACTCGACGGCTACCTGCGTTACCGCGGCCCGGACTCGAAATCCGACGTCGGCGCATCCGGCTACATCGCCGTCCTCTTCGAAGACCACGAAGTCTGCGGCGAATGGGAATGCTACGGCATCAAAAAGCTCCCGACCACAACACTTCCGGCGCACGTAGAATTTTCGGAATACGGCGGCATCCACAAAATCGACGGCAAATCCACGGGCGTCCTCCCGGACGAAGACATCCCAACCTTAGCGATCGGGATCACTCACCGGATGCCTAAGTAAACGCGCGCCACCCATTTCTCCCAGTACAAGCCTTAGCCATTATCCGGAATGCGGCTCGTGGTCGCGAACGGTTCCCGGGGGTGCTCTGAATTCGCGGCGAAGCCAGGATGGCGAGAGCCGCGCCAATTCGGGAGCGGGAACCGTTCGCGACCACGAGCCGCATTTCCGGATAATGGCTAAGGCTTGTACGACCCGTTCAAAGGAATGCGCAGATTTTTCGTGGTCGGCCATGAGTGGCCGTAGCTCGCCCACGCGAGTGTGTCTGCGCCGACCGCGAAGATGGCAAGGACGCCGAGAATCGTGGCGATCCAGACAATACGTGGTATGCCGCGGCTCTTCGGGACGCCGCGTTCATCGACCGGATCGAACATGTTAAACCTCAACTCCCTTACCGGCTAGGATGTTGAACGCCGCCAGGATCGCGAGGAATGCGCCAAGTGCGAGCAGTCCGAGCATCATCTTGAAGACTTGGTTTTCAATGCCTTTGCTCTTCCAATCGTTTTTGAGCGCCACGAGTGCGACGCCGAGCACGACCAGTCCGAAGATGACGGCAAGGATTCGTTCAGTATGCGCAAGTGTTTCGTTCATCGCTTACCGTCCTATAGCAGATAAAAGATCGAGAACAGCACAACCCAGATCACGTCGACGAAATGCCAGTACAGCGTGCCGAGCGTCAGACCGGTGTACTTCTTGAACGTGTATGTGCCGTGCGTTGCCTGGAGCAGCAGAACCGTCAGATAGATGATGCCGCAAAAAACGTGGAATCCGTGCATGCCGGTGAGCGTGTAAAAGCCTGCGCCGAAGATTCCAGAATCGCCCCAGCCGACGGCAAGCTTCGCGTACTCGACGATTTGACCTGAGAGAAACAGCGCGCCGAGCACGATCGTGCCAATCATCCAGCCCGCGAACTTCATAAAGTTCTCGTGCTTCCAGTTCTCGAGCGCGAAGTGCATCGTCGCTCCCGAACCAAACAGAATCACGCTGTTGATCGACGCCAGCGCGAGATCGAGTTTCGGTGCCCCCGGCGGCGGCCACCCTTGGCCGCTCGAACGCATGTAGAGATACGCGAAGATGAACGAGCTGAACAGGACGAGGTCGCTGACCATGAAGAGCAGGAAGCCCTGAACGCGCAGCTCGCGCGTTTCAACGTAGAGCTGATCCGGCTCGTCGCTTTCGTAACCGTGGACTGCGCCGTGGCCGAGTGCGGCAACCGCCATTTAGTGTACTCCTGCCGGTTGAACGGCTTCGCCTTCGAACGGCGTGCCGACGAGTTCTTCTTCCAGTCCCCGATACGGGAGCGGTTCGCCGAAGTCATACGGCGCCGAAAATACCGCGGGGATATGTTTGAAGTTGTAGTACGGCGGCGGCGAGGCGATCTGCCATTCCAGCGTGCG
>CAZERJ010000128.1:0-6098 GCA_964514445.1 uncultured bacterium | reverse complement strand
TGGGCGGCGGCATTTATACGAAGGCCGCCGACGTCGGCGCCGATCTCGTCGGTAAGGTCGAAGCGGGCATTCCTGAAGACGATCCGCGCAACCCCGCCGTGATCGCGGACAACGTGGGCGACAACGTCGGCGATTGCGCCGGCATGGCCGCCGACCTGTTTGAAACGTACGTCGTCACGACGGTCGCGGCAATGCTCCTTGGCGATCTGCTATTGCACAACTATCCGGGCTCGGCAACGTTCCCAATCATCCTGGGCGCAATTTCAATCGTCGCGTCGATCATCGGCACGTTCTTCGTGGGCATCGGTAAAGTCGACCGCAACAAGATCATGAACGCGCTCTACTCCGGCTTGGCCGTTGCCGGCGTCTTATCGGCAATCGCGTTCTATTTCGCAACCACGCGCGAATTCGCGAACGGTATCACCGTCGGCGCGGGCGCGGCCGCGCGAACGGTTCCCGCAGTGAACATTTGGATCTGTGGCGTGATCGGTCTAGTCATTACGGGTCTCATCACCTGGATCACCGAGTACTACACGGGCACGCAGTTCTCGCCGGTGCGACGGATTGCCAACGCTTCGATCACCGGACACGCAACGAATATCATCAGCGGTCTTGCCGTCTCGATGCAAGCGACGGCGCTGCCGGGTCTGGTGATCGTGATCGGAATTCTGGCCTCGTATGCGCTTGTTGGATTGTACGGCGTCGGCATCGCGGTTATGGCGATGCTCTCGATGGCCGGCATCGTGGTAGCGATCGACTCGTTCGGTCCCATCACCGACAACGCGGGCGGTATCGCCGAAATGGCGGAGCTTCCCGACGCGGTGCGCGGCGTAACGGATCCGCTCGATGCCGTCGGCAACACCACCAAAGCCGTTACCAAAGGCTATGCGATCGGTTCGGCCGGCCTTGCAGCGATCGTCCTGTTCGCATCGTTCTCGCAAGAATTGACCAACCGCTGTGGTGTCGTTGCCGGATGCCACATCGGCGCCGGACTGTTCAGCATCGAAAATCCGTACGTTCTTGCGGGACTTCTAATCGGCGGATTGCTGCCGTTCTTCTTCTCGTCGCTCTCCATGGAAGCCGTGGGTCGTGCGGGCGGTAAGGTCGTCGAGAACGTGCGCATGCAATTCAAAAACAACCCCGGCATCATGGCGGGTACGTCGCGTCCGGATTATGCTTCGACGGTCGACATCGTCACGCGCGCTGCGCTCAAAGAGATGATCGTTCCGGCGCTGATTCCGGTCGGCGTTCCGATCTTGATCGTCATCTTGGGGTACATTGGCCTCTTTCCGGGCGTAACGGCCGCACAAGTCATGGGCGGCATGCTCATGGGCGCGATTATCACCGGCTTGTTCCTTGCCGTTGCAATGACCAGCGGCGGCGGCGCGTGGGACAACGCGAAGAAATACATCGAAGACGGCAACAACGGCGGCAAAGGCTCCGACGCGCACAAAGCAGCCGTCACCGGCGACACTGTCGGCGACCCGTACAAAGACACCGCCGGCCCCGCGATCAACCCGATGATCAAGGTGCTCAACATTGTAGCCTTGCTTCTGGTAGCTTCGCTGATACACTAGCGTCGCGGACGCGCGCGTACAATACAAACGGGCGGTCTCTTGCGAGAGGCCGTCCGTTTTGTTTTCGTTTTCATGCTGAAAAGGAAAACCCACTAGTATGAACCGTTTTATTGCCGCTGCTCTCTGTCTTACGCTCGTGCTGAGCGGCGCCGCGCCGGCGTACGCGTACACCGACCAGGAACAACAAGAGATGCAGATCGGCCAGCAAGTCTATCAGCAGTTGCAGCAAAAAGGCGAAATCATCACCAGCTCGCCGTATTACACGACGCTCAACTCCATCGCCAGCCGCATCGCTCCAATTGCAAACGCGCACTACTACGTCCCGTTCCATTTCATCTTGGTGAACGAGTCGCAGCCGAACGCGTTTTCCGTCCCGGGCGGAAATGTGTACGTGACGACCGCGATGATGAAGTTCGTCAAGAATAAGGAAGAACTCGCGGGCGTACTGTGCCACGAAGTGAATCACGATTTGCATCACGACGTGTACAACCTGTATCAGAAAGAACAGCGGCTCTCGCTGTACGCCGGAATTGCCTCGATGTTACTTGGGCGCAATAGTGGTCTAATCAACGGCGCGATCAACTTCGGAGCGAACATGGAAGCGCTGCACTTCTCGCGCGACGTCGAGCATAACGCCGACCACGGCGGTGCGTATACGTGCGCGCAAGCCGGCATCACACCGTGGGGCATGGTGTGGCTCATGCAGCAGTTCCAAGCAAATCCCTCGGGCGGAGCGCCGCCGGAGTTTCTCTCCGATCATCCAAGCGATAGCCATCGCATCGACGCGTTGCAATCAGAGTTCGCGTCCGATCCCGCAACGTTCGCGAGATTCAATCAGAATATCGCGTGCTCGACGCCGGTAACGGCGGCAGGCTGGAACAATCAGTATCAGGGCGGCTGCGGCCGCAGACAAGCCGGATCGACGCAATCGGCGCCGGCGCGGCGCCACTTCGTCGCGCATCACATTGCGCCGGTGAACGCGTCCGCTAAACCGAAATGTCCGCCCGGCTGGAAATATTGTTAGGCACGAGCCAACCGATAATCCGCCGAGCCACTTCTTCCTCGGAATCCGATCCGATTCTCACATGCGTCGAAAGCGGGCACGTCATCGTCCCGCTTTCGACGCGTAGTGCAACAAAGGCAGCGGACGAATCGGAGACGGCGTGAACTTGACATTCTTTGCCGCGATAGATGAGCCGGCACAGATCTTCCACTTTCCGCTTGATATCAACGCCGGGAACGGCAGCGCTCACACGCAACGCGATGTGATCCGCCCACTCATCAAAGGTCATAACATCCTACAGGATGCCAAGACCGCGTTTAAGTGCGACTTAACTGCAGATTAAGCGCAAATTCGCGCACGAGCGCGTCGAGGCGCGTGTAACCGCCGCCGTTCGCGAGTGCCTCGAGCACCGGCCAACAAACGTTCCCGCGGAACGGTGGCCGTTTACTATGCTTCTTGATCGAAATCGATAAAACAGCGGAGAGAATGCGTACCGAACGCACTTGCGTGAGCGTCGCCGCTTTTTGCGCATCCCACTCTTCATAGTGGTGGAAATTGTCGACCGCGGCTGCGAGAATTTGCGGCAAAGAAAAGCCGGCGATTTTAGGGCCGGCGTCTTTCCATTCGGCTTTAGAGCCACTTTGCGCGCGCCAGTAGCCGCGCACCATATCATAGAGCACGACGGCGATCGTCCCCGCAAAAGCGTCGCGCAAGATCGTATCGCTCTCGCGGTCGAGCGCCATACGCGCCTGTTCAAAAAGAAGGTTTAGCGTCGGGCCGCGTGAGCGCAGCGCATCGCAGAGGGAAGCGTAAGGAGTCGTACGTTCTGCTTCGATGATCACTCTACCGCTCGTTGCGCCATTGTGCCAGACCTAGTTTAACCGGATGTTAAGGCGGCGCGGTACCGCTGATAGATGACAACGTACGAGACGACCAACGCTGAGATAGCGAAGGTCAACGCCGCATCACCGGCCAGCGTCGCGGCCGGCCCCGCATGTGGAGCAACGATGCGCACGAGCGCGCGGAGTGCAAATGCCGCGAGCCATACGACAATGATGAGCGGCGAGCTGTGAACGTACATCACGCCGGGCTTATCGGCCGGGCGCACTTCGCTGTGCTGTCCGCGAAAGACGCCCAGCGGAATGCCGAGTATGCATCCGAGCGTTAGAGCAAGACCCGTTTGCCACGGTGGGGCCATCGGTGCGCCGGTGAGCGCCGCAGCCTGTGCGTTTCCCCATACGGCGAACGCTGTAATCGCCAGCAGCACGAACGGCATGACGGCGAGCTGCACAATGGACATCCGGCGCGGACGCGTCATCCGGTACACAAATAATCCAAGCACGACGACGTAGATGAGAATCGAAAAGGCTGTGAACGGCTGCTGCTGATGCATGGCGCTATTTCACCATGACGTCTTTCGTCGGCTCCGTCCCAGTGATTTCCAGCAACGCCGGCTGATCTTTCGTCAATGCATAGTGCGGCGTATTCGCGGGAAGCGAAACGAACGCACCTGCGGGAAATGCGCTCACTCGCTGTGCGTCAAATTTCTTGCCCATTCCGGCGTAAAACACGCCGGAAATTACGGACACGTTCTCGCGGTTCGGATGATAGTGCGCACCGAATGTCCAGTGCGGCGGCGCCTTCAAACGCACGATCCACAGGCCGCGCTTCGACGGATCGCCATAGAGCACGGCCATTGACGAACCATCGGCCTGCGCTTGCCATTTCATTTGATTAGGCATCACGATCGTGGTGCCGCTCGACGCGTAGACGCCGGAGCAGCAAAGTGCCGCAAAAGCCAGAAACGCCGGAATCCGGTAGCGCATAGAAGCTCCCGTTCAAAGAAAAAGGGCGCGCATCTTGGAGATGCTCGCCCTGGTTACTTCTGTCGCAGCCGTGCGATTACATCTTAGATTTTGCCATGGTGCTTTTCTTCAACATGACGTTTTTCATCGGACCCATGCCGGAGAGTTCGATCACCGCCGGCTCTTTGGTCATCGCGTAGTGCGGTACGTTCGGCGGAAGCGAAATGAACGAACCCGCGGGATAGGCTTTCATCTTCGATGCGTCCCACGTGGTTCCAATGCCGGCGTAGAACGTGCCGGATAAAACCGTGACGTTCTCACGCTGCGGATGCGTGTGTACGGGGAACTTCCAGTTACTGCCGGTTTTCAATTTGACGACATATGGACCGCTGGCATTTGGATTGCCGTAAAGCACAGCCACTTGCGTGCCCATACCGGCATTCGTCCACTGTTCTTGTCCGGCCATGACGACGTGCGGCGTAGGTGCCGCGATCGCGATTGCGCTCAGTGCCGCTGTAAGAATAAGGCATAGGGCGGCTACAAATTGCTTCATGAACCCGCTCCTTTCAAAGCGTGTGCCGCGCGCCAAAGAAAAAAGGCGCACCGCATGGCACGCCTCTTCTCCGGCAAAAGTCGCTAGCCTACTTTTTAACAGGCGTATCCGCGCTTCGCGGCTTCACGCCCCCACACGCAAAGCGCATGGGGCCCCCGGCCTTCGGCCCACAATCTTATGCAGGCGTTGCGAGGGATCGTTACTTGATCTCGACCGTTGCGCCGGCTTCGGTTTAACAGGCGTTCCGCGCTTCGCGGCTTCACGCCCCCAACACGCAAAGCGCGTGGGGCCCCGGCCTTCGGCCCACAATCTTATGCAGGCGTTGCGAAAGATCGTTATTTGATCTCGACCGTTGCGCCGGCTTCTTCGAGTTTCTTTTTGACGGCCTCGGCTTCGTCTTTGCTGACGCCTTCTTTGACAGCCTTCGGAGCGCTCTCGACGAACGTCTTGGCTTCGGTCAGGCCCAGGCTCGTGATCTCGCGGACGGCCTTGATGACTTTGATTTTCTCGGCGCCTGCTGCGCTGAGGATCACGTCGAACTCGGTCTTCTCCGCGGCCGGAGCAGCGGCACCGCCGCCCGCGCCCGGCGCAGCCATCATCATGGCCGGCGCAGCGGCGCTCACGCCGAACTTGTCTTCGAGCTGTTTGACGAGGTCCGCGAGCTCGAGAACGGTCAGCTTTTCAATGTTGTCAATAATATCGGCTACTGCCATGGTACGAATGTGTCTCCTTTAGGCGTTCGAACCCGCGGCTTCTTTTTGCTCGCGGATGGAATTGAGCACGCGGGCGAGCCCGCTGAGGTTGCCATTGAGCACCGTGACCAGTCCGCGCAGCGGGCTGGCGATGGAGCCAACGGCTTTGGCAACAAGTTCTTCGCGAGACGGAAGATCGGCGAGCACTTTGACCTGCGCGGCATCAACGACGCGTCCTTCGATGTACGCGGCTTTGACTTCGAGCGGCTTGACGTCGTCCGAGAACTTCTTGATCGCTTTGGCAGGCGCGACCGGATCCGATCCGGCGAACACGATGGCCGTGGGGCCATGCAAATACTGCTCGAGCTTCGCGGCGAGATCTTCGCCCGCAGCTAGAGAGAACAGCGTGTTCTTGGCGACCGCGTACGTGCTGCCGTCTTTGCGAAGCTCACCACGCAGACGCGTGAT
>CAZERJ010000127.1:0-6218 GCA_964514445.1 uncultured bacterium | reverse complement strand
TTGCCTTTTGCGCTGGGTTCGTAACGCACGATGTCGTCCAGCGTGAGCGGGTGGATGACGAAGCAGAATTTCGGCGTGTTTACGGGCATGAACTACCGGCCTTCGGCCTCGCGCTTTAATGCGGCGAGCATCATTTCGCTGTTTTCGCGGACTTTGCGTTCGAGTGTTGGGCCGATGAGTTCTGCGAGTGTCGGAACACCGAAATCGAAATCCACGCCGAGCGTGACATGCGTTTCGCCGCTATTTTCGCTGAAAATCCATGCGCCTTCGAATTTGTCGAGATCGCCTTCAAGCAGTTTGTAATCGATGCGCAAGCCGTCATCGTCGAATCGATCTTCTTCCGTCCATTCGATCGGCGCTTCTTCGACGAGCGTTTTCCAACGCGTTAAAACGAATTCGGGATGCTTCTCCAATACCGTGACGCTTTCAACGTCAGGCATGAACTGTGGGAACCGTTCTTGGTCCTTGGCTAGCTCGTAGACTTTTCGCGCGGGAGCGGCAATCACGATAGAACACTCGACATATGGCATCGTTACAGTTTGCCGAGCTTCTCCTGGGCGCTTGCCAGCCCTGCTTCAAGCGCGCTCAGCGCGCGGCTCACTTCCTCTTCGGTGACAATCAGCGGCGGCTCCAGACGAATCACGCGCTGCATATTGAGCGTCCATGCGGCCGTTACACCGCGCTTGACCATCTCGGGAATGATCCAGCCGCCGTAGCCTTCGTTTGTCAGCTCGAAGCCGACCAGCAAACCAAGACCGCGCGCTTCTTTTACGACATCGGGATACCGGCGCGCCAGGGCTTGCGCACCCTGCAGTAATTGTTCACCGCGCACGCGTGCATTTTCGACCAGGCCATCTTCAATGAGGACATCCATCGCCGCGAGCGCCGCCGCGCACGCAAGCTCGTTACCGCCAAACGTAGAGGTATGCATGACGGGATCTTTTGCATACGCCGCATTCCACACCGATGGCCGCGCAATGTACGCACCTACCGGAATGATGCCGCCGGATAAGCCTTTCGCCAACGTCATAACATCCGGGACGGCGTCGTCGCGGTTGCAGCCGAACAACATTCCGCAGCGACCAAGTCCCGTTTGTACTTCGTCCGCAATAAAGAGCGCGCCCGCCGCATCGCAGATCGCACGTACGTCGCGCAGATATCCGGACGGCGGCACGTTGACGCCGCCCTCACCTTGTACCGGTTCGACGATGAACGCGGCTGCATCGCGCAGTTCCGCTTCGAGCTGCGATGTATCACCGTAATCAACGTGCGCAACGCCGGCGAGCAGCGGCGAATACTTTTCTTTGAAATAATCGCGTCCGCTTGCGGAGAGCGCGCCGAGCGTTTTGCCGTGATAAGCATCGCGCGTCGCGACGATCTTGTGGCGCTTCGTCGCGGCTCGCGCGAGCTTGATTGCGCCTTCCACCGCTTCCGTTCCACTGTTGCAGAAGAATGAAATCTGCAGATCGCCCGGCGCGAGCTCTGCGAGCCGCTTCGATGCACGCCCGAGCGGAATGTTGAACATCGTCTTGCCGGAGAGCGACATCAATTCCATCTGCTCGCGAACGGTGGCAAGCACTTTCGGGTGGCTATGTCCCAGCGTGAACACGCCGTAACCGCCGGCAAAATCGAGATAGGCTTTGCCGTTTTGATCCCAGATGGTGCAACCGCGCGCACGCACTTCCACTGCGCTGCCGGAAAGTTTCATTACCCGTGCCAGCGGTGGATTGACGTAGAGTCTATAGTTGTCGAAAGCTTCCTGAAGAAGCGCTTGCGCCTCGGTCTGCTCGATCACGCTGCCATCGCGCGTTCCAGCGACGCGATTGTTTCGTAAACCACGGCTTGCACTTCGGACGCTCGATCTAAATGCATGATGCGTTCGCGCAAGATCGCCGCATTGGGAATGCCTTTCAAATACAGCGCAAGATGTTTGCGCATCTGCGGTACGGCGCGATCTTCACCGAGTTCTTCGATCATCGTGCGGTAGTGCACGTCGATCGCATAGCGCAAACGTTCCGCCGGCGGCGGCAAGGGGGCTGCTTCGCGGCCCTCCATGAGATCGCGGATTTGCGAAATCAGCCAGGGGTTTCCGAGCGTTGCGCGGCCGAGCATGATCGCATCGACGCCGCTCTCGCGCATGCGTTGCATGGCAACGTCTGGATCACCCAGATCGCCGTTGCCGATCACGGGAATGTCGACCGACTCTTTGAGCCGCTTGATGTGATCCCAGTTCGCATTGCCCTTGTAGAACTGGCGCGCCGTACGCGCATGCAGCGTAACGGCTTGCACGCCGACCGCTTGTGCGCGTTTGGCGACGTCGATGTACACAAGTGCATCTTCCGTCCAGCCGAGGCGCATTTTCATCGTGACGGGGCAGTCCACGGCCTCAGCGACGGCGCGCATGATTTGCTCGCAGCGATCGACATCGCGCAAGCAAGCGGAGCCACCGTTGGTTTTCGTCACTTTGGGCGCTGGGCAGCCGAAGTTGATGTCGACGATGTCGGCGCCGCACTCGCGCACCACTTTTGCCGCTTGCGCCATCACAGCGGGGTCGTCGCCCCACAGCTGCGTACTGACCGGCTTCTCCATGCCGTGCTGATCGATCATCTCCATCGTGCGCTTCGCGCTCGAGGCGTAGCGCAGCGCGTTGGCCGACACGAATTCCGTTACCGTCAGCCCGAGACCGAACGGCTTATAGAGCGCTCGCATGGTGCGGTTTGTCACGCCCGACATGGGCGCGAGCACTAGGGGCGGCGAGATTTCATGTGGTCCTATGACCAGCGGCTTTACCATCGACACGGCGAGCAAGAGTATAGCATGGGTTTAGCGGTGGCGCGCTACGCGGGTGATAGCAGGGCGTGGTGGCTTGAGCGCGCTCGATGCCTCGGCGGTAGTTCCAACCTCACCATGACACCAGGCGTGCGTGCCTATCCTGACGCCTTCGAGAAGAAGTAATGTTGCAAGCCCACAAGGCTGAGGGATGCGTTGACGTCGTCGATCATGGTGGTGTGCCGGGCGATGACTGAGGCTAAGCCGCCCGTCGCCACGACACGTGCGTTCACGGCCATCTCTTCGCGGAAGCGAGAGACGAGCGCTTCCGTTTGGCCGACGCAGCCGAAAATGATGCCGGATTGCAACGCCGAGATGGTGTCAGTGCCGATAGCGTGCTCGGGTGCTTCGAGCGATATCTGCGGCAGCTTTGCCGTGCGCCCAATCAGTGCATCAATCGATGTCACGATGCCCGGAGCGATTGACACCCCCAGATACTTGCGCTCGGCGGAGATCGCAATGAAGACGGTCGCCGTTCCGTAACTGATGATGATTAGCGGTGCTCCGTACTCGCGCAACCCGCCGATTGCGGCGGCGACAAGATCCGCACCCACTTCACTGGGGCGATCCGTTTGAATCGTAACCAGGCGCTGCGTTTGCGGTTCCAAGAAATCCGGCGTGCACCGGAAGTACCGCTCGCATGCCGAGCGTAGCGTGCCGTCGAGTTTCGGCACAACGCTTGCAATTGCAACGCCGTTCACATCAGCGATATTTACACCCGCTGTCATGAACAGCTGCGTAAAAAACACGCCGTGCTCGTCCGCTGTACGCTTTGAGTCCGTGTTCACGCGCCAAGACTGCTGCAACGGGCCACCGTTGTCGAACAGTCCGAGCTTTGTTTCGGTATTACCGACATCAATCGCCAGCAGCACGGCGTTCCTCAATCGCATCCCACAAACGCGCAGCCAACATCTCTTTCGAACCGTCACCGAGTTCGCGCCGGCCGTCAGATCCCCACAGTAGCGTCAATGCGTTGCGCTGCACGCCGAACCCACGGCCCTGCGAGACGTCGTTGACGGCGATCATATCCAGCTGTTTGCGCTGCAGTTTCTCGCGCGCATTCTCTTCGTGCGATTGCGTCTCGGCAGCAAAGCCAACCACAAATGCGGCCGCCGCCTTCTGCCCAAGAGCAGCGAGCACGTCGGGATTGCGCACCATGCGCACGTTTAAATCTTCGTCCGTCTTCTTGACCTTTTGATCTTGCGCCGATTCAGGCCGCCAATCCGAAACCGCCGCAGCCGCAATAATTACATCGGCAGACGTATGCTGCATGGCCGCTTCATACATTTCTTGCGCCGTCTGTACTTGCACCGTCCGCGCGCCCGCGGGTGCGCGCAAGTGCGTCGGGCCTAATATCAGCGTAACCGTCGCGCCGCGCAGAGCCGCTTCGCGTGCGAGCGCGATGCCCGTCGCTCCGGTCGACGGATTGCTCACGAAACGCACCGGATCGAACGCTTCGCGCGTCGGTCCCGCGGTGATCAGAACATTCACGCCCGCAAGCGAAGCCGAACGCCGCAACACGACCGCAATCGCATCCAAAATCGCATCTTCACTCGCTAAGCGCCCAACGCCGCGCTCACGCTCGGCCAGAAAGCCTTCCTCGGGATCGATGAACGTGTAACCGCGATCGCGCAGCATTTCGATGTTCGCTTGTGTCGCGGCATGGTCGTACATTGCATCGTTCATCGCCGGCGCTGCGAGAATGGGAATGCGCGCCGCCAGCAGCGCGCTCGTTACGAGATCGTCCGCGATGCCTTGCGCCAATTTCGCAAGAATGTTTGCCGTCGCCGGCACGATCAGTGCGAGCTGCGCTTCGCGGACCAAACGAATATGCGGAATGCGCTCGGGCGCATCCCACAGCGAGGTGTAGACCGGCCTCGCCGTCAACGCAGAGAACGTCAGCGGAGCTACAAACTGGGTAGATTCTTGCGTCATCATCACGTCGACAACCGCTCCACGTTGCACGAGTGTGCTGGTCAGCGCTGCGGCTTTGTACGCCGCGATGCCGCCGGTGACGCAAAGCAAAATGCGCGCGCCGCGGTATAAATCGTTCATTGCACGACCAGCACGTTATCGATCAGACGCGTATCGCCGAAGCGGGCGGCGCCAATGACGAACGCCGGCGTGCGCAAGAATGAAAGCGGTTCGAACGTCTGCGCGTCGACGACGTCCAGGTAATCCCAGCGTCCAGGCTCTTGCAGTTCGCGCTGCGCAGCCTTTCGCGCATCCACGGCATCGTTGCCGGCGTGCAAACAGTCGGCCATCGCTTGAAGCGCTCTGTATAGACTCGGCGCCGCGCGGCGCTGCTCCGGCGACAGGTACACGTTACGGCTGGAAAGAGCCAGACCATCCGCTTCGCGCACCGTTGGAACGATCTCGACGCGTACCGGAAACTCCAGGTCTGAAACCATCTTGCGCAGGACTGCGGTTTGCTGCGCGTCTTTTTGACCCAGGTACAACACGTCGGGAGCAACGATGTTCAGCAGTTTCGCAACCACGGTGGCCACTCCGCGAAAGTGCGTGGGACGGACCGCGCCTTCAAACTTCGTTCCCAAATCGCCGACGTCGACGTACGTGCTAAATCCAGGCGGATACAGATCGCGCTGCTCCGGCGTAAAAATGTAATCCACGCCCTCCGCCTGCAACTTGCGTTTATCGCCTTCGACATCACGCGGGTATTTCTCGAAGTCCTCGCCGGGGCCGAACTGGAGCGGGTTGACGAAAATGCTAGCCGCAACGCTTACGCATTCGCGCCGCGCCGTGCGGACCAGTTCGAGGTGGCCTTCATGCAAGGCGCCCATGGTGGGCACGAAACCAAGCGGCCGCGGCAGCGCCGCGAGCGCTAAGCGCGCGTCACGCGTAGCAATGTTCGCCCCACTTGAAACGGCGTGCCGACGTCGAGCGGCTCCTCCGCGGTCACTGGCCGGTCATGCACGCGCGTGCCGTTTCTGCTTTGCAGGTCGGCGAGCATGAGCGTGCCCGCCGCCGAGCGCAGCCGGGCGTGCCGGCGCGAAACGTAGCGGTCAAGGGCAATGCAGGCGTCCGCTAGCGATTCATCGCGGCCGATGACGATTTCATCGTTAAAGGCCCACGTTTTACCGTCGAGCGGCCCGCTGAGTACTTCGAGAACGTAAGCGGACGACATGGCGAGTCGGCAAATTCCGCCCGAAACGCGGGGTCCCCCTCCTTGCCGGGTATATGGGGCGCGACGGGATTAACAATTCCGAAACACATGACGATACTGAGTAAGTGACGCTTAGGGGAACTGAGCCGAGCGCTAAGGCAGGCTTTATGAACGACCGGATCGACGAATTACTACACCTCATTGAGGTTGAACCCGACGCATTGCGTGAAGCAGAATTCATGCAGGCGCAGTCTATTCTCGAGAC
>CAZERJ010000126.1:1356-6421 GCA_964514445.1 uncultured bacterium | reverse complement strand
CCTGCTCGGCAAGGACGCGGTCCTGCTGCAGCTTCCCGGCCAGGGCCTCGCTCTCACGATAGCGCCGCTCGCCCTGCTCGGCGCGGCTGCGCAGGGCGGTCGTCTCCTCCTCGAGATCCGCCACGCGGCTCGCCGCAACCTCACGCGCCTGTTCGAGCTCGGCCACCTGGCCCCGGCGCTCGGCGCGTTCGACCTTCAGCTGCTCGATCTCCATCTCGTGGCTGCGCAGGGCGGTTTCGCGGGCGATGAGCCGCGACTCCGTGTCGGAAAGCGCAGCCTCCGCGCCGGCGGCGCGTGCGGTCAGCCCGACGTTGTCGCGCTCGAGCTCCTCGAGCCGCTGGCGCATCGCCTCGGCGGTGGACTGCAGCGCCTGCAGCTCGGCGTGCTCGATGCGGCGCTCGCGGAACTCCTCGAAGATCGGGGCGCGGAGGTCGCCGAGCAGGGTGATCAGCGAGCGGATCTGCTCGGCCACATGCTGGGCGTTGTCGAGCTTCTCGTTGACCAGCTCGAAACGGGCTCCGATCTCGTGGGCCACCTGCAGCGGCTCGGCGGGCGCGGCCTGCGTCGGGGCCTGCTCCTCGCGGACGCGGTCCTTGAGGGCGAACCCCTTGATGCTCAGTTTCATGATCTCGCCCCGCAAAGACTGATCCCCCACCGACTCTAGCGCCTAACGCTATATTGTTGAGAGTCGATGGACCAGCCAAGCCGGCGATGGAAAATGATCGCCGGACGGCGCTCCGCCGCCCCGTCAAGGTCGACCTCGATCGCGGCGGGCGGCAATTGAAACCGTCATCCCGGAAGCTGCGCAGCAGCTATCCGGACCCATCAACAAGAAGCGGCTTCTCCTGGGCGGTCCCGGCTCTCCGCCCTTCGGGCTACGGCCGGGATGACGGCTGCAGATGCGATCGCCCTGCGTCCGGGGGGAAACCCTACGCCAGCTCGGCCGCGCCTTCCAGCTCGCGCCCGCGGTCGCGGCGCGCGGTCTCCAGCGCGCCTTCGACGATCGCCCGCTCGGCGCGTTCGCGTTCGTACTGGGTCTGCATGGTGGACAGGCGCTCGTCCAGGACGGTGCGCTTGCGGGCGTGGTCGGCCTGAGCCGTCTCCAGCCGCTCCTTGAGCACGGCGATCTGCCGCTCGGCGCGCTTGGCGGCCGTCTCGCGGCTGGCGGCCAGACGCGCCAGTTCGTCGGCGCGCTCCACGGCCGCGGCGCGCGCGGCCTCCAGCGACAGGAAGTCCCGGCGCATAGTCTCGGCCTCCTGTTCGCGCGCGTGGGCGCTCGCCAGCGCCCGCTCGTGGGCTTGGACCAGGGTGACCTTCTCGTCCTCGAGCGCCTTCTGGCGGAGGTTGGCCTCGGCCAGCCGCTGGGTCAGGGTGGTGTTCAGCTCGTCGAGCTTGGCGGCCCGGGCCAGCGCCGCCTCCAGCTTGGCCTCCAGCGAGCTGAGGTCGGATCGCTGTGCCTCCAGCCTGGCCTCCATCAGACGTGCGGCCTTGGCGTTCTCGGTCTCCGCCGAAAGCCTGGCGTTCTCCATGTCGAGCGACCGCTTGCGCTCGGCCGAGAGCTGCTCCTCCGCCTGGGCGAGGCGGCTGGTGAGCTGGGCGGTCTCGGCATGAGCCTGCTCCAGCCGCTTCTGCAGGACGGCGAAGTCCTGTTCCGCCAGCATCCGCTCCTGCTGCAGCTTGACCGTCAGGGCCTCGCTCTCCCGCAGCCGTCCTTCCGCGGTCTCCGCGCGGGACCTGAAGGTGACGGCGTCCTCTTCCAGCTCCGTCAGCCGGCCGACCGCAGCGGTCTGCGCCGCCTCCAGCTCGCTGAACTGGGCGCGCCGCTCGGCCCGCTCCAGCTTCAGATGCTCGATCTCCTGATCGCGCCCCCGCAGCGCCGCCTCGTGCGCCGAGACCCGGGCCTCGGCGTCCGACAGGGCGGCCTCCGCCCCCGCCGCCCGCGCAACCAGCTCGAGGTTGGCCTGCTCCAGCTCCTCCAGCCGTTCGCGCGCGGCCTCGCCGACCGAGCGCGCGGCCAAAAGCTCGGCGTGCTCAAGGCGCCGCTCGCGGAATTCGTCGATGATCGGCTGGCGCAGGTCGCCGATCAGGCTGATCAACCCCCGGATGTCTTCGGCCACGCGCTGGGCCGTCTCCAGCTTCTCCGTGACCATTTCGAAGCGGGCGCCGATGTCGTGCGCGTGCTGCAGCGGCTCCACTGCGACTGGCGGCCGGGGCCGCTCCTTGACCGCGAAAAACCGTCCCCGCCGCGCATCACCGTCACGCGAGGGCTGCTCGCCCTTGAACCCGAGTTTCATCGTTCAACCCCAAACCCGTCCTCGGTCGCAAACGACCGCCCAGCCGAAAGTGCGCCCCCAAACGCGAGGGGGAGTCATATCCGTACAAAGAGAATTCGGTACGCGTCGCCCGGCACACCCCGCTCAGCCCACGGCGTCCGGCCCCAGCGACACGGGTGCGGAACGCGACGCCAGCCGTCGCCGGCGTCCTGAGCAGCGTTCCGCAATCTTAACGATTATGGGGCGGCGAGTCTGTTGAAAACTTCGCAAGAGGGGGTTGCGGAGGCAAAATTGTTGCCTCCAGGCTGCGCTCCCTTTTGCGAATCAGGCGCGCCGGGCGCAGCCGCCGCCCCGGAGGCCGCACACGGCTGTCGGCAGGCGCCGCCGAGCCGCGCACGGCGTTCACTGCGCCAGACCTCCGGTCCGATCCGGGGGGCTTGGCCCGCTACGCCCGCTTGCGCTCCGCCCGGGCCGCGGCGACGCGCGGGGCGACCTCGACGAAGGCCTCCAGCGCGCCGGCCCAGTCGTCGAGCAGCTCGAGGGCGCGCAGCGAGCCGGTCTCCCGGGCGTGGGCCTCCACCAGCCGGCGCAAGGTCTCGGCCGCCTCGCCGCCGACGGGCGACATCTCGACGGTCTCGCCGTTGAGCCGCGCGGCGAGCGCGCCCTGCGGATCCCAGACGAAGGCCCGCCCGCCGGTCATGCCCGCGCCGAAGTTCCAGCCGACCGGGCCCAGCACGGCGACCATGCCGCCGGTCATGTACTCGCAGCCGTGCACGCCGAGGCCTTCCACGACCGCGGTCGCGCCCGAGTTCCGCACCGCGAAGCGCTCGCCGGCCAGCCCGGCCGCGAACAGCCGCCCCGAGGTCGCGCCGTACAGCGCCGTATTGCCGATCAGCGCCTGGTCCCGACCCCACACGGGCGGCTTGATCACCAGGGTCGCGCCTGAGAGGCCCTTGCCGACGTAGTCGTTGGCGTCGCCGGTCAGCTCGATGCGCACGCCCTCGACGGAGAAGGCGCCCAGGCTCTGGCCCGCCGAGCCGCGCAGCTGGATGGTCAGGTGATCGGGCAGCAGCGGCTTGGGGGCCTTGCGGCGGAGGATGGCCGAGGAGGTCCTGGCCCCGATCGCGCGCATGGTGTTCTTCACCGCATAGGTGAGCTGCATCTTCTCGCCGCGCTCGAGCAGCGCGGCGGCGTCGCGCAGGATCTGGGCGTCGAGCGTGTCGGGCACCTCGTTGCGGCCTGTCTCCGACCGGCGCTGGGGCGCGCCCAGGGTCTCGACCCTGACCAGCAGCGGATTGAGGTCGAGGTCGTCCAGGTGGTCGCCGCCGCGGCTGACCTGGCGCAGCAGGTCGGTGCGCCCGATCACCTCCTCGAGCGTGCGGAAGCCGAGCTTGGCCAGGATCTCGCGCACCTCCTCGGCGATGAAGCTGAAGAGGTTGATCACCTTCTCCGGCGAGCCGGTGAACTTGGCGCGCAGCTTTTCATCCTGGGTGCACACCCCGACCGGGCAGGTGTTGGAATGGCACTGGCGCACCATCAGGCAGCCCACCGCGATCAGCGAGGCGGTGCCGACCCCGAACTCCTCCGCGCCCAGCATCGCCGCGATGATCACGTCGCGGCCGGTGCGGACGCCGCCGTCGGTGCGCAGGCGCACCTGGTGGCGCAGGTCGTTCAGCGTCAGCACCTGGTGGGCTTCCGCCAGGCCGATCTCGAAGGGCGCGCCCGCGAACTTGATCGAGCTCTGCGGCGAGGCGCCGGTGCCGCCGACGTGGCCGGAGATGGCGATCAGGTCGGCCTTGGCCTTGGCCACGCCCGCCGCGATCGCGCCGATCCCTGACGCGGAGACCAGCTTCACCGCGACCCGGGCGTCGGGGTTGATCTGCTTCAGGTCGTAGATGAGCTGCGCCAGATCCTCGATCGAATAGATGTCGTGGTGCGGCGGCGGCGAGATCAGGCTGACGCCCGGCGACGAATGCCGCATCCGGGCGATGAACTCGGTGACCTTGAAGCCGGGCAGCTGGCCGCCCTCGCCGGGCTTGGCGCCCTGGGCCACCTTGATCTCGATCTCGCGGCACTGGTTCAGGTATTCGGCGGTGACGCCGAAGCGGCCCGAGGCCACCTGCTTGACCGCGGAGTTGGCGTTGTCGCCGTTGGGCCGGGCCACATAGCGCTCGGGGTCCTCCCCGCCCTCGCCCGAGATCGAGCGCGCGCCGATCCGGTTCATGGCGATGTTGAGCACCTCGTGCGCCTCCGGCGACAGGGCGCCGAGCGACATGCCGGGGGTCAGGAAGCGCTTGCGGATCTCGTTGACGGTCTCGACCTCGTCCAGCGGCACGGGCGGCAGCTCCGAGCGCCAGTCGAGCAGGTCGCGCAGCGCGATCGGCGGCCCCTCGCGGGTGAGGGCCGAATAGGCCTTGAACCGCTTGTAGTCGCCGCGCGTGGTCGCGTCCTGCAGCAGGTGGATCAGCTTCGCGTCGTAGGCGTGCGCCTCGCCGCCCGCACGCAGCTTGTAGAAGCCGCCCGCGGGAACCTGCGGCCGCACGGGGCGGAACGCCGCCCGGTGCTGCTCGACCGCCTTCTTCTCCAGGCCCGCCACGCCGATGCCCGAGATGCGCGAGGTGAGGCCGGGGAAGAACTCCGCCACCAGCGCCCGCGACAGGCCCACCGCCTCGAACTCGTAGCCGCCACGGTAGGAGGAGATGACCGAGATGCCCTTGCGCGCCAGCACCTTCATCAGGCCGGCCTCGATCGCGCCCTTCCAGTTCAGGAACACCTGGGTGGAGGTCAGGCCC
>CAZERJ010000126.1:0-1256 GCA_964514445.1 uncultured bacterium | reverse complement strand
GGCGCGATCACCGGCTCCAGCTCGACGGTGTTCTTCAGCCACTCGCGGTAGGGGTGCTTGGCGGCCAGGTGGTCGAGCAACTCGCCCTCGCCGTAGAGCTTGCCCGCCTCCAGGTCGACGCCGATCAGCCGGCCTGGGCCGATGTGGGCGCGATGGGCGATGCGATCGTCGGGCACGCCGGTCATGCCGGTCTCCGAGCCCACGATCAGCAGACCGTCGGTGGTCTCCAGCACGCGCAACGGGCGCAGGCCGTTGCGGTCCTTGCCCGCCACCACCCACGCGCCATCCGTCGCGCAGATCGCGGCCGGCCCGTCCCAGGGCTCCATCACCGCATTGCAGTAGCCGTAGAAGGCCATGTGCTCGGGGCTCATGGCCCCGTCGCGCCGGTTGGAGGCCTCGGGCATGAGCAGGGCCTTGGCCATGGGCGCCGACCGGCCCGCCCGCACCAGCACCTCGAACACATTGTCCAGCGCCGCGGAGTCCGAGCCGCCCGGCTGCACCACGGGCTTGACCGCCTCCTGGCTGTCGCCGAAGGCGTGCGCGGCCATGCGGATTTCGTGGCTGCGCATCCAGTTGACGTTGCCCTTCAGCGTGTTGATCTCGCCGTTGTGGGCCAGCATCCGGAACGGCTGGGCCAGCCGCCATTCCGGGAAGGTGTTGGTCGAATAGCGCTGGTGGAACAGGGCCACCGACGACTCGAAGCGCGGGTCGCGCAGGTCCGGATAGAAGACGTCGATGTCCTCGGCCCGGAACATGCCCTTGTAGACGAGGGAGCGCGCCGACAGGGTGCAGACGTAGAGGCTCAGGTTAGCGGCCGCTGCGCGCTTCTCGATGCGCCGCCGCATGAGGAACAGCTCGCGCTCCAGCGCCAGGGCGTCGAGCCCGGCGGGGGGCGCCAGCATGATCTGCTCGATCTCGGGCCGCGTCGCCGCCGCCCGCTCGCCGACCGCCGCCACGTTCGTGGGCACCTGGCGCCAGCCGTAGATATAGAAGCCGGCGTCGAGCGCCTCGCTCTCCACCAGGGTGCGCGCCGCCTCCTGGGCGTTCAGATCGGTGCGCGGCAGGAACATCATCCCGACCACGATCGGCCCCGGGCGCGCCGTATGGCCCGCCTGGCGCACCTGCTCGGCGAAGAAGGCCTGGGGCACGCCGACGAGCACGCCCGCGCCGTCGCCGGTCTTGCCGTCGGCGCCCACCGCGCCGCGGTGCCAGACCGCCTTCAGCGCGCGGATGGCGAGCTCCACCACCTCGCGCCG
>CAZERJ010000125.1:0-6490 GCA_964514445.1 uncultured bacterium | reverse complement strand
CGCAAATCAATGCGGATATCAAGACGTACAACGGATACACGTCGTTCTGTGCGTCCAATCCCGGCGACTCGCGCTGTGGTGCTAATTCCTCGAGTGCATCTCCGTGCTATCAACCGAACACGCTTCCGGCAGGCCCAAACCCCAACGCGGGCGCCCCGGAAGGTTGCGGAGTCGCCGGAGCGATCGCGAACCCGTATTGGAACGCACCGGTGCAACCGCTGCTGAGTCCAACCGCCAACTACCCCGTCTACGACATCTTCCCGGGCGGCATCGGCGGCTCGGCGGATTCGTTTGAGTACCCGTACGCGGCAACGCTTGTTCTCAATTACAAGAAAGACAAGTTTGCTATCACGCCGAGCTTCCAGTTCTTAGCGGGCAACCGTTACGGATCACCGGAGACGAATGCGGGAATCGATCCCGCAGTCGGATGCGATGCGCTCGCAGGCGGCGCGATCGCAAACGATCCTCGCTACCCGTACGGCGGCGCCGGTGGTGCCGCATACGACGCCACCTCGTGTAATGGCACGATTGTCGTTCCGAATACCTACACCCACACGTTCGATCTTCCGGGATCGTTCGTGAACCCGTCGCAGTTCGTTATGAATCTTCAGCTCAGCTACGACGTTTCTCCGAAGATCACATTAATTGGCACAGTTGCAAATCTGGTCAATAAATGCTTCGGCGGAACGAAGGCTGCGTGGACGTATAACGACTCCAACGTCTGCTCGTACGGCATTATCAATAATGCCGGCGACTTCTCGCCAATGGGTAACGTCTACAACTGGACGCCGGCGAACACGCAATATCCCGCGGCTGCGCAACCGTTCGTGAAGTATCCGTACGGTGCGTTCTTGGGCGGTGTGAACGTTGACGGAAGCTCGACGCTGACACCCATCAATTTCTACCTCGAAGCACGCATTAAGATGTAATGTCGCGTTAAGGTAGAGATGGCGGGGCCCGAAATGGCCAGCGCCTAGGTGAAAGGCACCCTTCCCCACACGGGAAGGGTGCCTTTTTTTATCAGAAGTTTCTCAGAGGATTAAGATTCCATGAAAAGAACCGTCGCTTAGTCGGTGCACTCTGCGCCTTTGCTGCAGCATGCGCCGGCGAACAACAATCACTCGGGATCCACCTCTAAGGAGGAACCATGCCAAAATTGAGAGTCCGGCATGCGTTCGTAGCGGTGTTACTCCTCGTCGCAATGCTCGCCCAGGGAACATGGGCACTGGCGGGCACGACGGGCGGTCTCACCGGCTCCGTTCACACTCCGGAAGGGGCTCCAGTTGCCGGTGCTAAGGTAACTGTCAGCTCCCCGTCACAAATTGCGTCCGGTACCACCGACGCTGGCGGTAATTTCTCGTTCTTAAGCCTGGCGCCTGACGCATATACCGTCAGCGTGACCAAAGAAGGCTATCAAGATATCTCGCAAGCGGGATACAGCGTCTTCGCTGACCAGGTTCAAACGGTTTCCCTGGTCATGATTAAAGCGCTCAAGACCATCGTCAATGTCCGCTCGCAAGCCGCCTCGAATCTGGTGAAATCAGGCGTCGGCGGTGACATTTACAACGTCGACCCTGCAACGATGCAGAAAACGGCCGCTCTGGGCGGCGGCGGCAACCTCGATAACGCGTACTCCGCAATCGCATCCGTACCGGGCCTCGTCGTAGGCACCGGCGGCGCCGGCTGGAACCAAGCCGTTGTCGTTCGTGGTGCAAACCCGTGGACGACGGGATTCGAGTACGACGGCATTCCGGTTAACCGCGCATTCGACAACTACACCGCCTCGACGTCGTCGAACCTTGGCTTGCAGGAGCTGCAGGTTTACACCGGTGGCGGTCCTGCGAGCATTTCCTCGACGGGCATCTCCGGCTTCATCAACCAGGTGATCAAGACCGGTACATATCCCGGTTACGGAATGCTGCAAGGCGGCCTTTCGGCCGTCGGCGCGTTCTATCACTCGGCACGCGTTGAAGCCGGTGGCGCATCACCGAACCGTCTTTTCAGCTACTACGTCGGCATCGGCGGCTACGATCAAGCGTTCCGCTTCATCGACCAAAACAACGGCGCCAATCTGCTCGGGACGGGTTCGCCGTACGTGACGTACGGATTCGCATCGGCGCTGACCGCAACGAGCCAAGGCGTATTCAACGAGTGCTCACCTCTCGGTCTTGCCGATCCGGCCGTGCCGGCTCAGGGCTGTCTGGGACACCTAACGAACACGTGGGGCATGACGAATTTGCTCCAGGATCGCGAAAACGTCGTGAACTTCCACTTTGGCGTCCAGCGTCATAATGGCCAAAGAGATGACATTCAGTTGATGGGCAGCGCGTCCGCTATGCAGACGTACAACCTGACGAACCCCTTCAACGAAAACAACATCAACGGCTACATGGTCGCAGTTACGGGTTTCCCGTACTGCGGACCGCAAGGTCAACAGACGGTTGCGAACGCATGCGCTCTCGGCGGGCCGAACTATCCCAAATACCGCGACGTGTGGGCCTACAATCTCCCGTTTGGTACACCTATCGCCGCTGCGGGATCTGCAACGCCAAGCCTAACGCCCTCGCAGTACTTCCAGCCGAACACCCCAGCGCATTCGTTCGGGGCTCAGTTGCCGACGAATCTCAACGACTTGTCGAACAACGACACCGGCATCGTGAAGCTGCAATGGACGCATCCGTTCTCGGATCGCGCTTTTGCACGCGTCATGGGCTATACGTTCTTCAGCGACTGGACTGAAAACGGTGCTACTTCGGGATATGCGTACAACTTCGGTTGGGCGTACGACTCCCCGAACTACGACCTGATCACGCATACCGCTGGTTCGATGCTTCAGTACTTTAACCAGATCACCGACCAGCACTTACTGCAGTTCACGGCAAACTACACGCACGCGAGCGTGAACCGCTTCAACCACACGGGCGCCGGCTCGACGAGCAGCTCGGCAGGGTCCCCGATTGGCCTCATCTCGCTCGACGCGTCCGGCACGTACCACTGCTACAGCAGAACAACGGGCAACGAAGTGGGATGCTACTCCTCCCGGTTCCAGCTGCCTGGCGGCGCGAACGCTATCGCTGGCGGCGCTGCGCTGCCGGTTCCACCTGCGGGTAGCCCTGCGGCTGTCGCCGGAGCACAATGGTCGACATTGTGGAACGGCAATGCTAGCGGCACGTTCAATACCGTCAAGCCGGACTTCTACTCGGCTTCGCTTGAAGACCAGTGGCGCCCGACGAGCAAACTCACGTTGAACCTGAGCGTGCGCTTCGACCAGTTCAACTACGGTCTCGCACCCGCAGCAGTGGGTCAAAACCCATTCTACGCACAGATCGTCAGGAACAACGCATGCGTCAACCCGGCGAATAACCAGGTCCTCGTGAACCCGATTCTCCCCGGCAACTATCCGCCGGCGAACCCCGTCTTCACGACGGGACCGTGCGCCGCGGCAACTGACGCTGCTGGAAATCCGATCCCTGGAGCGGCACTTACCGTTCACCCGAACGGCACGGTGCAAAACGGCATTCAGGCGCCGAACTTCAGTCTCAATGTGCCGGGCTCGTACCAGCTCAAGTACTGGTCGCCGCGTGTTTCCGGTACGTTTACGCAAAACCCCGACACGGTGTGGCGCTTCTCGGCGGGCCGCTTTGTCGAACCTCCGATCTCCGCATCGGTTGAGTATCTCTACCGTGGCGGTTCTGCTGCCAACCTTTGGACGAACTTCTTAAACCTGGGAACGTACACGCCGTTCCACCCGATTACGGGCGAAACGTCGGCGCAGTACGATCTCTCACTCGAGAAGCGCATCCATGGAACGGCAATGTCGTTCAAGATCACGCCGTTCTACGGAACGACGTCGAACTGGGAACAGCAATCGTTCATCGGCGCCGGCTTTGTCACGCAAGTACCGGTAGGTAAAGCGCGCCAATACGGCGTCGAAAGCGAATTCCGCTACGGCGACTTCCGTTCAGATGGTCTGTCGGGTGCGTTGACCTTCACGTACACGAAGTCGCAAGTACAATTCCAGCCGCTGCTTACTCAGAACCAGATGTTCTATGAGCAGCAAGCGATCAACAACTACAACGCCCTCACGAAGGCAGGCGGCGGTTCGCCATGCTATAACGGCGGCGTTGGCGAAGCGTGCCCCGCTGCCCCGACGGCTGCGGACATCGCGAACCCGTACTACAACATGCCCTCGTTTAACGCGGCGTCGATTGCACCGCTTGACGGCTGGTATGAGCAAGGCGGTACCGCTCAATTCCCGGGCGTGTACACAGGCAGTGCGGGCTGGTACAACTCACCCTACGTGACGAACCTGGTGCTGAATTATCGTCACCAGAAATTCGCCATTACGCCATCGCTCCAGCTTCAGGCCGGTAATGTCTACGGTTCGCCGTACGACGTCACCGGCGTCGACCCGCGTAACTGCGGATCGAACCAGGCTGGAACGGGCGCCGTTGCGGCCGGTACGGCAACAGCATTGAACTGCGACTACACCACGGCTGGACCGGGTGCGGCGCCGTTCACCGGCTACCTGTACGTGCCGAACCCGCAGACGGGAAGCTTCGCGAAGTACGGCCAGTTCCGTCAGCCGAACCTCGCGATCGCGAACCTGCAAGTAAGCTATGACGTGTCTCCTAAGGTGACGCTGCAAATGACCGCCACGAATCTGTGGCACACGTGCTTCGGCGGCGACAAAGAGCCTTGGACGAACACGTATCCGCCCAGTCAGAATAACTGCGGGTACTACTCAAATAGCTTCTACAACGGTTCGGGTTGGTATAACGGCACGCTGGGCGCGAACGGTATTCCGAGCCCTGCCGCGAACAACAACGTGACAGCGTACCCATGGGAGCAACAAAGCTACCTTCCGAAGTTCAACAACGGAATCGGCGCGTTCATCCCGTTCACGCTCTACCTCCAAGCGCAAGTCAAACTCTAGTTCGCTAGAGCGAGAATTCGCAAGGGAAAAGGGACTCTGCGTATGCAGGGTCCCTTTTTTGTTTGCGTAACGCCGCGTTACGTATGAAAGCCGGCTACCAATGCGAAGATTGCGAAGTTGCTATTTGGCCCGCCGCGCCACGCTCGGAATTAGCCTGGCTCAAAGACCGCATTCATGTCGTGCGCGAAGTAGCGAAGCACACGAGCGGTGGACTCGACACATGGATCGTTGAGGGACTCGAGTTTTTAAACGACCATTCCGATCATAGCGTGATCGTGGTTACACGGCGGTAAGAATCTCTCTGACGGCCCGACCCGGCGTGATATCATTGTGTGAGGGTTCAGCAATGCGATCGATCGTGGACAAACCGGAAATCGAATATATCGGCGGCCGGCCGTCGCGGCTTCGTTGGCACCGAATGGCGATTCAACTTGACGCCGGACACGACGCTTGTGCGCGATACGTCTTACGTTTCGTACGAGCGATTGCGGCCTTTAACAGATGACGAAGCTGAAGAGCCGGCTTTCGCGCCGGAAATCGCTGTCGAAGTACGCTCTGCTTCCGACCGTCAATCACTCATCGACGAAAAGACCGGGCAGTATCCGCGCTTGGACGCGTGGTGAAACATTTTCATGCGACGTCGTTCCGTGGTTGCGCTTTGACATCGAAGATGCATTTGCCGGCGTAGATATTCCGCGCTGACCATAAGAACAGAAAGAAAAAAGACCGCAGGGAGGGGCGGTCTTTTTTGCGGCTTGGCCTTCGTGAAAACTACATCGGGACGCGCAAGCGTTGTCCCGGAGTGATGGCGCCGGTGCCGAGATGATTCACTTCCGTGATTTGGTCGATCGTCTCTTGGACATCGTTGCTTGTAGCGGTGCGGGCCGAGGCTATGCTCCAAAGTGTGTCGCCCGGACGCACAATGATGGTCGCGTAGTGCCTCGGCGCAGCAGCATAGAGATGCATTCCGGAAAGCGCCGGGACGGTGACCATCGCACTTAGGGCCGCCAGCGTTATTAGCGGCATCAGGGTGAATCCTCTACGCTTACGCACCGTTCAATCTCCTTACTATATCTTGCGCCGAACGCCCGTTCGCCAAACTAGTCTGCCTATATTTTGTGCCAAACGCGTGTTCGTCCCCTAGATTTTACCACGGGCCAAGCGAGCGCTGTCAATACCTGGTCGAACGTATGTTTGCCTTTTGCCGTAGCTTGTGCTAAGGTGATACCGCACCGGTGTGCCATACGGGTGGTCATTTGGTCTGACAGAGGGGGAAATGCAAGAAACGACTGAGCGTCAACAGCGAATCCTCGAGGTCATCCGGCAATTTACCGCCGAGCGGGGCTACCCGCCGTCGGTCCGCGAGATCGGCGAGCGCGTCGGCCTTTCGTCCTCGTCGACGATTCACGCGCATTTAAAGACGCTTGAGCGCCGCGGGTTCATCAGCCGCGACCCAACCAAACCCCGCGCTTTGCGCAGCAGCGAGGCGGCCAGACCCGCCGGAAATCCGATCCCTGAAGCCGTCGTCATGCCCGTCATCGGCAAAGTTGCCGC
>CAZERJ010000124.1:0-6491 GCA_964514445.1 uncultured bacterium | reverse complement strand
AGGTGTGCGATGCACGATGCCGCGCAAACGCTGCGCGGCCGAGTGCACGTCGTCGATCGTTACGAGCTGCTGCCCGGCGGCGCTGAGTGAATCCACCAGTATTGAACCTTTCCGTCGCTTCCGGTCTTCATCAATTCGTGGTACGTGCTTTTTTCAAACGTCACGTCGAAGCAGTCCATACCCGGACGTGCCGCGGTTTTGCACCAAGCCGCGTCGGTGGTTTGTTTCAGACCTTTGTACGCGCCCTGCGCGTTCAGTTCGTCTGAGAGTTCGGCAACGCGGATGCGCGTGATCTCGCCCTTAATCGACGGGTCCAGATCGTTCATCACCGGACGCATGTCGTTGGCGATCACTGCGCGCGTAATTTTGTCGGCTTCGCGTTCGCGCGGATTTGGGCCGCCGCAGGACGCCAGGCTAAGCGCTGCGAGCGCCAGCGCCATCAAGCGTTTCATCTTGCCCTCCTTCATCAAGAGCTGCGAAGTCGAGAAACTGCACCGACGGATTCCATTCCTGCGCAAGACGCAAGCTCCATTCCGATTCGAACAGCGCCACGGGGTGGCCGTCCCAGTCCTCGACCAGTTTGGCATTCGAGGGAAGTTGCATGCGCGCCGCGGCCGCCGCATCCAATCCGACGCGGCGCGCCAGCGAGTACGGCAGCGGTGAAAACAACGTTTTGACGTTGTACTCGGATTCCAAACGGTACTTCACCACTTCGAACTGCAACGCTCCCACGGCAGCGAGAATCGGTTCGGTTCTCATGGATCCGAGCGGATACATCACCTGGATGGCGCCCTCTTCACGCAGCTGCGCAATGCCCTTTCCGAACGATTTGTATGCCGAGGTATCGATACTGCGGACGGAAGCAAAATGTTCCGGTGCAAACGACGGCACGCGTTCGAACTGCACCGCCTGCCCTTCGCTGAGCGCATCGCCGATCGCAAACACCCCAGGGTTCGCAAGACCGAGCACATCGCCGGCATAGGCGGCTTCGAGCGACTCCCGTTCGCTTGCGAAAAGTTTCATCGCACGCGAGAGGCGCACTTCTTTGCCCGTGCGCGCGTTGCGCACGGTCATGTCACGCTCGAACTTACCGGAACATAACCGCACGAACGCTATGCGATCGCGATGGCGCGGATCCATGTTCGCTTGAATCTTAAAGACGAAGCCGGACAGTTTCTCCGAGGACGGATCGATGCTGCCGCGCGGCTGCGGCGGCGGACTCAAGTCGACGAAGCGATCTAAAAAGAGCTGCACGCCGAAATTGGTTACGGCGCTGCCGAAAAACACCGGCGAGACGTCGCCGCGCAGCATCGCCGCACGGTCGAACTCCGCGCCTGCGCCCTCGATCAGCTCCAAACCGTCGCGGAACTCTTGCAGCGATCGTTCGTCCAGCAACTCCGCGAGCTGCGGATCGTTTAGCCCTGCTACGCTCACGTTCGCACGTTTCGAACCGTGGGCGGTGCGTTCGAAGAGATAGACCTCGTGTGTTTGCCGATCGTAAACGCCCGCAAACGACGGCCCGTTGCCCAGCGGCCAGTTCATCGGAAAAACGCCGATGCCGAGCACACTTTCCAGCTCGTCCAGCAGTTCGAGCGGATCCCGGCTGGGGCGGTCCATCTTATTGATGAATGTGAAGAGCGGAATGCGCCGCGCGCGGCAAATCGCAAAGAGCTTTTTCGTTTGGGGCTCTACGCCTTTGGCAGCGTCGATCAGCATCACCGCCGCATCGGCAGCCAGCAACGTGCGATACGTGTCCTCGCCGAAATCTTGGTGGCCCGGCGTGTCGAGCAAGTTGATCGTATAACCGTTGTACGGAAACTGCAAAACCGTTGACGTGATGGAAATGCCGCGCTGCTTTTCGAGTTCCATCCAGTCGCTGGTGGCCGCGCGTTGTGCGCGCCGCGCCGAAACTTGTCCCGCAGTTTGGATAGCGCCGCCGTACAAGAGCAGTTTTTCGGTCAGCGTCGTCTTGCCGGCGTCGGGGTGCGAAATAATAGCGAACGTGCGCCGCTTGCGAACTTCTTCTGCGATCTCGCTCATATCGTCGGTCCGCCGGCAGCCGGTGTGTACACGCGCAGATCGTAGCCGCCCGGAATGCCGCGCAAAAGCGCAACGACGCCGCTGCCGAAATACAACGCTGCCGGCGGCGGTACGCGCAAATGGTCCTTGCCGCGGTCCACGAGCACCGCATCGCCCTGTACATGTAACACGCAATCGCCATAATGCAGCACGTCGCCGCTGCGTGCCTGCGTGAGATGGCCGGGCAAATGAGCAAGCACGTACTTGGGCGGCCCGCTCGTCTTGCTTTGCTGCGCGAAACATTCGGGAAGCGCGGAGAGCGCCCACGGCGCATCTCCGGCGATATTCCTATGCGGACGTTTTGCCGGCGGCAGCGTTTGCGATGCTTTCGGCGGCGCGGAGGCATAGACGGATTTGATTTTTATCGCAAGAATGCCGCGATACGAATATGCTGCAACGGCAATGAATATTGCGAAGACGATCGCGGTTGAAAGTGCGAGATATTTAAGCAGCGCTTTCGGCCGCTTCGCTTGATTCTTCGGAACTGCCGAGTGTTAGTCGCGCGGCGCCAATCGACCAGTCCGCCATGCCGTAATACATGTCAAAAACGCGATCGCCCAAATCGGTGCGCACGTCGATACCGGTGGGAAACACGACGTTGTCGACGATACCGCGCAGTTCGCTCGCCGTGCTCGGCGCAAGAATCGGTTCGGGCGAGCGGTATAGCACTTTATGCGGCTCGTCGATGTCGTGAATCACGAGGCCGGCGCTGTAACGCATCATCGGTTTGATCCCCGACATATCCAGAACGTCGACGGCGTGGAAGATCGACATCCAACCCTCTTCAATACGCACGGGCGGCGTGCCGGCGCCCATTTTCAACGATCCCCAATTCGCGTCGGGTGAGAGCACCATTTCGCTCTCGTGGACGTCGAGCATGTTGCCGATGTCGCTGAGCACGGGTTCGAGCGGCACGTACGCAATGCGAATCGACTCACGATCGGCGAACGGCATTTTTTGGATCATCGGGATTGCTGCGCGTCCGTCAACCGCAGAGAGATGCAACATTGGGCGGTGATAAAAAGCGAGCGACTTCACTCCGGCCGGCGATGTGACCGGTTCGGGGAAGAACGCGGCATCTTTATCGTCGCCGATGTGCATACCGGGCTTGTCGAAACGCATGCAGCCCAACCGCTGCCAATCGAGCGCGTTGTCCGAAATCGCAATCGCAATGCGCGGGCCTTGCGGACCAAACGCCGTGTACGCCATCACGTATTTATCGATGACCGGGATGAACGTCACGCGCGGGTCTTCACAACCCCATCCGGGATTCGGGCGCAACTCGTATGGTGCAGCCGGCTCGAGCGCAAAGCCTAACCGTTGAAACGTGAATTTATCGCCGGACGGAATACCTTTGGCCAGGCCGACGCGTGAGATATTGCCTTTGGCAACGTCGCGCGGATACAGCAGCAATTCGCCGCTTCGCGAACGCGCGCTTGCGGGATTGAGCGTTCCTTCAGCTTCGGACGGATCGCCGCTGGGCTCGAGCGCAAGCCCAAGACGCTCGACGCGCGTTTGCAGAACGAGTGCAGGCTTTACCGCCACGTACGACCTCCATTTCCAAGCGCACAGACGATCTCGTGCGGCAAACGTCCGGTTTTCTTCGCGAGTGCGTCGAGGTCCGTCGTTTCATCGATCACGCAAACTGATGATGACGAGGCATTATATCGGGATTTCCGTGCGGTTATATACTGCATACCAACTGAGACAATATCGTCTATACGATCCAAAGTTTGAGGAATTCCGTCCGCATAGCCACAACGCGCACTGATGAGTTGCTCGTTCACCGCGAGCATGGTACCCCCATAACCCACGCGCGTCCCACTTTTGTATTCCTGAAGGCGAACCACCGGTGCGTCCACGCGAATCGCACATTGCAGTGCCGAAACGCGATTGCCGCCGGACGCACCGAAGAGGCCGATTCCAATCCGTACGGCGTCGAACCGTATGGCGTTGTCCGCCGCGGCCGGAAACGTGCTGGCTGCATCGCACTGCGAGATGGCAACACCCGCATTTTCGAAGGTGCGCTTTGCTTCAAGGAAGGCGCCAGCCTGGTCGTGCAGCGCGGCCATATCGGTGAAGTGCGTCCACAAACTCACGCTAACACGGCGCGCTGCCAATGCTGCTGCAAATGTCGCAATGCGCTCGCCAAACAGGCCGCTCCAGCCGGCGGCCATCGCGATCCCCACGCGCACCGTCGGGTACCCTTGCAGCGCATCGAGTTCCGCTTCGGAATCGATCGAAGCCATCGCGCCCGAGGCATAGATGTACGGCAGTTCCTCCAGCGGCGCGCCGCCGATGACGATGGCGGCTTTGTCCGTGTAGCGGCGCAGCGCGCGCAGTTCTTCCGTATCGGCGACGCAAAAGGCATCGGCATGCGGCTCGAGCGCCGGAACGACGCGCTCTAGCCCCCAGCCGTAGCCGTCGGCCTTGACAACCGCGTAGAGCCGCGCGGGAGCGCACCAATCGCGCCAACGCTGCGCATTGGCGGCCAGTATGGCCGTATCGAGTGTAATCTTCGGACGCATCTATGGCAGCGTCGTGGCCGCCAGCGGTTCTCCCGACGGCGAGACGACCCGTACCGCCACGCCGCGGCGGTACACGGAATTCGGAACGATCCACAGCGTGTACGTGCGGTATTTCGGCGAGGGCTCACCGCCGTCGCCCGGTGCCGCTTCGAAGGCCACGACGCGCACTCCGTCGGGGTTCGCGCGAATGGATTCGATAATCTGGCTGTAGCCGCTGCGCTCGTGCGGGCCCATGAGCAACACCACGACGAACTCGTGGCGGTAATTCACCGGTGCGCGAATGCCGAACCGCTCGAGGCTGGGAGCATCGCGGACGATCGCAATTTCGGTTCCCCCGCTCGTGCTGGGCGTCGTTCCCGTCCCTAGAGTTCTCACCCGCACTTCGCGGCAGCTCGTGAGCGCAACCAAAGCGAGCAAGGGCCAAAGACGCTTCACGAGGGGGGCGTTCGCAGTTGTCACGCGGTGCCCTTTGGAGGCATTGTATAAGGAACAACCATGTCCGTTGCATTCTTGCTCGCCATTGCCATTGCGGGCGCATCGCCGTCACCGGCGCCTGCCGCTACACCGGCGCTAAAGACGATCGTTTCGGTGAAGTCCAGCTCGCGCTGCGCGGAGATCATCACGCACGCAAACGGCGCAATCGGCGCGACGCTTTCAAACGATTCGGAGATCAACCACACAATTTCGTGGCTTCGTCTGGTCGACTTCGATGACGGCAACGCGATCCACCGGCGCAACAGCATGAACGCGCTCGGAGACATGGCAAAAACGCTGATGCAGCAAGCGCGTTCGGGCGACGACGAGGTCAAACGCCTGCGCAAGATCGCCTCGCAGACCAAAGATCCGAAGGCTGCAAAAGACCTGAAAGATTTTGCCGATGAACTCGGCGGGGCACTGTGGCGCCAGCAAAAGATCGCACGCGATCTCAACGGATTCTTAGCGTACGAAGATTTCAAAGAAATGGCCACACCCACCGACGGCGAGAAAGTGGCGAACCGCTCGATCTTCGGCGTTGACGATCCGCAGGCCGAGATGCCGCTCGAGTTCCAGCCGCGCGACGCGCAGGGCCAGCACTACAACGTGATGCATCCCATGATAGGACACGACCCGAACGACGCAACCGCTACGCAGTACGCGCGCGCCGCGGCGGACGATTTGAAGGCGCGGATTCCCGACATCCTTCAGGACGAATTGAACGCTGCCGGCAAGGTCGACGGCGCGCTCGGAAGCTGCTAGGCGCCGACAAAATCATTGCTGCCTCACGCCGGGGTAGCGTAGAGTTAAAGGCCTAGTGAAAATTCTCGGACGCCTGAGCCTGGCCGCGGTCCTCACGGCCTATGCGGAGATCCTTTTGGGCAGCTGGACCCGCATCAACGGCGCCGGCATGACCTGCCCCGATTATCCACTCTGCCGTGGTGCGGTGGTTCCCTCGATGGGCGGCGGTACCGTGTGGGAATGGACGCATCGCGCGCTTGCCGCCACGCTTTCCGTCATCGTCGTTGCGGTGCTGTACAAATGCTATCGTCAACGCCGGGAAGCGGCTTTCGTAACACCGCTAGCCTTCATCGTCGGTGCACTCTTCGCGCTTCAAGTTTTTTTGGGTGCGGCGACGGTGCATCTCTCGAACAGTCCCGCATCGGTTGTTTGGCACTGGGGAACCGCGATGCTGTTCGTTGCGTCGCTCACCGTACTCTCGCTGCTCGCTTTCGCGCAAGCGCGCGGCAGATTCTCTACGTCAAACCGCTTGCTCACCGGCGCACTCGCGGGAACGGCGGTCATTGCGTTCGTTACGATGTGCGTCGGTGCGTACGTTAGCTCGAGCGGCGCGGGCCTTGCTTGTCTCGACGTTCCGGGATGTGCCGGAAACGTTGTCGTATACACGGC
>CAZERJ010000123.1:0-6854 GCA_964514445.1 uncultured bacterium | reverse complement strand
GTGTTGTATGGGATGAGATTCACGTGGTACAAGCGGCCGCGCATGCGATCGGCCAATTCCCGGGCGTGCGCTTCGCCGTCGTTGACGCCGCGAAGCATGACGTACTCGAAGAAGACTTTGCGGTTCGTCTTGGCGATGTAGCGTTCGCAGGCAGCGAGCAGTTCGTCGATGTCGAATCTGCGGTTCACGGGCATGATCGTGCTGCGCACGGTGTTGCTCGGTGCATGCAGCGAGATTGCGAGATTGACTTGCAGATCCTCGCCCGCAAACTCATCTATTTTGTCGACAAGGCCCACAGTTGAAATCGTGATGTGCCGCTGGCCGAGATGGAAGCCTTGACCGTCATTGAGCAACGCAACGGCGTTCATGACCGAATCGTAGTTATGGAACGGCTCACCCATGCCCATGAAAACGATGTTCGTGATTCGCTTGCCCTTGAGCGCGAGCTCGCGCGCAAAGAACCTCGCCTGGTCGAAAATTTCGGTGGCTTCGAGTTGCCGCGTGAATCCGGCTTGGCCGGTCGAACAGAACGCGCACGCAAAGGCGCAGCCGGCCTGCGAGCTGATGCACACGGTGTTGCGATCGCCGTAATGCTCCATGAGCACCGCTTCGACTTCGTTGCCGTCGGCGAGGCGGAAAAGGCCTTTGCTGGTCTGCTTGTCGTTCGAACGTTGAACGACGACGGGCGCTACGGAAGAGAATGAAAATCCCGATGCGCCCAGCGATTCACGCAGCTCTTTGGGAAGTGTTGTAACCGCGTCAACATCTTCAACGAGTTCTTTCGTGGCGGCACGGTAAATCTGTTGTAAGCGGAAGCGCTTCAGGCCGAAATGCTGCGCAAAGTCATCCACGCCGGAAAAACCGGCGCGGCGAACTTTGTCGCCGAACCAAATCGCTTGCGCGTCGCGCGTCAACTAAATATCCTCCGCCTGGGTGAACAAGAGACTTAACGGCTCCGGTGCGGATTTCGGTTGCATGCTCGCCGCAATTTCGTCTAATTTTGCCCGAACTTGTTTGAGATCAGACCAAACCATGCGCTTGGTTTCCGTGAGCGACATGCCGCCTTGCCGCAAAACGTACGCCGGATGAAACGTCACCATGAGTGGAATGCCGTTCGGCCCCTCATACCAACGGCCGCGCCCCTTCGTGATTGCAAAATCGTTGCCCAGAAACGATTTTGCCGCGGGCGCGCCAAGCGCCAGCATGACATCCGGCGCGATAATATCGATCTGTTCGTCCAAGTACGGCCGGCAATGAGCCATCTCTTGCGGCAGCGGCGCGCGGTTTTTTAGTTTGCCGTTTTCATGCAACGTGGGGCGGCATTTCACAGTGTTGCAAATGTATACGTCTTCGCGCGGCAGATCGATTGCGAGCAGCATCTTCTCGAGCAGCTCCCCGGCGCGTCCGACAAACGGTCTGCCCAGCAAGTCTTCCGTTTCGCCTGGGCCCTCGCCGACAACCATAAGCCGCGCGCACGGATCGCCCTCGCCGTAAACATTATTGCGCCGTTCGTAGCCGATTTGACACTTGCGGCACGCTGCCGCCGTTGCAGCGGCGTTTGCGAGTAAACGTTCGCGGCGCGATCGTTCTTGTAAGGTCATTCCGGATCTCCGCCGAGCGCCGCAAGGCGCACTGCTTCACCGTACGCTATGACACGCGTTGCGCCTTCGTGATCTTCGATGGCATCAAAGCGGATGCGAATGACGGCATCGGCGCCAAGCCCGGAGGCTTTTTCGCGCAAGACTTCCAGCGCTTCTTCACGCGCGCGTTCGGCGTCGGTGAGATACTCCACCGGCGCAAGCCCGATGAACGCTCCGATCGACCGGAACGTCGCGCGGATCATGTTGTGCGGCCGCGTTGCGGTTGCGCTCACCCGCCCGAGCGAGCCGGTTACGCGAAAGCCGTCGGGGACATCGAGGGTTACGAGATTCTCTCTTGCAATCATCAGGTTGTGCCCGCCTCTTCTTCCCCATCGGTGCTGATCGTCCGTCTCGACGCCATCGGCGATGCGCTCGTCACCGTCCCGCTGGTCGCGGCCCTGAAGGCTGCGGGGTACCGCGTGAGCGCCGTCCTCACGGCGCGCAACGCGCACGCGTTCGCGGCGAGTGCGCTCGAGCGCGTGCACGTCGGGCACGACTGCGTGCAAGAAGTGCGCGCATGCGCGTACGACGTCGCGCTCATTCCCTCGGAAGAAACCGAAGCGTATGAGATCGCGCGCGATGCGCGCATTCCCGAACGCGTCGGGTTTCATCACGGGTGGCGCGGCGGAAAGCCGTTCAAGTCGTGGTGGATGCGGCGCCAATGCACGCGCGGCGTGTTTCGCAACGCGAGCCTCGATACAGGACGGTTGCACGAATGCGAGGTCGTTTTTCAACTCGGGAAATGGCTTTTGCCCGGCGTTGCGGCACCGAAAGATCCGGCTGTTCTCCGGCCGATCGTCATCGACGACGAGCCGAAGCGCGATAGCCGCATTGCGTTTCAAGTGACCGATAAGTGGATGCGTTTGGGCGGCACGTTCGACCGTCTCTGCGCAGCCGCGCTTAAGGTTAGCAGCTCATACGACGTACGCTGCATCGGGGCGTCCGCCGAAGCGCAGACAACTCAAGCATTTCGCGAGGCAACCGGATTGCACGTAGAAACGTTTGACGACCTGGGGTCATGGAAGTCTGCAATCGCCGCAAGCCGCGCACTCGTCGCACCCGACTCAGGCGCAGTGCACGTTGCCGGCATGACCGGTACGCCGGTTGTTGCCGCGTACGAGATTGAAAACTTTGCGGCGCAGACATGGCGCTGGCATCCGTGGGCGGCGCCATATGAAATGTACACAATCCACGGCGAGTGGGATTGGCGCACTCTGGGCGCGCTGAGCACGCTGCTTAGCGAAACAGCAGCCGTTTAACCCCGAAGCCGATCGCGGCGAGGATCCCAAGATACAAAGCGAAACGCGCGACAAGGGCTGCAGATAACGTGTAATACCACACGCGGCCGTGATGTTTGATCCAGTATGTTCGGCGAGACTGCGTCTTCCAACGCTCGACGTTTTTGCCACCGCTGCTCCCCATGCCGACATGCGTGGCCTGCGCTTGCGGCACAAACCAAATTTCGTAACCCGCTTCATGCAACCGCTTCTGGAGATCGATTTCCTCGTGGTACATGAAGAAGCGCTCGTCGAATGCGCCTACGCGATCCAGTGCGCTGCGCCGGATCATCATCGCCGCGCCGATGACGAGATCGACGTGCCGCTCGGAGGAATAATCCCACGCGCGAAGCGCAGCGCCGTTGGAAAAACGGCGAAAAAGCGGCAAATCACCCCACGCGCTCGATCGCAAAAAAGCACCCGCCCACGTGTCGAATTCGCCGCACGATTCTGCAACGCGGCCGTCGCTCTCGAAGATCTTCGGTCCGGCCACGGCTGCGTTCGGATGCGCCTGCATAAATGAGACGAGCGCGCCAACCGCGCCGGGATGCACAACTGCATCGGGATTGAGCAGCAGGATAAACGGCGCTTGCGTTGCGGCAATCGCGCGGTTCGCGCCCGTGCCGAATCCCAAATTGGCGCCGTTCTCGATCACGTTAATGCGCTCGCCGTAGCGCTCCACGAGCGCCACTACGCTGCCGTCGGTAGAACCATTGTCCGCGACCGTTACGCGGACGTCCGGTTCGTTCACCAGCGAATCAATGGCCGCTTCGATCTGTCCGCGGCCGTTCCAATTCACCAGAATGGCGTCAACTAGCGGCACGTCGCGTCTGCAAGTACGGCCAGATGAACGTATCGATGTCGCCATCGAGCACCGCGCCGGTGTTGCCCGTCTCGACGTTAGTGCGATGATCTTTTACGAGCTGATACGGATTGAGCACGTACGATCGGATCTGCGATCCCCACTCGTTCGCGCTACGTTCGCCGCGCAGCTCGGACAGGCGCTGATCGCGCTGCTCGGCTTCGCGCTGTACGAGTTTTGCGCGCAGGATGTTCATCGCCACATCGCGGTTTTGCGCTTGCGAGCGCTCTTGCTGCGAGGCCACGATGAGGCCGGTCGGTTCGTGAATGATGCGAACGGCCGATTCCGTCTTGTTCACGTACTGGCCGCCGGCGCCGCCGGATTTGAATGTTTCGATGCGCACGTCTTCGGGTTTGATCTCGACTTGCACATTCTCATCGGCTTCGATCTCGGGGATGACGTCGACGGCCGCAAACGAGGTGTGGCGGCGATGCGCGGCATCGAAGGGTGAAATGCGCACCAAGCGATGCACGCCGCGCTCACTCTGAAGCATCCCGTACGCATTGCGTCCGCGAATGAAAAACGTAATCGACTTCAGGCCGGCTTCTTCCGCCGGCGATTCATCAACGACTTGCGTGGAAAAGCCTTTGCTTTCTGCCCATCGCAGATACATGCGTGCCACCATCTGCGTCCAGTCGGCCGCATCAACACCTCCGGCGCCGGCAAAGATGCTTACGATCGCGTTGTGCGCGTCGAACTCCCCGTCAAAATTCGCCGCCATCTCGAGCGCGTCGAGCTGCTCGGCTGCACGTGCAATTTGCGAATCGACCTCATCGCTTGCACCGGGATCGTTGCCGAAGAGTTCCAGCATTTCGCGCGCGTCGTTCAGCGCATGGGCTACGTTGTCCATCGCTTCCACGTCGCCGCGCAGGTCGGCAATCTGCTTCATCGTTTTTTGGGCGGCTTGCGCGTCGTCCCAGAAACCTCCGGCTTGGGATCGCGCTTCCAACTCGATTACGCGGCGGTTCTTGCCCGCGTAGTCAAAGACGCTCCTTGATAGCGTTTAGACGCTCGTCCAGCCGTGCGAGGGAGGTCAGTTGTGAGTCGCTCATAGCCGCGCTCTGTTCCGCACGCGCCACAGCGCGCCCCTTTCCAAACGAGGCGGCCGGCGTGAAAGACGCTCGCCATGACAAATGTTGAGAATACTTACCTGCGCCCGCGCATGCCGGAACTTGGCTTGTCCGGACCGCAAAGTCAATATGCCCAGCGGAATTACCGCCTTTCGCCGTTGCACAACGATGGAGATGCCGTCGCGCCGGGCAGCTTCCCGCCTGCCGGATTTGGCGATGGAGCCGCATCCGGCGGTCCGTTCGCTCAGATCTTGCAGCAGCTGCTGTCAATGCTTTCGCAAATCATGGGCGTGTTCAGCAGTCTTCTTGCATGGGGCGCGAACAACACCTCGCAGACATATTTCAATTCTGCCGATGCAGCGTCAGTGGGCGATCCGCATTGCAGTTTCAACGGTGCCACTACGAACGGTACGCAAACGACGCATTTCGACAGCATGGCTCCGCATGCGGATCTGCTGGATTCGGATTCGTTTTTCGGTGGATTCCAGGTTTCCACGCAAACAACGCAACCCGGCCCGAACGGAGTAACGTACAATTCCAGCGCAGCCGTCACGACGAACTACGGCGGCACAAAAGTGTGGTTGGACAAAGACGAACACGCCGGCATTAGCAACAACGGTCAATTCACCGCGCTGCAAAACGGACAGACGATCGACCTTGGAAACGGTGAGGTTGTTACGCGCGCAGCCGACGGAACATTAACGGTAACGGAAACGAACGCGAACGGCGGTTCAATTGCAACGACAATGCGTCTGAACGGTCAGGGCGTCGACGTTACCGCGCATGCTCAAAACGTCGATTTGGGCGGAGATCTGGTAACAGGGACGACGCCGCCTGTAAGATTGCAACCGCAATGGGTATGAGCGGCAGACCGGCGACGCGCGGAATTTGAGCGGGCACCGGATTCACGGGCACGACAATGAAGCACGCTACGAAAGCTGCCAGCAGCACGAGCACTTCATCGCGTGCCGTCCGGCGCACGAGCATAACGAACGCTACGATCAGCGCAACGAGCGGATATGCCGCCCGGAATAAAAATGCGATCGAGTATTTGATTGTATCGATGAGCGCCGAGCGGTACCATTGCCCGAACGTTTGCGTTGACGCGCGCGCTTGGTGCGTATAGATCCACTGGAGCTGTTCGCGAATCCCGAACGCATGAAACACCGCGGCATCGATTGCGTACGCAACGACGCACGAACACGTCGCTGTAAATTCTGGCCACATACCGCGCAGCAACGCGGCAACGAAGGCGGGAATCAGCGGTAAATACGGCGCGGGGCGCGTGAGGACGAGCAACACGGACGACAGTGCGAGTACGCCGAGCATCGCAACAGACCGGCCGCGCATCATCGCATGCATCAAACCCGCGAGCCACGCCGTCCAAAAAGCAGCCGCCAGCATGTCGGTGAGGTCGCTTGCTGCGGCTTCGCGCGTCATCGGCAAGAGCAGCACGATGACCGTGAGAATCAGCGCGCTCCACGTTCGCCCGAGCGCTAACAGCAGCCAGTAGACGGCAAGTGCGAAGCCAACGTAGGCAATTGCAGAAACGGTAAACAGCGCGCGCACGCCTTGCGCCGGAATGAAGATTGCGCTTGTTGCCGGGTAAAGCACCCGGTTTGCGAAAATTTTTGAACGCTCGAAGGCGACGGATGGATCGAGTTCGACCAGATCGCGGTATCGCGGCGACTGCATCAGGGGCGTTTGTTCGTAGAACGCGCGCGCCTGAAGAGTTGCATCGCGCTCGGAGCGCCCGGCGTCCCGTAACGCGTAGCGCGCGTACGCGATGCCGTCAGGAGTGTAGTTGGAGTGCCGCAGCACGCCGGCGAAAAGAATCACCAGCGCGCTTGCGACGACGATGAGAAGTGCTAGGCCGCCGCCCCGTGACACTTCTTGAACTTTTTACCGCTGCCACACGGGCACAGATCGTTGCGGCCGACCTTCGGCTCCGTACGGTGCGCCGGTTTGGCCGGCTCTTCACCGTCGCGGTTTGTGTGCACGTTGC
>CAZERJ010000122.1:0-7107 GCA_964514445.1 uncultured bacterium | reverse complement strand
TTCGCCTCGCTGCCGAAATGCCGTTTATATGCAGTCAAAAGCGCCGCTTCGAGTGCTTCGATGAGCATCTCGAATGGGATGTTTCGCTCTTTTGCAATTGACTGGAGAACGTCGATGAGACGCTCGTCCGGTGCCGCTTCAGCTACTGTGCTTGCGTTCTTTCTTGCCACGCTTCAAATCCGATCGAATGTCGTATTCCAAATTTGCTTTGTCTATGGTCGCCAGCGGCAGCGGTAATTCGCCTTTGCCGGTTTCCAATATGACGTTGGTGCCGCGCACGCCGCGTAACACGCCGCGATGCGTTTTGCTTCCGCCGATGAGCAGCGAAGTAACGACTTTGGCTGCCTGTCCGGCGAAGCGATCGTAGTCTGCTGGTTTAGTCAGTGGACGGTTCAGACCCGCCGACTCAACCTCTAGTGTGTAGCGGTCTTCGAACGAATCGAGCGCACGGTTGATGTACCCGGCAACGCGTTCGCACGTATGAAGATCGACGCCGCCCTCGCAGTCGATGGTAACCGATAGCGCAGTGGATCCGCCTTGGCGCCGCGCCGCATGCGAGACGATCTCGACCATCGAGAAATGGGGATCGTGGGCGATCTCATCGATCGCTCGCTCGAAACGCTGCGCGAGCGTAACTGACCCGTCCACTTCCAGACCCCTATCAACAACGAAGCGCGGGACGAACCCACGCTTACACGACTACCGCTGCTAAGAATACCTAAAAAGACGACGGGCCGCAACCCCATGTGTGGGCGCGGCCCCTCGACTTTGTTTAGCCTCGTTAGAGAGCACACGTTGTTGCCGGCTGACGTCCGGCTGCCGCTCGGTGCTCATCTAGCACCTGTTACTACTGCGTGCTCTTCGGGCTCCAACTGCCCGGTGGATCTTGCGGTTCCAACCGCCCTCCTTCTATCAACGCTAGTAGATGGTGTCATTTTACTGCTAGAAAATTTCAGCTTCAAGAACCCTTCGGAGGCTCGGGCGAGGGCTGAGTAAACGGCTCTAAGTGGCCACTACAGATGAACTCCTCATCTGCCTCGACAATCCAGTGTTGGTTTCCGGCAATCGGCGCGCGGACCACCCAGCCCTTACACATTGTCACGAATCCCAAATGCCGCACCGACGTCACGTACATTTTTACGTAGTGTTCTTCGGGCGCCGTGCCAAGGATCGATTGCTTCCAGCGCTGCTTGGCGACATTCTCCTCGTAGATGAATTTTGTCGCGGCGATGACCTGCGGCGGGGGCGTCGGCTCGGGTTCGGGTGTCGGAACCAGGCCGTTTAGAAATGAGTATCGCTTGCCCGGTGCGCGGGACGCCGATGGGCTCGGAGACGCCGTCGGAATCAGGGATTTCAACCGCTCGTTTAACGTCGGTTTTCCATGTGACGGGATGGTCGCCGCGGCCGGCGGGTTGGCCCTTGGCGTTGGAACGACCTGGACGGGACGCGCCGGCGCTACAGGCTTGCTCGGTGCCTGCCCGTTAGGCCCCTCGGAGGCGTGTGGTTTGGGACCGGGCGGAGCGCTGAGCGGGTGCGGCGAGGCCGACGGCGCGGGATTGGCGACCTTATTCGGCTGCGGCGTGCCGCCTGCAGTTGCCACGGGCCGGGGCGTTGCCACGGCGACGATCGGTGCGGCAGTCGCCGTCGCCGCCGAAGGCTTTGGTTGCGGCTGCGGTGCTCGAGTGGGCGCGGCTGTCGGCGCCTGCGTAGGCTTTGGCGGAGCCGCCGTGGGCGGAACACGAGGCGCTACGGCAACAACTTGCGCCGGGGCGCTGGTCGGCGCGGCCGGCTCAAACGGTGCGGGGGAAGAGGCGAGCACCGCTTGCGTCGGAATTGGGTTGGGTGCCAGCGTGCTGGCAGGTACCGGGGTCGGATTAGGCGGCGCCGTCGGAGCGAACTTCGAGAGCTCGTGCCGCTGATACGGCCGCGCGGCGGCAACCCGCGGGCGTCCGGCGCTGCGCTTGGCGATCACAGGCGTATGCGGCACCGGCGCCGCGACCGTCGGCGCAGGAGCGGGAACGGCGCGCTGCGGCTGCTCGCGAGACACCGTGACGACGGTCGATCCGGAAATCGATTCCGGCGACGATTCCTGTGACGACGATGTTGCAACTGAAAACAGCAGCGCCGCAAGCAGCGCGTGAAAAATCAGCGACGCCACAAATCCGGCGGTTAAACGCTCGGGCCTGCGGCGGTCCTGCGAGTCGCGAGTGAACAAGCGGGAGGAGCCTTCGGGGACACTCTCGCAACCGCCTACGCGCCGTGGAAAAGATCCTCAAACGCACGAAGATCGTCGCTACACTGGGTCCCGCATCGCGCGATCCACAAACGATACGGAGCTTGATTTTGTGCGGTGCGAACGTGTTTCGAGTAAACTTCTCGCACGCAACGCCGCAGGAACACGGCGAAACGATAGATCGCATCCGCGCAGCAGCAGCCGATTTGAACGCGCACATCGCCGTGCTCCAAGATCTTCCCGGACCCAAAGTGCGCACCGGATTGTTCGCCGGCGAGGTCAAGAGCGTCAAGCTCGAGCGCGGTGAGCAAATCGTCCTGACGACGGACGATGTTCCAGGCACGGCCGAACGGATTTCGGTCAACTATCCCGATCTGCCGGCGGACGTCGCGGTCGGCAAACGACTGTATCTTCAAGACGGCACGATCACGCTGCGCATCCTTGAAAAGACGGCGACCGACATTACGGCAAGCGTCGAAGCGGGCGGCGATCTGCGCGCGCAGCAAGGGATCAATTATCCGGACGGGTCGCTCAACGTTTCCGCGGTGTCCGACCGCGACCTCGAGTATTTGGAATTCGGTTTGAGCAAAGACGTCGATTTCGTCGCCGTTTCTTTCGTGAAGAGCGCCGAAGACGTCATCCGCGTCAAGGACATCATTCGCGAGCGCGGCAAAAACGCGCGCGTTCTGGCGAAAATTGAGAAGCACGAAGCGCTTGAAGATATCGACAACATCGTCGCCGCGGCCGACGGCATCATGGTCGCACGTGGCGACCTTGGCATCGAGATTCCGCTCGAGCAAGTGCCGCTGGTGCAGAAAGACCTGATCGCTCGCTGCAACCGTGCAAGCAAACCCGTCGTCACCGCAACGCAGATGCTGGAATCCATGACGACGAATTTCCGGCCGACGCGCGCCGAAGCGAACGATGTGGCCAACGCCATCTTAGATGGAACGGACGCCGTTATGCTCTCGGGAGAAACGGCGCGCGGCGCGTATCCCATCGAAGCGGTGCGCGTTATGGCGGTCATTGCGCGCGAGACGGAAAAGGCGTACCCGCACGAGCTGCTGCAGTTGCGCCGTATGGAAGGCGCCGAGCAGAATACGCCGACGTCGATCGCCGAAGCCGCCACCCGTGCAAGCGCGGAGCTGCAAGTGGAATACATCGTCACGGGGACGACCACCGGCAATGCCGCACATCACATCAGCGCGTTCCGGCCGCGCGCTCGCATTGTCGCACTTACGCCTGAGGCTTATGTCGCACGGCGCTTGGCGTTGCTGTGGGGCGTGGAATCGATGGTGATCGAACCGTACTCGTCGATCGACGTGCTGCTTTACATTACCGAGCGGTGCATGCTTGCCGAAGGTTTAGTGCGCCATGGCGATCACGTCGCGTTTACAACCGGTATGCCCGTCGGTTCCGGCGGCACGAATTTACTAAAGATTCACCGCATTCCGTAATGTCGATGCGCGTACAAGTTGAAAGTGTAAATCTTCAAACACGGTTCTAGCTAACATCTTCACATAGCGTACTTAATGCGTTACCTATGTACCGATGTTCTCGCTCAGACGCAAGCCGTTCGCGGCTTTTTGGACTGGGCAGAGTTTGGCACTCCTTGGCGGTAATGTTGCAGGTTTTGCATTGCCTACGGTTGCCATTGCTTTGCTCGGCGCAACGGCAGCGCAAATCGCCGCTTTAACAACATTACAAGCTCTGGTGTTCCCGGTTCTCGGGATGCCGATCGCCGCGCTCGTGGAGCGTCATCGCAAGCGATTCGCGATCATTATTTCAGATACGGGACGCTTTTGCGTTGTTAGTCTCTTGCCGCTGCTCTACGCCGTTCATCGCTTGGATATGGCAGCGGTTGTAGCGGTAGCCGGTATAACCTCGGTGCTCGGTGTCGTCCGCGACGTTGCTGCACAAGGGTACGTGCCGCGTCTGCTGCCGGTGGATCGCATTGCGCGCGGCAACGCTCGCCTGGAACTGAGTAACACCGCCGCGCAGTCTGCCGGACCCGCTATCGGCGGCATTCTTATGCACGTGACGGCGGCGCCGTTTGCATTGCTCGCCGATTCGCTCAGCTATTTGGGTTCGGCGGCAACGTTGTTCTTCGTGCACGACGACGAGCCGAAGGTCGTGCGCACTGAACGCAAGTCGATCGGTCGTGACATTGTCGAAGCGCTACGCTTTGTACTGGGCACCGTCGCGTTGCGCCGCATTGCGCTCACGACTGCGACGCTCAATCTGGCCAGCTCCATTGCGCAGGTCACCTCGCTGCTCTATTACTACCGCACGCTGCATCTCTCGCCGCTCGTTTTGGGCCTGATTTTTGCCTTGTCGAACGTCGGCTTTCTCGGCGCGCTGTTCGCGGCGCGGATCGAGCGCCGGCTCGGATTTGTCGGTGCGCTTTGCGTCGCGATCGGTCTGATGTTTTCCGGACGCTTTCTGCTGCCGTTCGCATCGTTCGGATTCCCGGTCATCATCGCCGCGATCTCTTCGATCTTGCTTAGCGCGGCGCAGCCCGTGTACAACATCGTGCAATTGACGTACCGCCAAAGCGTCACACCGCTCGCGATGCAAACGCGCATGAATGCAGCCATGCGCACGATCAACTCCGTAACATTGCCAATCGGCGCCAGCGCAGGCGGTGTTCTTGCCGCAGGGTTCGGCGTGCCGGAGACCTTGATTTTCGCGGCTCTGCTCACGCTCGGCGCGTTCGGGTGGGTGCTCGTTACCGACTTCAGTCAGCAGACTGCGCAGGAGACACTGCTGCGCGCCGCCTAAGCGCTCAGACGTGGCTACGCAAATCGACCCGGAACGCATTCCGGCCGGCAGCAAACTGGAACTCTACATCAGCCCCAGCTGCCCGTATTGCCGCGCCGCCATCAAGCATTACACCGAAACCGGCACGCCGCACACAGTGTACGACGCGGACAACGACGATCGTTTACGCACACGCATGCTAGACATCACCGGCGGAGATCCGACGGTTCCGGCGATTGTCGTCGATGGCCAACACGTGCAATCGGGATGGGGCCGCCCACCCCGCGGTTGAACCGTGTAACGTGCGCCGGTCGGCGCACTTTAACCTTATTGCATCGTAGCGGCTGATAGCAGCAGACGGGCGTGCTTGAGCGCCGCGTCATGCGTCTCGCCTGAGAGCATGCGCGCAATTTCGTTCGCGCGCTCGGACTTGGAATCGATCGCGCGCACGCTAATCGTTGTGCCCCCGCGCCCTTCGTGCTTTTCCAGCGCGTAATGCATGTGGGCCCACGAAGCGATCTGCGCAAGATGCGTTACGCAGATCACTTGCGCGCTTTCGGCTAACCGTGCCAGGCGCGCCCCGACGGCCGTCGCCGTCGCGCCGCCAACGCCCGCATCAATTTCATCGAAGATCAGCGCCGTCGTGCCGCGCGAGCGCGCGAGCGCTACCACGAGCGCCAGCAGCACACGCGAAAGCTCACCGCCTGACGCGGCGCGACCGAGTTTGCGCAGCTCTTCGCCTTTATTTGCTGCAAAGAGAAATTCGACCGAGTCGGCGCCGCTGCGGCCGGGTTGTTCCAGCGGCGTGATGCCCGCTTCAAACCGCGCAGAACCAAATGCAAGATCGCGGAGTTCTTTCTCGACGTTTTGCTTCAATGCCGCTGCGGCTTTCGCGCGCATCACGGAGAGCTGCGCTGCAGCTTCGCGCAGCGCATCGGTATGGTGTTGCACGTGTTCGCGAAGCTGGCGGCGGCGCTCGTCTTTATTTTCGAACGCGTCTACCGTTGCGGCGAAGCTCTCGGCCGCAGCAAGCACGCTTTCGATCGACCCGCCATGCTTACGCTTCAAGCCGTCGATGATTTCCAACCGCGCATTGATCGTGTCGAGCTCGCGCGGATCGAACTCCATGGACTCTGCTTCGCGTGTAATCGACGCAGCAAGATCGTTCACTTCGCTCTGGAGCGCCTGCACTTGCGCGCTCATGGCCGCAAATTGCGAACCAATCGGAGCGATACCATCGAGCGCGATTTGCGCCGCGCCGAGTGCGTCGGCCGCTGCGCCCTCATCGCCGCTGAGCGCTTCGTGTGCGGAAGCCAAAGCGGTCGAAATTTTTCCGGAATTTTCCAAAATCTTGCGGCGCTGCGCGAGCGGATCGTCCTCGCCCGGCGTGAGCGCGGCGGCACCAATTTCATCGAGCGCAAAACGCGCGAATTCGAACTGCTCTTGCGCACGCCGTTCATCGGATTCGAGCGCTTGTAAGGCCTGCGACGCCGATTGGAGCCGGTCGTACTCCTCACGCACGCTCTGCCGCTGCGCCAACGTGTCTTCGCCCGCAAATGCATCGAGCAGCTGCAAGTGATACGCCGGCGAGAGGAGCCGCTGTGCTTCGTGCTGGCCGACCATCTCAGCAATGTCATGCGCAAGTTCGCGGATATACGCAGCCGTAACGCCACGACCGTTCAGACGAAGTGACGATTTGCCACCTTGCGCGATCTCGCGTTCGAGCGTCGCATACTCATCGCCGTCAATTTCGAAGCCATCCTCGAGAAAGCGAGCGCGCAGCGCTTCATCCGGATCGAACTCGAGCGCGACGCGCGCACGGTTTGCTGCGCGTCCTACAACATCGGCGCCGGAACGCCCGCCGAGCGCACATTCGAGCGCGCCGAGCACCATGGTCTTTCCCGAGCCGGTCTCACCCGTGAACATCGTAGCGCCGGCGGCAAAATCAATCGCCGCACGGTCGATGAGAAAATAATTTTCAATCGTGAGTCGGCGCAGCATACATGCTAAATGCGATGACGTTCCTTGATGGAAACGCCCCAGCGCAGCTTATCCTCCAGTCGCTCGAAAAACCGCGGCGGCTTGAGGCGCGCAAACTTCACGGTTTTCGGATA
>CAZERJ010000121.1:3325-7185 GCA_964514445.1 uncultured bacterium | reverse complement strand
ACATCGCGCATGCTTACCGCATCGTTGTAATGATACGCGCAGCCGATGTAATACGTGCCGGCAGCGCCGAGCGTCACTTGCATCGTTGCGCCCGCAGCGATATTCCCACTCGCGAAACCGGGACCGAGCGTACTTCCGCCGGAAGCCGTGGTTGAAAGCGATGCCGGTGTTGCCGGAAACGCACTGGTGCTCAGAACGTTGAGTGTATGCACCGCCGACGTCGAAAGATTTTTGAGCGTCAGCACCGTTCCCGGCGGAAACGCGAGGACTTGCGAATACACCGATTGGGTGTAGCCGCCGACGGTACCGAACGGTTGCGTCGTCACCGTTCCGATGCTTCCCGTCGGTAAAGCAAAGCCGATCGTCATCGCCGTGACCCCGGGCGGTGCCGCGGGTCCACCGGTGGTTCCGCCGCCTGGAGTAAACGTTGCGCCGCCGCCACTTCCTCCTCCGCCGCACGCCGCGAGCGCCGCGATTGCAACAAAACTGAGCGCGTAAAGCCGTTGTTTCATGGAAGCCCTCCCGAGCATGGTGTCGGATGAGCATAGGCGTCAGAGATGAAAAAAGTCTAAATCATTACTGAGTGTGGATGGCGTCGCGCAACGCCTGCGCGAGATTTTGCAATGCCGTATCGCCATTGGAGTCTTGCGCCACGCGTTCGAACTGCGCCCGCGCTTCGGCACGGCGGCCTTGACGCAGTAGCACGGTGCCGAGTGCAAAACGCGCTCTGGCGTACTGCGGCGCAATGTCGAGCGCGAGCGAAAATTCGCGCTGGGCGCCGTTCCAATTTTTTGCGCGCGACTCGACCACACCCAGATCGTAATGGGCAATGGCGTATCGTGGATTGCTGCTCAAAAGCTGCGAGAAATCGCTACGCGCAATTGTGAGATCGTTTTGCTGGAGTGCGACGATACCGCGCGAATATAATGCGCGCGCAGAATCGGGGGCCGCTTTGATGAATCGATCGGCAACAGCACGGGCGCCGGCGATATTGCCCGCAAGAAGATCGACGGCGACGAGATTTGCCATCGCCGCTAGAAAACCCGGATCCGCCGCAATCGCTGCCTCGAATGCGCTGGCAGCTTCAAGCTGGCGGTGCAAGTTTGCGTAGGCCACGCCGAGATCGTATTGCGCCGTCGAATACTTCGGCTCGGGCGGACGTAATGCTACGATCGCTGCGAACTGCGGAAGCGCCGCCGCGTAATCGCCTTTTTGTTCAGCTGCAATACCCAAACGAAAATGCTCGCTGATCTGACGATCGCGAGCAATCTGGTGCAGCGCCGGCAGCGAGGTCGTGCGCGGCACCGGCGTTGCATACCGCTGCGCGCCTGCGGCGCAGCTCAGCGCCAGCACGATCATCGAAGCGAGCGCTGCGGTGCGAACGTGCATGGTTAGTGCCGTGGAAGCACCGGAAGATCCGCCGCATCGCTGGCCTTCGCGGCGGCAGAAATTTCCGGTTTACATTTCCACCCGGTGCGGCCGCTTTCATCAATGGGTCCGAGCAATGCGGGAACATCGGAAACCGAAAGGCCGTCCCGAAGCATACCTTCGATCGAACCCGCACCGGCATAACCAAAGGCCCCCGCAGTAAGTGCTGCTGCGGCCGCAAGCCCGAACAGGAGCGGACGCACGGAAAGCCTTGACATCACTCTTAGTATAACCGAATCTCTAAAGAATCTGTGAACAGAGCATTCAAGCTTGTCCTCGTCCTGCTCTTGATCGACGCAGCCCCGGCTTCGCTGATCGCCGGCGCAGTGCGCGATCAGTTTGGAGAGCCAATCGCCGGCGCTACGGTGATTGCCGGTACCGAGCGCACCACGACGGGGCAGGATGGCACGTTCGCGCTTCAATCAAACGCGCTGAGCGTACGCATCGAGTGCACGTATTGCCAAGCCGCCGACGTGGCCGTGCAGGCGGACGGTACCGTTGCCGCGCTCATTGTCCGCTATAGCGCGCTGCGAAGCCGCGACCCATCGCCGCAAGATATTGCCGCGCTTCCCTACGCCCACGTGGAGTCCGATCTTTCGCTACGGCCTTATGCGGTGTTGTTCGATTCATCGGGGCCGTTGCCGGGGCCGCAAGTCTCGCTGTACGGCAGTTTGCTCAGAACGTACGGTTTGCTGTTCGATAACGGCGTGCCGTCGTACGACAGCGCAGCCGGTAATTCACCATATCGTACCATCCCGGGTTTCGACTTTTCTTCCATCAACATTCGCGATGTGCAAGACGCGCCGCGCTACGGCGATCTCGCCGGCAACGGCACGTTCTCAATCTCGAGTGCCGGCCCGAGCGGTGCGCTACTTTACGGCGGATCGCAACGCGCCGTACGGCTTTCCGCGCAATCGGCATCGATATTCGGTAGCGCGGCGTCATTCAGCGACGACGGCGAAACGACGAGCCGCGTCGATGCCGGCTGGGACAAGCAGTACGCGCAGTACGGCGTCAGCGCGAACGTGTTCTCTGCGAGCGATAGCACCGCGAGCGGCGCAGCGTCTGCACTGATTTCGTTCGTCAGCGCGGCGCATGCAACGCTGCGCGTTGACGATCCGCTGCATCCATACGTGAACGTGACTGCCGACCGCGCGGGGTACACGTCGGCGCCCGACGTTCAAGGTGCGTGGAGTGATCTCGCAATTACGAGCGGCATGCGAACCGGCGGTGCGGTTTCGTATTTCGCCGACGCCGGCGGCCGGTTTTCGTCGCAGTTATATATGTATGGAAGGTACGCCGGCATGCGCCGTTATGGCAGCGCTTCAGAGATCCATATCGATGGCGGTGCCGAGGGAAGCCTGCAAAATCTCCAATGGCAAGCAATGGTTGCAGGTGTCGGTATTAGCGACTCAGTCCATGCCGATCGCGCTGCGGCAGCACAACACAATCTCGCGTTGACGCCGTCCTTCGACCTGCGGTATTGGCTCGGATCGCATTGGAACGTTGAGGCAACGGCCGTCGCAACGGTGCACGAGCCGGACCTTGAGCGTCGCACGTACGATGTGGACACAGGCGAAACAACGCTTCCGCGCGAGACGAAAGAACGCGCGGCAATAACCTATACCGATCTTCGCCGCGTCTCGTTCGAGGTAACGGTGGTACGTCAGTTCAGCGCCTCACCTGCGAGCGAACTCACGTCGGCGGGCGCCTCGGCAGCATGGCAAATTTCGCCGGTGCTTTCACTTCGCGCGTGGACGCTGCGCATGAACGCTCCGTACGAAACGACGCCGGCATCCGCGTGGCTCGCCTATCGCGCTCCGTTCGGCGTGACGGCCGACGTCATCTGGCGGCGCGATCTGCTGGACTTGCGTTCGAACGCGCACGTTGATGCATCGCTCGGTTTTCCGATTGCTCGCGGCTTGCAACTCTTCGCGGGAAGCGAACAACGCGCCGGCGAGCGGTATACGTCGATCGGCGTGCGCGCGTTCACGCCGTAATCGCATCACTCAGCGCCCGAACCGTTTCAGCGATACGTCGTGATGTAATGTCGTCGACCGCTCCGGATGCGTCGAGCTTCGTGCGCGCTGCCGCAATAGGAAGCAACGCCACCACGAACGCCGATTGCGCAAGCATGGTTTGAACCAGAGCCATTAGGCCGCGCAAACCGCCGGTCGGCGCGGGCGATGCGCTGATCGCGGCTACCGGTTTGTTTGCAAGTTCGCCGCTTTCCACGAGCCAATCCAACGCATTCTTCAACACGCCGGGAAGCGAATGACCGTATTCGGGAGTAACGATCAGCACGCCGTCCGCGGACGCGACGGATGCGCGGAATTCCGCGACACTCAACGGTTCCGCGCCAGTCTCCATTCCGGGTGTAAGAGGCGGCAAAGCTTCAGCAGGCGCGGCCATCATCATCTGTGCGCTGCCCT
>CAZERJ010000121.1:0-3225 GCA_964514445.1 uncultured bacterium | reverse complement strand
CTAACGAGCAGACAAAGAATGCGCGGCGTCAATAACCGCTCGCCAGTCCCGCGGGATGACGGCGATCGCTGCCGCCGTACAAAACGTGATGCAGGTCGTCGATGACGATCGCTTGCGCCGATCCCCACGATGCGATCTCGTGAAGTTTGTATCCCATTGCCTGCAGTGATGCCATCGCTTGGCCGTCGAGCGCATGCGGCTCGTATTGGATTTCATCCGGAAGCCACTGCATGTGCGTGCGCGGCGCATCAACGGCTTGCTGCGCGTTCATGCCGTAGTCGATCACGTTCTGAATCGTATTCAAGGTAATCGTGATAATCCGCGAACCGCCCGGGCTGCCGGTCACCATAAACAGGCGGCCGTTTTTCGTAACAATCGTTGGTGTCATCGAGGAAAGCGGGCGCTTTGCGGGTTGGATGTCGTTGCGGACGCCCTGCACTAATCCGAACATGTTGGGCACGCCCGGCTTACTCGTGAAATCGTCCATCTCGTCGTTCAAAAGGAAGCCCGTGTTGCCGGCGATCACGTGCGCGCCGAAGGTATCGTTGATGGTATACGTCACGGCAACCGCGTTTCCAAAACGATCGACGACGGAAAAATGCGTCGTTTCGTTGTGTTCGTGCGTGAGCGAGCCCAAGCCCGGCGAAACTTCGCTCGAGGGTGTTGCGCGATCGGGGTCGATCTCCGAGCGGAGCTTTGCGGCATATTGGGGAGCTAGCAGCTGCCGTAGAGGATCGTTCACGAACGCGGGATCGCCCAAATACGTGTTGCGGTCGGCATAGGCGTGACGCTCGGCCTCGGCCATGTAATGCACGCTTTTTGCAGAGTTCCAACCCCATTGCGCCAGCGGTAGCGGCGCAGCGATATTGAGAATTTCGCACATCGTCGTTCCGCCCGAACTGGGCGGAGGTGCGGAAGCGATGTCATAGCCACGGTACGAGCAGTGAAGCGGTTCGCGTTCGTCGACTGTGTACGTTTTGAAATCTTCAAGCGACAGTATGCCGGCGTTTGCGTTGCTTGCTGCGACGATTTCGCGCGCAATAGTCCCAATGTAAAACGCCGGCGCGCCTTGTTGAGAAATCAATCTGAGCGTTGCGGCCAAGTTCTTTTGCACGAACACGTCGCCGGTTTTCGGGACTTTTCCGCTAGGGAAGAACTCGGGCGGCGCGCTTTTCATGATCGCAGCGTCGCCGGGCTGGAGCACAAACCCGTTTTGTGCAAGCGAAATCGCCGGTGCCAAAAGCTGCGCGCGTGGCATCGTCGCAAAGAGCGCGCGAGCACGCTCCATTCCCAACACGGTTCCCGGAACGCCGGCGGCAAGATATCCGCGCGTGCTTGCGTTCGGAATAACGTTGCCGGACTTGTCCAGGTACATCTGAGGACGTGCGCGCAGCGGCGCCTTTTCGCGAAAGTCGATGAATCGCTCGCGGCCGTCATGCATGCGTACCAGCATGAATCCGCCGCCGCCGATGTTACCACAGCACGGATCCACGACAGCAAGTGCATAAGCGATCGCGATCGCGGCATCCACTGCATTACCACCGCGCTTCAAAATTTCAATGCCCGCCTGCGTGGCGTAATGCTGCTGGCTTGCGACCATTGCGTGCGGTGCGAGCGCGGGCGAACGCAGCGGCGCAGCCGGCGCTGCACCAGAGAGCGCGACGGTGAGGATGAGTGGGATGCAACGCTTCATGAGTACCGCGCTCTTTGGCCAAAATGTGGCAACTCCGCTTGCGCCGAAGATACTTGCTAGGCGCTTTACTTCTTTGCGCATACGGCGCAAATCCAATGCGCCACAACAACACGTTTGCCCCGGCTCGTGCAATCCGCGATCGTTGTTCGACGGGCATTAACAATCCGGCGGATATTGCATTCGCCGTTCCCGGTGCCCGGCGAGACGCCGGCATGGCCCGTTCAAACGTTGAAGCCGCGCCCTCTGCTCAGGCGACCGTAGTCCGGGCCGATTCCAGGTCCCCGATACACCGGGGCCGAACCCGGCACGATTCAAAAATAAGAGCAACAATCGAATAAATCTAGGAGAACCCGTGCCAGAGTCCGTCTCACTTGAGATCGGCGGGCGCACGATGGTCATCGAAACGGGCGAACTAGCCAAGCAAGCCAATGGCTCTGCTTTAGTCCGCTATGGCGACCAAAATGTCGTGCTCTGCGCCGTCACCGCCTCCGAGAAACCTCGCGAAGGCGTCGACTTCTTCCCCTTAACCTGCGATTTCGAAGAGAAAATGTACGCAGCCGGCAAGATTCCCGGCGGCTACATCAAGCGCGAAGGCCGCCCGCCGGAACACGCGGTGCTGAGCTCGCGCCAAATCGATCGCCCCATCCGTCCGCTGTTCCCCGACGGCTTCCGCAATGACGTGCAAATCGTTGCAACCGTGCTGTCGATCGATCCGGAGCTCGACGCCGACGTGCTTGGCGTGTGCGCCGCCGGCGCGGCGCTCGCGGTTTCCGACGTTCCGTTTGATAAAACGGTCGCTGCGGTTCGCGTCGGCCGCGACGAGAACGGCAAGTACATCACCAATCCGACGCTTGCGCAATACGAGAGCGGCGGCATGGACATCGTCATCGCCGGCACCGCCGATGCAGTCATGATGGTCGAAGGCGGCGGCAACGAGATCAGTGAGGAAGACTTCCTCGGCGCGGTCGAGTTTGCGCATAGCGAGATCAAGAAGATCGTTGCGTCGATCGACGAGCTGGCGAAGAAAGCCGGCAAAGCCAAGCGCGAGTACCCGGTGCAAAAAGTCAACGCCGAGCTCGAGCAGTGGATGCGCAAAACGTTCAAAGACGATGTCGCCAAAGGCATGCGTGTGTTCGAGAAGCTTGCACGCGAAGCCGAGCTCGACAAGATCACTGTCGAAGAAGCGATCCACCGCGCCCAGCTCGACAAGAACGAAAACATCATTGCGCTGCTGGAAAATCCGGCAACCGCCAAAGAGTTCAGCAAGATCCTCAAGACGATGGAAGAGGACGAGCTGCGCGTCATGGTCGTGGACGAAAAAATCCGCCCCGACGGCCGCAAGCCCGACGAGATCCGTCCGATTTGGAGCAAAGTGCATTACGTGCCGCGCGTGCACGGTTCAGGCGTTTTCACGCGCGGACAAACGCAGGTCTTTACCGCGGCAACACTCGGCTCGACCAGCGATGCGCAGCGGCTCGACGGCATCGTCGATCTTGAAGACAAGCGCTACATGCACTTCTACAACTTCCCGC
>CAZERJ010000120.1:1987-7188 GCA_964514445.1 uncultured bacterium | reverse complement strand
CGCGAACGCCACCGGTTTTTGCGCGGCATGGTCAGCTGGGCAGGCTTCAATCAAACGGGTATCGAGTACGACCGCGACGAGCGCCAGTTCGGGCAAACGAAATACCCGTTCAAAAAAATGCTGCGCTTTGCGCTGGACGGCATTACGTCCTTCTCCGACGTGCCGCTGCGGTTTGCATCATGGCTTGGCTTTGTCGTCAGTTCCGCATCGTTTATTTATGCGTTCGTTGTGATCTGCGCGCGCATCTTTCACGTGGGCACGCCGGAGTATGCGCGCGGATGGGCGTCCACGATCGTCGTCATTTTATTTTTGGGCGGCGTGCAATTGATCGGTATCGGGATACTGGGGGAATATTTGGGGCGTATCTACGATGAAGTCAAAGGGCGCCCGCTCTATTTGATCGCCGAGATCGAGCGGAGTTGACCAAGACGTCGTAAATCAGCGGCGTTCGCGTAATCCGCTGGCTGGAAAACGTAAACGCCGAAACGAGCGGCCCCGCTTGGTCGCGATCGGCACCGAATGCTCGCAGCAGAGTACGGCCTTTTTCGATGAAGTCGCCGATGCGCACGAACACTTGCAAACCGCCGAGCGGATCGTTTTGCGAAAGCTTGCGGCCCGCATTCCCTAACCGCACGACATCGACTGCGCTGACATAACCGCCTTTCTCGGCAACGATATCGACGCCATCGCGCGGCTGCATTGCGCGCAACGCTTTCACGTCGCCGCCTTGTGCGGCGATCATCTGCTCGAACTTCTCAAGTCCCGTGCCATGCTGCCATGCATCGCGGACAAGATCGTCGGCCGCATCGATCGCACTTTCCGTGACGAGCGCCGCCGCAATCGCAAAGACGAGTTCACGCGCGCGTTCATCGCCGCCGCCCGCCAGCAGATCGCGCGCTTCACAGACTTCAATGCCTGTGCCGATGCTGCGCCCGAGCGGTTCGTTCATATCGGTCACAAACGCGATCGCACGCCGGTCGAAGCGCGCGGCGATCTCCAGCAGCCAACGCGCCAGTTCTTGCGCCGATTCCGTCTCGCGCATGAACGCCGCCGCACCGGTTTTGACATCGAAGACGAAGGCATTCGCGCCGCCCGCGATCTTCTTGCTGACGATCGACGAGGCGATGAGACCCGGCGCCGGCACCGTTGCCGTGCGATCGCGAAGCGCATAGACCCGCTTATCGAGCGGAACGAGCCGTTCGCTTTGCGAGGCGATCGCGCAGCCGATGCGTTCGACTTGCGCGATGAATGCGTCCGTCTCGAGCGCAGCATTAAAGCCGGGAATCGTTTCCAGTTTATCGATCGTGCCGCCGGTGTGACCAAGTGCGCGGCCCGAAAGTTTTGCAACGTGCGCGCCGCATGCGGCGGCTAACGGCACGGCAGCCAGCGAGACGATATCGCTGACGCCGCCGCTGCTGTGTTTGTCGACGACGGTACCGTGCACATGTTCAAACGAGAGAACCTCGCCGCTGCGCACCATCGCGTGCGTGAGCGCGTGCGCTTCATCGAAAGACATGCCTTGCAACACGCAAGCCATGCAAAGCGCCGCCATTTGCGCATCGTCGAGCGCACCGGACATATACGCGCGCGCGATTGCGTCCCATTGCTCGAAACTGAGTTCTCCGCCGTCGCGCTTTTGCTCGATGCAGCGCCGCATCGCCTGGGAATCCATCGTTCGCGGGGTTCGCCCCGTGGGCGACGAAGCCCGCCGCTGATGTACCCCGACGCCCTCTCGCTGATCGCTTTTGCCGCCGCGTTTCTGGTCGTGCTGCATTTGACGATCCGCCGCGCGGTGTACGGCGCGTGCGCGCTTATCGCGACCGCGCCGTTTGCGTACTACCAAGTCACGGGACCGACGATGATGACGCTGGGCAAGTGTACGATTGCCGCAGTCATCATTGGGCTCTTTGCGCGTGCGCAACCGTTTTCCGCGGTGCGAGATCGCCTTGCACTGCGGTTCATCGTTGCAGGGCTCGCGCTGGTTGCCGCCACGGCGATTACACTTGCCGAAGCGCGGTACGTTGAACCGGTGCTGCGCGAGACGCTCAAAGCGGTAGAGTATGTGATCGTTTTCGCGGTGACGTATTCGGCGTACCGCGCGGATCCCGATCAAGGACTCGTGCAACGCACGCTGGCGATTGTAACGCTCGCGGTGTGCATCCCCGCACTCGCGCAAGAATTGACCGGCGCACCGTCGGTGCTGCTGATGAACGGGCATCCCACGCCGCGCATCGCCGGCCCGCTCGAAGGCCCGAACCAGCTCGCAGGATACCTGGAGGTTTCGCTGGCGCTGCTGTTTGCGTTCGTACTCACGGCGCCGAACCGGTTGCTGCTCACTACGCTGTTTGTTGCCGCAATGACCGATGTCCTAACGTTTTCGCGGGGTGGATTGCTAGGCGCGATTGCCGGCGTGATGTGCGTTGCGATCGTGATTCAGGCGCGCGCGCGGCGCGCGCTGGTCACAACGCTCGGCGGTGCGTTCGCCGGCGGCATTATCGCCGCCGTTTGGGGCGTGCTTGCGCATACCATTGGCCTCGCACGCTTTTGGGATCTCTCGCCGTCAGCATATGCCGGCGGCGTTGGCACGCGTCCGCAGTTGTGGCGCGCCGCACTGCAGCTGTGGCATGCGCATCCGTTGCTCGGTATTGGTGCGGGGAATTTCGAATTTGAAGCTGCGGGCACGGGATTGACCAAAGCCCACACGCACGCGAACAACTTGTATTTGCAATCGCTGGTCGAAGGCGGCATCCCGCTCTTTGCTGCGAACGTGTGGGTGATTCTGCTTGGCGTTGCATCGTTCGCGCGACGCACGCTCGCCACGCCGCTGACGGCGGGCGCACTCGGCGCAACGGCAGCGTTGGCGGCGCATCAGACGGTCGATCTGGTGGTGTTCTATCCGAAGGTGGGATCGTGGTGGTGGATCGTGCTTGCGTTGGGAGCGGCTTCCATGAACACGGTTTCGTCTCTGTATCATGGTGAGGTATCGAACGACGGCTGAGCAAGCGGAGCGCTCCGAAGCGGTGTGGCACGCGGGCCTCGGTGCCTCGGCCGTGGTTCGATACCTCACCATGACACTATTGCCGCTGGGTTTTGCGGTGTACGCGATTGCGTGTGGCGTGCTGCTGCGGCATGCGCCGGGTGACTACAGTGTTGATCTGGCGCAGCCGCTGGTTGTCGTTACCTATTGGGAGCAGTTCGGCGCGATCATGTGCGCTGCGTTGTTTGGCGGCCTTGCAATTGCCGGCGTTGGCTACGTGCGCTGCCTAAGCGAGGCCGCAGTTGCGCGGAAGCAGATCGTTTGGATTGCAGGCATCTCGTGTTTGATTGCCCTGTGTGCGCCGGCGGTTTTTTCGAGTGATGTTTACGCGTATGCTGCCTACGGCGATCTGGTGGCGCACGGCATCAATCCGTACGCGCATGACGCGCTCTTGCTGCGTACACCGCTGCTGGACGCCGCGCAATGGCAATGGGGCAATCCGCTTCCGGCGTGCGTGTATGGTCCGCTGTTCGTGTTGCTCGCACGCATCGCCGTCGTAACGCAAACATTCGGCGCAGCCGCACCGCTGTGGACATTGCGCATCCTCTCATGCCTTGCCCTCATCGGCATTGCGCGTTTTGCACCGCTGCGCACAGCAAGGATCGTCGCGCTCAACCCGCTTGCGATTTGGGCGTGCGCGGAGGGTCACAACGACATCATCGCCGTCGCCATGGCGCTGGGCGGCATCGCACTCAGCGTGCGGCGGCCGTTTGCCGGAAGTTTTCTCGCGGTGTTCGCGGGAGCCGTGAAGTTGCCCGCGCTCGCGGCGGGCGCATTCGTTCGATCGAAGTTCGCCGCGCTTTCAGCGCTTGCGTTATGTGCGTTGCTCTACGCTCCGCTGCTGCTTTCCGGCGCAAGCGCACACCGCCCGCAAGCGTTCGAGCCGCACTTTTCACCCCTGTACGGGTTCATGCTTTTCGCGCCGCTACCGCTCGCGATTACGCTCGTGCTGGCATGCGCCGCTGTGACGATCGCGATCGGGCGCGCAAGCGTCGCGTCGATCGCGCTCGCGCTTTGGATCTGCATTCCGAATCCATATCCGTGGTACGCGGTGTGGCTTTTGCCGCTCGCCGCGATGAGCGAGCATCGCGCAGAACGCACGGCGCTCATTGCCGCGTCGTTATTTGCAGCGCTGCGGTATTACGGCGAAGCCACGAGTCTGCTGCCGCCGGCGATCGAACTGACGATCGTGATCTGCGCGTACGCGCTGCCGCTGGCGATCTTTACGGCTGCGGGCAGCGATCGTGCGCGTTCCGGCCGCCCGGCAGTCCAAACGTCGGGCCCTGATCTTGCGCCATTCCGTCTTCCGTGACCGAATCGTACACGCGTTCCTCGCGCATGAGTTCCTTTTGCGCATCGGCGGTCATTTGATTTAACGCGCGCCGTAGCTGAGCGCGCGCATCGCGTTCGGATTTTGCGCCGGCGCTGATCTCGCCGTTCGACGATCCCGCCACGCGCTGCGCGATGATCTGCCGGCCGCGCACGTGATCGTTGAATCCCGCATCGCGAGTGTGCGGCGGCCGCAGCCGTGGAGTGACGCGGAAACTCAGCCGGGTTACCGCGCGGTACATCGGTCCGTTGCGTTCGATGCGCACCGGTGCCGGCACACGCACGAGCGTGTAGACCGGATCGGCCTTGCATGTAAGCAAGGCCGCCACAAAAAGCAGCATGGCCGGACTCTTCGCCCGGCCACACCGTCACACCTGAACTCCCTTGGAGTTAGCGCGCTTTGATTTCGATGCGCTTGGGCTGTGCTTTCGGCTGCAGCGGAAGCGTCAGCGTCAGCATGCCGTGCTCGACGTTTGCCTCGATGCGCTCCGCGTCAACGTCTTCCGGAATGGAGAGCGCGCGCGTAAAGTTGCGCTTGTCGTTCTTGCCGGAAACGTTTACGATGCCGTCCTCAAGCGTCACGTTGATGTCTTCGGGTTTAAACCCGGCGACCGGAATCTCTACGGTATAGCCGGATTCGGTCCGCGAGATATCGATGCCGCTCACGCTGTTGGACAGGGCGCGGAATGGGTCGAAGCCCCACAAGTCGGCAAATGGACGCGAGAGCGAGCTGCCGACAGTCCCCCGGGTGGTCGTGGACAGGTTACTATTCATGCATTTACCTCCTGAGCTGCAATTTACAAAATTAGCAGTGTAGTGTCAAGAGTGCTAACGA
>CAZERJ010000120.1:0-1887 GCA_964514445.1 uncultured bacterium | reverse complement strand
CCGGAGTATAATTAACGGCCTATGGCGCTTCTTGAAAAGGCGGCTCTGCGGCATGCGGGGCATCTTGCGCGCACGCTTGTGCGCGAGAGCAGCGTGCTTTCGAACCTTGCCGGCCGGCTACGGCGCGGCGTCGGCGCCTTTACGCTGCACGAGACCATCCCGGCCGCGCGTCCCGCGGTTCTGGCCTCGCTCTATCGCGAGATCGGCGGGCTCTTTTTCGTGGTGGTCCCAACCGTGGACGTCGCCGAGAACATGTTCGCGGACTTGCTCTACTTCTTAGAGGAAGACGAACCGCTGAGCGTCCGGCTGCTGCGGGCCCGCGACGAGACGGTGGGCGCCCTCGACTCGCCCTCGGAACGAAGCGCGCGCATGACCCTGTTCGCGCAGCTCGCTGATGGCGAGCCCGGTATCGTGCTCGCGCCGCTAACCGCGGTGCGGCAGTACGTCGTCCCGCGCGCGCACTTCAACCGCGAGCGTTTTACGCTGCGCGCCGGAGACGAACCGGGCTGGGACACAACGCTCGAGCGGCTGTACCGCCTTGGCTATCAGCGCGCCGACGTGGTCAGTGCCGCCGGTGAATACGCCGTGCGCGGCGGCATCATTGACGTCTTCTCACCGTGCGCAGACCGGCCGGCGCGCATCGAGTTTTTCGGCGACGCGATCGAGAGCATGCGTCCATTCGATCTTGCCTCGCAGCGCAGCGAAGGAACGCTCGAATCGCTCGAAGTGTTGCCGTGGCTGGAAATTCCGCGCGATCCGGTTTTCCGCGAACGCACGATCGAGCGCTTCGACGGACCGGCAAACGTGCGCAGCGCACTGGTCGCGTATCTCCAGACGGGCGCCGACGTTCCCGAACCGTGGCTGCCGCTTGCGTTTGACGAACGTGAAACGCTGCTGGAGTATCTGCCGGCGCACGCGACGCTCGTGATCGATGAGCCCGCGATGCTCACAACGATCGAGAGCGCGCTGGACGAAGAACGCGCACGCGAAGAAAGCGTGCTGCTCGCGAGCATGAGCGAGGGTGAATTGTCCGTGCGAGACAGCGACGTCGGAGAAGCACTGCTCGCGCAAGTGAGCGCGCCGTTCCCGCATCTGAACGATCTCGCGCCGGCATTGCGCGCGCATGCTTCGCTGATTTTCCCGTCGGGCATTGAAACCGCGGCGCCGCTCGATTTTCTGCCGCCGGTGACCGAGCATTTCGTCTTACAAGCGCTGCCGGCGGATCATTACAACCGCCAGATTCAAATGTTCACGCAATCGCTGCGCGAGAGTTTGGACGAGCATCAAACCATCGTGCTGGTCACGAGCGGTTCGGCACGCACCGCCGATCTCGTACGCGCCGCCGGACTGCAAGTCACCAGCGGTCCGCCGGCAGTTGGTGGCGGCATTTACATCGATCACGGCAGCATCGAGTCCGGGTTCACGCTTCCCTCGCTGCGCCTTCGCATTCTTGGCGATCGCGAGATGTACGGCGCGCCGGCCAAGCGCGTCAAAATGCGTGCCGTCAAGGAAGGCGTGCCGGTTACGCTGGCCGATCTCAAAGTCGGCGATTATGTAGTGCACGCGGTGCACGGCATCGGTCAGTACTTGGGGCTGCGCACGGAAACGATTTTGGGCGCGACGCAAGATTATCTCGACCTCAAGTATGCCGGCACGGATCGCATGCTCGTGCCGGTCACGCAGATGCATCAAGTCAGCAAGTACAGCGCGGGCGAAGGCGGCACGCCGCGTCTTTCAAAGATGGGCGGAGCGGATTGGGCGCGCACCAAAACGCGCGTCTCCGAATCGCTCGCCAAAATCGCCGAAGGTTTGGTGGAGATGTACGCCGATCTCGAACTGGCCAAAGGCCACGCGTACGGTCCCGACACCGTATGGCAGACCGAACTC
>CAZERJ010000119.1:0-7254 GCA_964514445.1 uncultured bacterium | reverse complement strand
ATCGCCGAACACCGGGCGGCCGGTGATGTCTTTGCCGAGCGCCATCCACAACGGGGGAACGACGCCGCGTTCCGGCAACGCTTCCAGAATCTCTTTGATCGCGACGATCGAGATGCTCTTGTTCGGCACCTCAATGCCGACGGCGGACTTGCCGGGAATCGGCGCCTCGATGCGCACGCTGGTTGCGGCTAAAGCCAGTGCGATGTCGTCGGCCAGCGCCGCAATGCGTGAGATCTTCACGCCGCGCTCCGGTCGCAGTTCGTAGCGCGTAATCGATGGACCGCGCTCGATGTGCACGACTTTGACGCCCACGCCGAACGACGCCAGCGTATCTTCGAGCACTTGCGATCGCGTCGAATCGTCGGCGACTTGCGCTTGCGGCGGATCGAAAAGCGCGAGGTCCGGCAACTCATAGACGGCATTCTCATCGCGCACCGGAGGCGGCGCAACAACCCGCACCGCTTTCGGCGCCGGTGCGGGCGGCTCGTAAACCGCTTCTTCTTCGGACGCTTCGTCTTCGATGGCTTGCGGTTCTTGAAAAAGTTCGCGAACCGGAACAAGCGGCGCTGCCGGTTTGGACGGCTCGGCGGCAGTTTTCGGCGCAGGCAATTGCTTGCGCTGCGGAAGCTTCGGCAACGCGATGTGAATCTTCGGGACGTGTACGCGACTGAGGGCAACGATCAGCAGACCGATGAGCTTCTTGAGCGAGACGTCCGTGATCCAAAGTGTGACGAGCAGCGCGGCCACGACCAGAACGATGCGCGCACCGATGACGCCGATGAGTGCATGCAGCGCTGACCACAGCGCATTGCCAGCCGCTCCACCGCGGCGCGCCATCGCGGCATCGGCGATTAGAAAGTACGCCGTGCTTGCGGCGCCCAGCGTCGCCATCATGCGGGGCACGTTGATCTCAAGGAAGATGATGCCGCCGAACATTGCAATCAGTACCGGGAACAACCATGCGGCGCCCCCGAACGCGCTGCGGATGGTGAACGCCATGGCATCGCCCGCCACGCCTGCCCGCCCCGGCGGCAGTGCGAGTGAGGTCGCAAAAAGGGCCGCAAGACCAATTGCGGCAATTCCGGCGATCTCAAAATTCAGTCGCGTCTTGGCGGTCGCTTTACGGCGTACGCGTGCCATGGCCGGTATCTTTCTTCAGTTTCATAAGGAGTTCATTTGCCTAGCCCTACGATCGTCGTGTTACAAGGCGACCAAACCGGACAAGAGCTGTTGGTCGAAGCGCTGCGCGTGCTCGATCGTAATGTCATAGGCGCTGATCTCAACTTCGTCGAGTACGATCTCTCGCTTGAGAAGCGCCGCGAAACAAACAACGCGATCGTGCACGAAGCCGCGGCGGCGATGAAAGAGCACGGCTTCGGCCTCAAAGCCGCGACCATAACGCCCGAAACAAAAGGCGACGTCGGATCGCCGAACGCAATATTGCGTAAAGCTATCGAGGGGAAAGTGATCGTACGCACCGGGCGCCGTTTGCCCGGAGTGCGGCCGGTGGCAGGTATCCACGCGCCGATCAGCGTTGTACGCATGGCAGTCGGCGATGCCTACGGCGCAAAGGAATGGCGAGAGGGCGAGGGCGTTCACGAAGTCGCGTATCGAACGGAAACGATCGAGCGCGGCGTATGCCGTTATGTTTCGGAATACGCGTTTCAACATGCAAAGCGCATGAACGCCAAAGTGTTCGGCGGGCCGAAGTATACCGTCAGTCCGGTGTACGAAGGCATGCTGAAGGAAGAGATGGACGCAGCTGCGGCGCGCCACCCCGAGGTGCAATACGATCCGCAGCTCATCGACGCAACGTACGCGCTGCTCCTGAGTACTGACGGCGAGAAGGCAATGGTTATACCCTCGCTCAATCGCGACGGCGACTGCCTATCGGATTTGGTGATGCAACTCTTCGGTTCCATTGCCGGCGCTGAATCGGTGTTGCTCTCGTTCGACGAGCAGCTGCGACCGAAAGTTGTGATGGCCGAAGCACCACACGGCACCGCCCCGCGCCTGTTCGGCAAGAACGTCGCCAATCCGATGGCCATGATTCTGGCCAGCGCAGCGCTGCTCTCGTTCATGGACGACAAGCGTCTTCAAAATGCGTCGCGCGCGATGTACGAAGCAACGCTCGAGACGGTTCACGGCGGTATCGCAACGAGCGATCTCGGTGGTCACGCATCGACGAGCGATTTCACCGATGCCGTAATCGAGGGCGTCAAACGCAAGCTCGAAGTATGGTCGAGCCTGTAATATTTTGTAAAGCGCGCGTATAGCGCAGTTAAAATCTTAACCAAGTCACTTCCTACACGAGCAACCGTTTACTATGCTGAAGCAATGCAACAGCCGGCGGCTCGCACTTTGGATTTTCCGGTCACGTTCCGAGTACGTGGTACAAGCAGCTCGGTGAATGCGACGCTGCTCCAGCTGGGACTAGAGAGTTGCCGTATCCGCACATGGCGGATTATGCCGCAGGGCGAAACGCTCACCATCGAACTGCTCGGCAACGATGGGCAAATGCTGACATTCGAAGGACGCGTTCAGAGTTCGCAAAACGCCGGCGGCGCAAATGTCGAGTACAAGATCGACTTGAACGCACTTACCGGCGCGCAAGCCGATCGCCTTGCGCGCGAAGCGGCGTTGCTCGTGCGGCGCCGCATAACCGCGGCCTAAACCGGCGCTAGAACGAAATCAGCGCGACGCCCACAAGCGCAAGCAGCAGACCTACGGTTTGCCATGCGCGCAGGCGTTCGCCTAGAACAACGCGCGCCAACAGCACCGTCGAGGCCGGATACAGCGATGTCACGACGGCAGCAATCGACACGTAACCGTACCGCGTGGCGATCACGTACAACACGTTTGCGCCCATGTCCATAACGCCCGCGGGCAAAATCAGCGCCCAGAGCGGCTTCGATGGTACAAGCGTTTGACGCAGCGCCACCGCACCTAGCAGAAGCATCACGCTTGCCGATGTACGGGCGAAAATGAGCGGATACAATCCGCCGCTGCGCGGCGCCAGTGCGATCAAGATGAAGAAACCGCCGAGAAATACGCCAGAGGCAATCGCCTCTTTCACTCCGAGCGTGGAGAATTCGAAACGCCCGTCTTCTTCCGTCGTTAGCGAGATGAGCACGACCGCGACAAGCGCAATTCCGATGCCGGTGAGCCGCGCAATGGATGCGTGTTCACCGCGAAGCAACCCGAGCGTCACGGGCAGCGCTGCCGCAAGCACGGCGGTAATCGGCGACACAACGCCCATTTTGCCGATGGCGAGGGCGTGATACAGCAGCGCGATGCCGCATCCGCCGCTGATGCCTGCCGCCGCTCCCCACAACAAAGCCGAGCCGGAAACCGTTCCGTGCAGTATCGGAAGCGCCGCCAGACCAAGTGCGATTCCGATCACTTGCACCGGAATGACGACTGCCGCAATGCCGGCGCGCCGCGTCGCCAGACCGCCAAGAAAATCAGCAGCGCCGTAAAACGAAGCCGCACCAAGGCTCGTGCAGATTATGAAAAGTATCATTGAACCCGGATGTTAAATAGATCGAAAGGGGCGTCCGCTTTTCACGGGCGCCCCTTTTGGTTTTGCGGCGTAACGATTTACTTTGAGCACGTAAGATCGATGCGGTAATTATACCCCGGCGTCTTCAGGCGCCAGAACTTCGCGTTCTTTTCGGGATGTGCCGCTTTATACTTGGGCACGTCAAAAGTAACGAGCAACTTCACAGGCTTGTTAGCGGCGTTGAACTGACCGTTCGGCGCGAGAAACATCTGCGTATACGTAAACTGCCCGGAAGCGGGGAAGGTGTGGAAATCGAGCTGTTGTTGATTCAGATTGCCCCTGGTTGAATCCGTGGCCGTAAGCGTGTCACCGTTAGCAAGTTGCAACACTAAGTCTTGTTTCATCGTATCCATCGGAGAAATACCGGCATAGCTCGTGCCGTTTGCCCATTGCATGCCCACATCCCATCCCGGCACGTCGCCCTGATGTGGCGCGACGCTGGTTACTCGCATGCGCCAGACGCCGTTGAACATCCATTGGTTCATGCATCCCGGCTGAGCTGCAACTTGTGTGGATCCACCCTGCGCTTGCGGAGCGGCCGCTGCGAGCGCCGGCGCGAAAAGCGCGGCTATGAAAAAAAGAGCAGCATTTTTCATTACAAAAGAGGCCTCCGTTTAATTTCGCGCTCGTACAATCAGCGTAACGCCGCATTCCTGATACGGCAAGCCCGAGCGCCAGGGATCACACTTTCGAACGAGCCGAGCGATTCAACGGGGCCAGGAAACCGTAGTACACCTTTGCTATACTGGTACGATCATGAAACCGTTTGCAGCGAAACTATTTCCGCCGCGTCCGACGTTCCATGAGGACATCACGCAAGCAGAGATGGACATAATGACACGACACGGCGCATACTGGCGCGCGCTGCTCGAAAAGAAGATCGCCGTTGCGTTCGGTGCCGTTGTTGCGGACGCGGCAAATGCCATCATTGCCGAAGATCCGGCGTTTAAAGCCGGATACCGGTTTGAGGCATATCCCATGATGGGGTTAGTGCACTAGGAACGCGTTGGCACGGACAGCGTTGGGTGTTGTTGGTGAAACGGCGTGCATGCCTGGTACTCCATTGCAATTTGCGTTAGCTGTTTCTCGCCCCATGTGCGGCCCATGAATGCGAGGCCTGTTGGCAAGTTGTGCGGGCCAAGGCCGTTCGGCACGCTAAGCGAGGGTAGCCCGGCGAGGTTTCCGGGACTGCCGAGTTCCACTTTACCGCCCCATTTGTCGGGATACGCCTTGTCGAATGGGATGCCGACGGGATATGCGACCGTTGACAGCGTTGGATATACGATGGCATCGTACGGTTCGATCGCTTTGTAGAGCGCCTCGTTGAGCTGTGCGCGCCGGCGTTGGCCATCGACGAAATCTACGGCAAGCGCGGCATACGACTGATATCCGCCGACGCGGTCGTCCACCGATTGCAATTCGCGCGAGCGGCCGCTTTCGATCAAATCGCGAAACGCCGAGGCGCATTCGCCGTTGAAAATCGCGGTGAATGTGGGGCCGTACGGGCCGTTCGGAATCTGGACGTCATGCACGAGCTCGCAAAACTCCCCGAGCACCCGAAGGGAGGCGTTGAAGTTTTTGACGACATCGGGCATCGATTTCGCAGTAGCATCCTTGATGACGGCGAGCTTCGGTTTGCGAGCACGGATCGTTTTGAACGGTATCGTCCGCGATGTGGCATCGTTCGGATCGTGTCCCGCAATCGCTTCGAGTACCGCCTGCGTGTCGCGCGCCGAACGGCACATCGGCCCGAGTTTATCGCTGCTCCACATCAGCGCCATCGCGCCGTGACGGCTCACGCGCCCGTACGTGGGGCGCAAACCGCTTACGCCGCAAAACGCAGCCGGCACCATGATCGAACCGTTCGTTTCCGATCCAATTGCAAAACCGACGAGCCCAGCAGCAACTGCCGCGCCCGGACCGCTCGAACTGCCGCCGCTCCAATAGTTGCGGTTCCACGGCGTGCGCCCCGGCCCGGTAAAGGATGCATCGGCGTCGTTGTAACCGAATCCGCCGGCAAGTTCGACCATTGCCAGCTTCGCGAGCAAGACTGCACCGGCGGCTTTTAGTTTTTTCACCACAGTGCCGTCGTAGTCGAACACCTGATGACGGTACGGCGCCGCACCCCAGGTCGTCGGCGCGCCGACGGCGGCGAGCAAATCTTTCACACCGTACGGCACGCCATGCAGCGGTGAACGCACGTTGCCCGCGGCACGCGCTTTGTCGGCAGCTTTGGCCTCGCGCAGCGCGCGATCGTGCATGATCGTGACGACTGCGCCGTAATGCGCGCCGTATTTTTCCAGGCGCGCCAAGTACATCTTTGTGAGCTCTACCGACGAAACCGCGCGCCGCGCCATCAGCGCGGAAAGTTCAAGCGCGTCGGAAAACGCGAGTTCCTCCTGCGTCATTCCGGTACCGAGAACGGCGTTGCCGGCTCATCCGAATTTTTCAGCGCGCGTCCCTTGGGATTGACACGTTTGCCGACATTCCAATAGTCGTCGATACCGCGCGCAATATCTTCCAGCTCCTTATCGCTTAGGTTCGAATCGAACGTGCGCATCCGCTCCGCGTACGAAAGCGCCGCGCGTGATGGCGGTTTTGCGGTTGGCTTAGGCGTGGGATGCGCTGGAGCCGGCGACGGGGACGTCGAGGGTGCAGGTGAAGGCACCGCGGCAACCAGCGGCAATGCAGCGGCCGCGGCGAGAAATGATTTGCGAGTTGACACGCTGCGTGTTAGACCTCCATGACGACCGGTACGATGACCGGGCGGCGGCGATAACGGGCATGAATCGCTTTCGCGAGTCCGCTTCGGATATGCTCCTTGACGGTATTGACGTCGCGCAGTCCTTCGATCGGAACCTCGCCGATGAGTTCCACGAGCTCCGCGCGCAGTTGATCGATGACGCCATCGGATTCGGGCATGTAAAATACGCCGCGCGAGATCAAATCCGGTCCCGCGATAATGCGCGCTTCTTCGGAATCGATCGTAATGACGACCATCATAAAACCGTCCGCCGCAAGTAAACGCCGATCGCGCAGCACCGCTTCACCGACATCGCCGACGCCGGATCCGTCAACCAGCACGTGTCCACCGTACGTCTTGCCGACTTTGTCGCCATACTCAGCGGTAAACTCGACGACGTCACCGTTCTCGACGACGAAGACGTTCTGCGGCTCAACTCCGGTTTTCATCGCCAGTTTTCCGTGTTGCACCAGCATGCGGTACTCGCCGTGCACCGGAATGAAAAACTCGGGACGCACGAGGTTGAGCATCAACAGCAGTTCTTCTTGCGAGGCGTGGCCGGAGACGTGCGAACGCCCGTCGGTGCCGTGAACGACCGTTGCGCCCAGCCGCGTGAGGTTGTTGATGGTCTTGTACACGCCTTTTTCGTTGCCGGGAATCGGCGTTGCACTGACGACAACCGTGTCACCGGCGACGATTTTGAACTTTGGATGATCGCGCACCGACATGCGCGTGAGCGCACTCATCGGTTCGCCTTGCGATCCCGTCGTCATCACGACGATCTTTTCCGGCGGATACTCGTCAACGTCGTCGATGCGGATCGTGCGGTCGGCCGGTATGTTCAAATATTTGAGCTCTGAAGCAAAGTGCACGACGTTCGTGAGCGAGCGACCCAGAAATGCGATTTTGCGATCGAACCGCACGGCGTGGTCGATGACCTGCTGAATGC
>CAZERJ010000118.1:0-7333 GCA_964514445.1 uncultured bacterium | reverse complement strand
TTGAGATTAGAAAAAGGCGCTTGATCTTGCGCTCGCGCACCGGCCGGAACCAGTACTGCGATCGCCGCCAAAGCGCCCAGTATAGATAAACTGCGCTTCATCCCTCCACAGGACTCCTTTCAAGCAGATGCGATTGGTCTGCAACGCGCGCAGTCCTCTCGCACCTGCCTCAAAGATCAATCAAATCAGGGCTGAATAGCGTGCACCGAAGGTGTTTTCAATCCCGACGAACGCAGCGTCTGTTCGAGCGGTGTAAGCGTCGATACATACGCATTGAACGCTTTGACCGCAGCGTAATACGACGGCTCGACTCGCGCAGCGTACTCACGCATTGCCGGCGTTACAACGCTGACGCCAAAAGTAACACCTTGCATATCTTCACGCAACGCGCCCGGACGCTGAATCGAGTCCTCGCCGTTTTGGTAATTGGCCGTTAGCGTATCGAAGAGCCGCTCGCGCGCGGCAAGCGCGGCATCGATCTGCGCGAGCGCCGCCGTGTTGCCTTTCAACTTCGCGCTGCTCTTGGCCGCAGTCAACGTCGACTTCACGCTATCGAGCATGTTCAGCATCGTGTCGACCTTGCCGAACTGCGCGTAGTATTTCATTGCGAAGGTATACCCTTCGACATATTGCGCTTGCGTGAATTTACTGCGCGGATCGGGTTCAACGGTAAAGGGATCGACGTGCATGGTTCCACCGAGCGTCATGCGCACGTAGTAACGTCCGGGAGGAACGCCAGGCCCCTCATCCGGCCCCTGGAAGTAGGGCTTCGCCGCGCCATACCACTTCACCGGACCGTTCACTTGGAAGTCCCACGTGAACTGATTGAGTCCGGCCTTGTTGCTAATGTACGGCTCGTCCTTGCCGTTGACTTTATGCGTTCCTTTCACCGTGCGGATAACACGATGGTGCGCATCGAGGATGTCGATCTGCGGCGCGCCCTTCATCGGCACCGGCTGGAAAAACGTGACCGTGGCGCCGTACGGAGGATTCTGTCCGGTGTAATCGGTGTACGTGCCTTCGTCGTCGGAATGCAAGCTGTATTCATACGCTGTGCGCGGCGCCACCAAAAATGCCGGCTGATTCTTATCGCCGGTGAGGCGCTGCACGGCGCGCATATCGTCCATGATATAGAGCGAACGCCCGTGCGTTGCGATCAGCAAATCGTCCCAATGCGGCTGGAATCGAATATCGCGGACGGAAACGGTTGGCAGATTGTTTCGGAAATCGTGCCAGCTTTGGCCGCCGTTGAACGATATCCACACGCCGTTTTCCGTTCCCGCATAAACGATATTCGCATTATGCAAGTCCGGCCGCACGGAACGCACGTATTGAGTGGTTGGAAGATCGCTCGTGATGTTCGTCCAGTGCGCGCCGAAGTCGTGCGTGACGAACACGTACGGATGGAAATCGTTCGAACGGTGGCGGTCAACGTTCACGTATGCAGTACCGTCATGCAGCGTTGAAGGCGCGACAGTTTCGACGCGGCCGAACGGTGCAACGCCCGGCATCGTCATCTTCTTCCAGTGCGCGCCGCCGTCGCGCGTGAGCGCAACGACGCCGTCGTCTGCGCCGGTCCAAATCTCACCCTTGGCGAGCGTCGAGCCTTCGATATCGAGCAGCGTATCGGAGTATTCCGCGCCGGAGACGTCATGCACCAGTGGCCCACCCGATGGTTGCTGATGCGATTTGTCGTTGAGCGTCAGATCCGGGCTGATGACTTTCCAGTGAATGCCGCGATCGGTCGTTTGAAACACGACGTTTGCGCCAAGCCAGCCGATATGTCCGTTCCACGGCGCAAACGCGATCGGCGAATCCCAGTTGAAGCGGTATTTCGCCAGCGAGACATTGTAGCTCGCGAGCGACCGTGCAAGATACGGTATCGCAAAGATGGTGTCTTTGGTTTCCTTATTGTAAACGGTCAAAAAGCCGTTTTCCGAATCGGCCCAGATCCAATTCGGATCGACGGGATCCGGTACGGCCCACTCACCATCGCCACCGACGACACCAACCCAATATTTGTTCAGCAATCCGGAAGAATCGAGTGAATTGTTCGGACCGCACCAGCCGTTGTTGTCTTGCCAACCACCGCAGACCCAATACGGATTTTCGCTCGAGTATCCGATATGGTACACCTCACCGATCGGAATGTTGCGCCCGAAGAACCAGTTCTGTCCACCATCCACGGTGCGCGCGATGCCGCCGTCTTCGCCGACAATGATGCGGTTCGGGTCGTTCGGCGCGATCCAGATCGCGTGATAATCGACGTGCACTTGCTGCGCGATCGATTTCCATTTTTTGCCGCCGTCGGTAGACACGGCAAGCATGAATGAAACGGCATACACTTTGTTCGGATCTTTGGGATCGACCGCGATGTGCGAGAAGTAGAACGGGCGCTGCACGACGATCGTGTCGTTGCTGATCATCGTCCACGTTGCACCCGCGTCGTCGCTGCGCCACAAGATGCCCGCTTTCGATTCGATCTCTGCGTACACGCGCTTGGGATCGCTCGGGGCAACCGCCAAACCGATACGGCCGGTGATTCCTTCGGGTAAACCGTGTCCGGTCAAACGTGTCCACGTTTTTCCACCGTCAACCGATTTGTAGAGACCGTCGTCCTGGCCGCCGCTGGTGAACGTCCATGGCTCGCGTTTGAAATGCCAGATGCCGGCATAGATTTGCGTTCCGTCGGCCGTCATCGCAAGGTCGGACGCCCCGCTTTGGTCGCTCACGAAAAGCGTCTTGCTCCACGTGTTGCCTCCGTTGTACGTGACGTACACGCCGCGCTCGGTGCTTGGCCCAAAGACATTGCCGAGCGCGCCGACGATCACGTGGTTCGAATCTTTCGGATCGATAAGAATGCGCGAGATGTGTCGCGTTCCTTCCAGGCCCATGCGTTTGAACGTCTTGCCGCCATCGGTCGACTTATAGACGCCGTCGCCGTAACTGACATCGTTTCGCGGATTGCTCTCGCCCGTGCCCGCCCAGACAACGTCGTTGTTGTTCGGATCGATCGCGACTGCACCGGTTGCAGCGACGTTTTCTTTTGCAAAAACGGCCTGCCATGTTTCACCGCCGTCGCTCGATTTCCAAATACCGCCGCCGGCGCTCGCCAAATAGTACAAGTTTGGATTTGTTGCCGAACCGGCAACGCCGGCAACGCGGCCGCCGGGAAGTGCAGGTCCGATCTCGCGCCATTGCGCGTTCGACCACGCCGGTCCGGGCGTCGGTGTCGGCGTCGGTGTTGGCGTGGGTTTTGCCGGCTTCGGCGGTTCCAGCGTCGGCTTCACGCCGGGTGAGTTTTTCGGCACCGGGCTCGGACTTGGCGATGCGGCTTGTTGCGCCATCGCTGGAGCGCCGAGCACAAATATGAATGCCAGAAATGCAGCAGACCGGATTTTCATCAACGCGAGTAGCCTTTCACAAAAAAATGCGCGCGAATGCAACGCCCGCAATCGCGGCAATTACACCTAGAATAACGCTTCCACACACATATGCAACTGCCAAAATTGCGGCACGTTCGTTGATCAACTGGAGTGTTTCAAGCGAGAAGCTGGAGAATGTCGTGTAGCCTCCCAGCACACCGGTCATCAACAGCAAACGCACCAGCGGCGTGCCGGCGTCAACGCGCGTCTGCGTAACCTCCGAAACAATGCCGATCGCCAAACACCCGCTCACGTTGATCGCAAACGTAGCCCAGGGAAATCCCGGGCCGAATTTTTGCGTCATGGCAAACGTTAGCGCATAGCGCGCGACACTCCCAATGCCGCCGCCGGCAAAAACGGCAAGCAACGCACGTGCATCCAGGTTCACTGCTGTTGCGAGCCGCGAGGGTAGCGGATCACTTCGACGGTTTCTAGCGTGACCAGGCCTTCATCGATCACGCCTTCGAGCTGCGCAACGAAGGCGCGCACCTTTTCTTCTTCGTCGACGATTTCGATCAGGATGGGCAGATCGGACGAAAGATCGAAGATGCGCGCCGCGTGAACGATCGAATGAATGCCGTACCCTTCAACGCCCTTGAAGACCGTGGCACCGGCAAGGCCGCACGCGCGCGCCTTCTCTACAATAGCCGTATATAACGGCTGCGTGCCGTAATGGTCGCTTTCCCCAACAAAGATGCGTAGCAGCTTCCCGCTTTGCACCTATGGTTGTTCCTTATATGGGCAGCCGGGCAAATGATGTGCGCAGGCGTACACGTTTTGTCCGGCGCGGTACTGCGCGTAGGCAATGGCGCCGCACATGATCAGAAAAAACACAATCACGCCGATGCCCCAATTCCGCCGTGATTTCGGGGACATTCCGGCAAACCGGCTCATAGCAGGCCGCGGTTCAGGGGGTTTCCACAAGGGACCTTCCCCGCAGGGGCGTATTCAGGCCGCTTATGCGACGCTTTTGCGCCCCGTTACTAGCGGGCCTAGGCCTTGCCGTTTCTTGCATTTTACCGGTGCAAGCATCAGCGGCGACGGTTTCGGCTACGCCTGATAATCCCGCCGCCGTACGCGTATACGGCAACGTGCTGCATAAGATCAATCCGCGCATGCCGGTATGGCAAAGCAACGATCTCGCACGTCATCTTTTAATTAACGCGAACCGTTGGAAGGTCGATCCGAACATTCTCGTCGGCCTGGTCAGCGTTGAATCCGCATGGCGCACGAACGCGCGCTCGTGGGTCGGCGCGGTCGGTTTAGGTCAACTCATGCCGGGCACGGCAGCAAAACTCGGCGTCGATCCCCACGATCCGTATCAGAACCTGCAGGGCGCGGCCCGGTACCTCGGCGGATTGCTGCACCGCTATCGCAATAGCCCGCACCAATTCTCACTGGCCTTCGCGGCGTATAACGCAGGGCCGAAAGCCGTTGCGCGCTACGGCGGAATTCCGCCGTATGCGGAGACGCAAAACTACGTCGTCAAAGTGATGAGCGCATGGCATCGCATTGCCAGCGTCGTGCAAGTGCCGGCGAAAGGCCCGAGCGCACAGCAACCCAACATTGCGGTGATCGATTCCTCACCTGACGTTTCGTATTGGTCGGTGCGTCGCTAAAGCAGCGCCAGCACTTCGTCGATAGCAGATAGAACTTCCGGAGCGCGCTCGATCTTGATCGGGCGCGCTCCAGCATTTTGCGCCGCTTTCACATCGCTGCCTTTGTCGCCGATGACGATGCAGCAGCGCACGTCGACGTTCATTGCCGCCGCGGCGTCCGCGATCAATTTCGGTTTGGGTTTGCGGCATTCGCAGGCGTCGTCCGGTCCGTGCGGGCAATAGAGCCACGCGTCGAACGGCCCGAGCAACTCGTCGATCCTGCGGTTCACCGCTTCCACTTGATCAAGGGTAATCAACCCGCGGGCAACGCCGCTTTGATTTGAAACGACCGCAATTGGAATTTTTGCGGCACGCAAGGCGTCCAATTTTTCGCGAACGCCGGCAACCGGCTCGACAGCGTTTGCATCGCCGTTGTACGGAACATCGTGCACGATCGTGCCGTCGCGATCGAAGATGACCGCGCAGGGCTTCACCAATCCGGACATCGCCCTAGGAAGGAAGTGCGAAGAGCGCTATCGCCGCGCCGCCCATGAGGATGAAGGTGAGCCATGACCAGATATTCGCCGCGATCGAATTGCGCCACTTGCCCATGACCTTCGCGTTGTTCGCAATTCGAATAATAATGAAGATCAGAGGCACCGAGACGATGCCGTTGAGCACCGCCGACCAGTAGAGTGCGGTGATCGGATTGACTTTAAAAAACGGCATCGCCATGCCGGCAATTAAGCCGGCACCGAGCACGGTGTAAAAGCGCGGCGCGCGCGGTGGCGGCAGATCCAAACTGGCGCGGCGAAACGAGAGCATCTCCGCGGCAACGTATGCCGAGGAACCGGCGAGCGTCGGGATTGCGAGCAGCCCCGTTCCCACCATACCAAGCGTGAACAGCAGATATGCGGAATTCCCCGCTAGCGGACGCAATGCTTCGGCCGCGTCTCGAGCGGTTTGAATGTTCGTCTTTCCGTGCGCGAATAACGTGAGCGCCGTTGTGACGATGATGAAGAACATGACAAGGTTCGAGAGAACCATGCCGATGTTAACGTCGAAATGCGCGTGGCGGATCTCCTCGTCGGTCGCTCCTTCGCGCTCCGCAACCGTCTTACGCCCGAGCGCCTTCTCTTCTTCGACCTCCAGCGCAGATTGCCAGAAAAACAGATACGGCGTGATCGTGGTGCCTAATACGCCCATCGCGGTCGTGATCCACGTTTTTGAAAACGACACTTGCGGGATCACCAAGTGCGCAAGCACGCCGGGCCAATACGGATGGATGATGATTGCCGTGACGACATAGGCAGCCAGCGATATCGTCAGATACTTGAGCGCGCTGGCGATTTGCCGGTACGTCAGGAGCATCAATGCGGCGAGCAATCCTACCGCGAAGGCAACGTTCCAAACGAGCGTTGGAATTGCCGGCACGACCATGTTCGCCGCCGAAGCCATGCCGTCGAAATCCGCGCCCACGTTGAACGTGTTTGCCGCGACGACAGCCGCCGCAATGAGAAACGCCAGCCACTTCGGCATCGACCGGCTCATGTTCGCCGCAAGCCCGACACCGGTCACCATACCGATGCGCGCGCACATGCCCTGAACGACCGCCATCATCGGCGTCGTTACGAGCGCAAGCCATAACATGGAAAGGCCGGTTGTTGCACCGGCCACTGAGTAGGTTGAGATTCCGGAAGGGTCGTCGTCTGCGGCCCCCGTGATAAGGCCCGGCCCAAGCGTGAGCAGCCGGTTCCACAATGTTTGTGGAACCGGCGCAACCTCGGCTCCTTCGATTCTGGGGCGCAGCTTAGCGCTCATTGTCTCAACTATACCCGGAACGCTAGGTCGCTTTAACGTAGATCTCAGCGCCGGCCTCGGCGAACTCACGCGATTTCTCCGCCATTCCGGCTTCGGCAAACTCGCGCACTTCCTGCGTGATCTTCATCGAGCAGAAATGCGGTCCGCACATGGAGCAGAAATGCGCGACTTTTGCACCCTGCGCGGGCAGCGTTTCGTCGTGAAACTCGCGCGCCGTTTCCGGATCGAGCGAGAGTTCGAACTGGTCTTGCCAGCGGAACTCGAAGCGCGCTTTGCTCAGCACATCGTCCCAGTGCCGCGCACGCGGATGACCTTTAGCAATATCCGCTGCGTGTGCCGCGATCTTATACGCGATGACGCCGTCTTTGACGTCTTTTTTATTCGGCAGGCCAAGATGTTCTTTGGGTGTTACGTAGCACAGCATCGCGGTGCCGAACCAGCCGATCATCGCCGCACCGATTGCGCTGGTAATATGATCGTAACCGGGTG
>CAZERJ010000117.1:0-7513 GCA_964514445.1 uncultured bacterium | reverse complement strand
AGTTCGCGTTCGAGCTGTTCCAAGCGCGACTTGCTGCCGGGGTCGTTCTCTTTGCGCAGCGCTTCACGTTCGATCTCAAGTTGCATGACGCGACGCGTGAGTTCGTCGAGTTCCTGCGGCATCGAGTCGATCTCCGTACGCAGCTTTGCCGCTGCTTCATCGACAAGATCGATAGCCTTATCCGGCAAGAATCGATCGCTGATGTAGCGGTTCGACAGAACGGCCGCAGCGACGAGTGCGGAATCTTTGATCCGCACACCGTGATGCGCCTCGTACTTTTCTTTCAAGCCACGCAAGATCGAAATCGTGTCTTCGACGGTGGGCTGATCCACGAACACCGGCTGGAAGCGGCGCTCCAGCGCGGCATCCTTTTCGATGTACTTGCGGTACTCGTCCAAGGTTGTCGCGCCGATCATGTGCAGTTCGCCGCGCGCAAGCATTGGCTTGAGCAAATTACCGGCATCCATTGAGCCTTCAGCTTTGCCGGCGCCCACGACGGTGTGCAGCTCATCAACGAACAGCAGAATCTGCCCTTCGGAGCTTTGCACGTCCTTGAGCACCGCTTTCAAGCGTTCTTCGAATTCGCCGCGATACTTTGCGCCGGCAATGAGGGCGCCCATGTCGAGCGCGACGATGCGTTTATCTTTCAAGCCTTCGGGCACGTCGCCGCGTACGATGCGCTGCGCGAGACCTTCGACGATGGCGGTTTTGCCAACACCGGGTTCACCGATGAGCACGGGGTTGTTTTTCGTGCGGCGGGAAAGCACTTGAATGACGCGGCGAATCTCATCGTCGCGGCCGATGACCGGATCGAGTTTTCCACGCTCCGCTTCAAGTGTGAGATCGCGCCCGTAGCGCTCTAGACTTTTGTACGTACCTTCGGGATTTTGCGTCGTAACGCGCTGGTTGCCACGCACTTGGCGTAGCGCGGTCAGCAGCTTGTCGCGCGTGAGGCCGAGGTCGCGCAGCACGCGTCCCGCGCCGCCGCGGTTCTCCGTCATCGCGAGCAGCAAATGCTCCACGGAGACATAATCGTCTTGGAGTTGCTTGGCCTCGGAATCCGCCTGCGAGAGCAGCCGCGTCAAGTCGGGCGCAACCGTAACGGTTGCCTGATCCGCGTTTGCGCCGGTGAGCCGCGGCAGATGCGAGATAGCCTCGTCCGTTTTGGCGGCGACGCTGGACGGGTCGACGCCCGCAGCTTGGATGATGTCGGGCGCAATGCCACGATCTTGGTCGAGCAGCGCCGCCAGCAAATGCTCGGGCGTGGTCTGTGTGTTGTGTTCTTGGAGCGCGCGCGTATATGCGGCGTTGAGCGCGTCTTGAACGCGCTCCGTCATGCGATTTACATCCATTGGTTCACATTCTTAAACAGCAGGGAAACCCTTCCGGTTGCGACCGATGGTACCACTTCAAGGTTACCCGAATTGATCCGCATCAAGCCAGTAGCGGTGGCCACTATCATGCCGGAGTGCCCCGGCTCGAAGTCTCGCGCAGCATGCGGTAATCGCCGCTGCGAACCGTGATCCCGCGGCTGTCGAACCATTCGAGCAGCGGAACCGCGTACTTTCGCGATGTCCCGATGAGATCGCGAAACTCCGCCATGGTCATGCGGCCGTTCGAACGCAAAAACGATTCAACGCGCGCCCGGATCGCTGCAATCTGCGCGCCGCGGTACAGGTGATCGTTCACTTTGACCAGCGCACCTTTGACGAGCAAAGTATCGAACGCTTTTGCGATGCCGGTGATGCGCGAGCGTTTGACCTCGCTCACAACAGCCGCAAGCTCGGCCGGAACGAATGGATTCGCGGGATCCGCCGGTACCGTCGCGTCAAAAAATTCGCGTTGCTCGGGCGAGAGCGCCGGTGCGTGATCGACACTCGAGAAATACCCGGCACGGTGCGCAATGACGCCCTCTTCTGCATAGGCACCGAGCAATCGCATAATCGAAGGTTCGTCAATCGCGAGGGCGCGCGCTAAAAAAAGCGACGTCGTTCCGAGGCTCCACGGTTCAGCCGCCTGGCGTTCACGCATGTATGCAAGCGCATGGTCGAGCACGGCACGCGCGGGCGCCGACGCCACGTATGCTTTTGGTCGCGATACCCGCATCGCCTCGCCATGTTCAACAAGGTCGTCGAGCCGCTGCTGAACGATGTCGAGATTCAAATTGACGCGCTGCGCAAGCTCCTCTGCTGTCACGATCATCGGCTGCGATTCCGCGAGTGCGGAAAGTACGGCATCCGGCGCCGCGGCGCCGTTGTGCGTACGAATCGACTCGCCGGCGATGCGTCCGCCGCCGAGCAAATTTTTCGGCGAAAGACGCCGCACGACAAACGCCATGCCGGGATACGCAATCGCAGGCGTCTTCAGGAAGAGTTGCGCCTCGACGGTTCGAGCTGCGTCGGGAACAGATTCCAGCACTAGCGTACCGAGAATTTCCGCGGAGCCTAAATACGCGCGCACGGCATTACGGCGACGCAGCAGCGGCAACGCGTCGTGCAGCGGCGTGAACTCAACGCTGAATGCGTCGCCGGGACGAAATTGCGGCGCCGCAAGCACTTCGCCGCGTGCGATCGCGCTCGCCGCAACCGACGGAATGTTCACCGCTACGCGCGCCCCGGCACTCACATTCTCTTGCTTACGGTTAAAACTTTGCAGCGAGCGTACGCGAACGCTCTCGCCGAGCGGCTGCAGTGCAAGCGTGTCACCGACGGCAATGCGTCCCTGCATCAGCGTGCCGGTGACGATGGTTCCAAGCCCCGGAAGCGCAAACGCCCGATCCACCGGCAGGTACGCCGGCGCGTCGGCGGGCCGCGCGGGTAGCCGCAGCAGCGCTTGATGAATTGCTTCGCGTAACAACGGCAAATTTTCGCCCGTGACGCTCGAGGCGGCGATCGTGCGCGCGTCTTGCACTATCGTTCCTTGCAACGATTCGTGAATGCGCGCGAGGTGTTGCCGAAGCGCAAGCGGCTCGAGCAAATCACTCTTCGTCACAACGACGATCGCCTCGTGCACGTTGAGGTACTGCAAAATTTGCAAATGCTCGAGAGTCTGCGGGCGCACGCCTTCGAGCGCATCCACAACCAGCAGCAGCAGTTCCATTCCCGCTGCGCCGGCAAGCATGTTATGCAAAAACCGCTCGTGTCCCGGAACGTCGACGATACCGGCTTCCGTGCCGTCGTCGAAGCGCAGCAGCGCAAAACCGAGATCCAGCGTCATGCCGCGCAGCTGCTCTTCGATCCACCGGTCCGGATTGGTGCCGGTGAGCGCTTGGACAAGCGATGATTTGCCGTGGTCGACGTGACCGGCCGTTCCGATGATATGCATTTACGCCGTCGTAACGCGAACCAGCGTTTCGGCCGTGTAGTCGTCTTGCTCCGCGAACACTGTTCGCAGATCCAGCATGACCGCGCCGTCCTGTGTGCGCGCGACGATCGGGGTTGAAGCCGAACGCAGTTGCGCCGCAATCCGCACGGCGTCGGGAATGCGCAAGACAACGGCAGTGGATGGAATTTCCGCCTCCGGCAGCGAGCCGCCACCCGCGTAAGCGGCGCTTTCGCGAATCTCGAGCGCCGGTGCTCGCTGGACATATCGCTGCGCGCGAGCGCGCAGCTCGTCCAGCGTCGATTCGAGCATCGCAAAAAACGGAATCTGACGGCGTGTTTCGCGGCTGGAGTAACAGCGTAAGGTCGCGGTGAGCGCGGCGAGCGTCACTTTGTCGACGCGCAGCGCGCGCAGCAACGGATTGTTCTTCAGTCGCGCGATGAGCACGCGCTTTCCAACGATAATTCCGGCTTGCGGTCCGCCCAGCAACTTATCTCCCGAAAACGCGACCAGATCAGCACCGCCGGCCAGCGCCTCCTGCACCGTGCGTTCGTGCGGCAATCCATACTCGCGCAAATCGACGAGTGCGCCGCTGCCGAGATCTTCGACGAGCGGAACGCCGGCTTCGCGCGCAAGCTGCGCAAGATCCGCAGGCTGCGGTTCGCGCGTAAACCCGGAGATGCGGAAATTCGAGGCATGCGTTCGCAATAACAGCGCCGTGCGAGGCGAGAGCGCGCGACGGTAATCGTCGGCGGTTGTGCGATTCGTCGTTCCCACTTCGATCAGTTGCGCGCCGCCGCGGCGCAACACATCGGGAACGCGGAAGCCGCCACCAATCTCGACCAGTTCCCCGCGCGAAACGATCGCTTCACGATGCTTGGCAAACGTATCCACGATCAGCAACACCGCCGCCGCGCAGTTGTTTACGACGAGCGCATCCTCCGCGCCGGTGACCTCTCGTAGCAATGCTCCCGCGCGATCGTAACGCGAACCGCGCGCGCCCGTATCGAGATCGTATTCCAGATTGGAATAACCGTGCGCGATCTCGCGCATTGCCTCGAATGCCGGCGCCGGAAGCGGCGCACGTCCCAAATTCGTATGCAACAAAATGCCGGTCGCATTGACAACCGGAACTAAGCCCGCGGCTCGTTCCCACGCCAGGCGCAGCGTAACCGCATCGCGCAGCATATCAAAAGACGGCACGCCGTTTGCTTCACGGCGCGCCGCCTCCAGAATTTCGTTGACCGCAGACTTGACCGTTTCGCGACCCAATAACGCTTCGTACGGCACGATTTGCGGGTCGTCGAGCAGCCGGTTCATGGGCGGAATCGACCGATTCCCCATGGTTTGAGCGGTCTTAGCTCAGATGTTTGCCGAGCATCGACGTAATCGTCTGCTCCGACACGTATCCGACGATCCGGTCCACCGGTTGACCGTTCTTAAAGAGAATCAAGCACGGAATGCCTGACACTTGGTATTGCGCGGCCAAATTCGGATTGTCGTCGGTGTTCAGCTTCACGAATTTCGCGCGCCCGGCGTGCGAGTTCGCCACTTTCTCCACGACCGGTGAGAGCATTTTGCACGGGCCGCACCAAGGCGCCCAAAAGTCGACCAGTACGGGCTGCGGCGCGCCGAGCACCTCGGTCTGAAAATCGTTCTGCGTAACGTTGGCTAATGCACTCATGGTCTTTGTGGTTTTGCTCCTTTATCTAGTCGGAAGACGCCGGCCGCGCCGGTGCTACGGGTATTACCGAGGCGCGCGTCAACCGATTGCGACTCGTTTTAACCCGGTTGGCTGGTTGTGGGTTTCATTACCCCACGTCCACGGGCTCTCCCGTGATGCCCGTGATTTCCTCGGCCTGTTTGCCCAGGTTGGTGATGGCGATGACTTCTTCGCCTTCGCCCAAGCGTTGCAGGCGAACGCCCTTGGTGGAACGGCCGGCCTTACGGATATCCGAGACGCGCAGCCGGATGACTTGATTCGACGAGGTGATCATCAAGATCTCGTCTTCCGGCGCAACCAAAATCTGCTCGACGACACGGCCGATATCTTCGCGCTCCTTGGCAAACGCCTTGACGCCTTTACCGCCGCGCGAGGTGTGACGGTAATCATCAATCGGCGTACGTTTGCCGAACGCTTTGCTGGTTACCAGGAGCACTTCGCGCCGTGAATCTTCGATGACGTCCATCGCGACGACACTATCGCCTTTCTCGAGCGTCATTGCTTTCACGCCGCGCGCGTTGCGGCCCATCGAGCGCACATCCTTCTCGTTGAAGTGCACCGCCATGCCTTGCACCGTACCGAGAATAATGTCGCGCGTGCCGTCCGACAGATCCACCGCCAGCAGCTCATCGCCTTCATCCAAGCCGATGGCGTTCAGACCGTTGCGGCGCACGTTGGCGAACTCGTCGAACTTCGTCTTTTTGATAACACCGTTCTTGGTGACCATCACCATGTAGTACTCGCCCTCAAACGACGTTACGGGGAATACTGCGGTAACGTATTCGCCGGGCGGAAGCGTGAGTAGGTTCACCAGCGCCGTTCCGCGCGCTTGGCGCGTGGTATCCGGAATTTCGAATCCGCGCAAGCGATACGCGCGACCCTTGTTCGTAAAGAACAAAATGTGATCGTGCGTTTTGGTGATGAAGAAATTGCGGACGACGTCCTCTTTCTTCAAGTTCGCGATGCCGATCACGCCGCGACCGCCGCGGTTTTGCGTCTTGAACGTATCCACCGACACGCGCTTGATGTAGCCGCCAACCGTGTAGGTCACAACGACGTCCGTGTTCGGGATGAGCGCTTCCATCGAGAACTCGTTCTCGGCGGGCACGATTTCCGTGCGGCGCTCGTCGCCGTACTTCTTCTTGATTTCGAGGATCTCGGTCTTGACGATGCCGGCAATGCGGCGCGGGCTGCGCAGAATATCTTCGAGTTCGGCGATCGTTTTGATCAAGGTCTGATACTCGTCTTCGATCTTCTGGCGTTCCAGGCCGACGAGGGTGCGCAGGCGCATGTCGACGATTGCGTTCGCTTGCACTTCCGAGAGCGAGAACCGCTCCTGCAAACGCGTGCGCGCTTCTTCAGTTGTCTGGCTGCCGCGCACGATCTCGATGACTTCATCGATATTATCGAGCGCAATCCGGTAGCCTTCGAGCAGATGCGCGCGCTCCTGCGCTTTGCGCAGATCGTACTGCGTGCGTTTGGTAACGACGTCTTTGCGGTGCGTAATGTGATGCTCGAGCAGCTGCTTGAGCGAGAGCACTTGCGGCTCGATGGCCATCGTGCCATCGGGGCGCGCTTCGCCGACCGGCACCAGCGCGAGCATGTTGAACCCGAAGCTCGTTTGCAGCGGCGTATGCTTGTAGAGCTGGTTCAGCACGACGTTCGGCGTGGCGCTCTTTTGCAGCTCGACAACGACACGCATGCCTTTGCGGTTCGTCAGGTCGTCGAGGCGCGCAATGCCTTGAATACGTTTTTCAGCGTGCGCTTCGGCGATCGCCTCGACGATGCGGCTCTTGTAGACCTGATACGGAATTTCGCTGATGATGATTTTGTGGCGGCCTTTTTCTTCGACGATCTCCGCCTTGCCGCGCATGACGATCGAACCGCGTCCGGTGCGGTATGCTTCGCGGATTGCTTCTTGTCCGACGATGATGCCGCCGGTCGGGAAATCCGGCCCCGTCACGATGTTTGCAAGATCGTCGTCGCTGATTTGCGGATCGTCGATCACCGCTGCGATCGCGTCGGCGATTTCGTTCAAATTATGCGGCGGAATATTGGTCGCCATGCCGACGGCGATGCCGCTCGAACCGTTGAGCAGCAGCTGCGGCAGTTTGCCGGGCAGCACGCTCGGCTCGGTGCCTTGATTATCGAAATTGGGAACGAACGCAACGGTTTCTTTGTCGATGTCGCTGAGCAGCTCGAGCGACGGGCGCGCAAGGCGCGCTTCCGTGTACCGGTATGCTGCGGGCGAATCGGGATCGATCGAACCGAAGTTGCCGTGGCCGTCGACCAGCGGATAACGCAGCGTGAAATCTTGCGCCATGCGCACCAGCGCGTCGTAGACCGACGAGTCGCCGTGCGGATGGAACGATTTGAGCACTTCGCCGATGATACCGGCGCACTTGCGGTGCTGTTTTGTCGGGTCCATGCCCATCTCGCGCATGGCAAACAAAATGCGCCGCTGCACCG
>CAZERJ010000116.1:0-7564 GCA_964514445.1 uncultured bacterium | reverse complement strand
ACGACGTGATCTTTGAAGAGTTCAAAGGCACCGGCAACATGGAACTCAACCTCACCCGCAAACTCGCGGAATCGCGCGTGTTCCCTGCGGTCGACATCAAACGTTCGGGTACGCGTCACGAAGAGCTGTTGCTCAGCGAAATCGAGATGCGCAAGATCTGGATGCTGCGCCGCGCAACGAGCGTGCTCAACTCCGGCGACATCACCGAACTCATCCTCGACAAAATGGCGCAAACGCGCACCAACGACGAGTTCTTACAAACCGTCACCAAAGAAGCACTCTCACTTTCGCGCGGCTACGAAGAGGGCAACGGAAAGTACTAGCGCTGCGCGCCGCGATGCATTGCGCATCGCGGTGCCCTGCAGTGTCGCGGCGAGGTGTAAGTGTCATGGTGAGGTATCGAACCACGGCCGAGGCATCGAGGCCCCGCAGGCTTCAATAAACAGAAACCGCCGCATATTCGCGGCGGTTTTTTATTTGAAGTTTTGAACAGCACACGCGCACACACACGTGCGCACCATGCCGCGTTGTTAGCGCTCCTTAGCGCCGTTTTGCACTGATAACTCCCATCGATATCCGTCGGGGTCGTGGAACCATAAGCCGATGTGAGGCGAGCCTGGGCCTTCGGGGCCGATTTCGTCGCCCGGATCTTCCAGGTCGACGCTGTTGCGTTTGAGTGATGCAAGTGCTGCGCGAAGCGTGTCCATGTCTTTGACGTGGAACGACATGTGTTCGAGCGTTTCGTGATCGGGCGTTCCCTTGAAGAGTGCGATTGTGATGTTATCGTTGCTTACCGCAACGCCGTCATCGAATTCGAAGATGCGCTCGAGGTTGAAGTTCGTGGTCCAAAAACGTTCGGCGCGCGCGACGTCGCTTACGGCCAAACTGAAGTGTCCAACGTGTCCTAACGATATACGCATAAACGCATTATACTCCCGCGCGCGTTTGTACGTTTCCGTAACCACGGAAGAATTTGCGCGAATGAGTACGTTTCCGTAAATAACCGCGCACACGAGTAAATAAAAGAGCGCACTACAATACGGCGAACTGCACACGCGGTTCCGTATGGAACCGTAAAAAAAGTACCCTTACACGTGCTTCGATTACAGGGAAGCTGGAATAACAGATAGTGTGATGTTGGATTGATGGCGGACCGCCGACACCTAAGCAGACTCCTCAGCTCGTTCCCCGACGCAGAATACGATCGAATCGCACCGCTATTAGAGCAGCGTGAACTGCGACAAGGGCAGGTCCTCCTGACCCAGGGCGACGCGATCGACGCGGTTTATTTCCCTGAGAGCTGCGTCACCTCGACCGTCGTCACGGCGCCGGACGGCACGACGATAGAAGTCGGGCTCATGGGTTATGAAGGCCTGGTCGGTCTGTCGTTGCTGATGGGAGCGGTGCGCAGTAACACGACCGTCGTCGTGCAAATACCGGGCACCGCCAACTGCATGAGCGCCGTGGATTTCATGGAGCACATCGTGCGCCCGCACGGCGAATCGTACACTTTGCTGCTGCGCTACATCGACGTTTTTATGGCGATGGTTGCGCAGACGGCCGCCTGCAATAGCTTGCACACTATCGATCAGCGTCTCGCGCGCTGGATTTTGATGACGCACGATCGTGTGCGCCGTGCCGACATGCCGCTCACGCAAGAGTTCATCGCGTATATGCTCGGAGTGCGCCGCGCAAGCGTGTCCATTGCGGCCGCGTCGTTGCAGTCCTTGAGCCTGATCCAGTACAGCCGCGGTCACATCAAAGTGCTGGACCGCGAACGCCTGGAAGAGCAGAGCTGTCCGTGCTATGAGATCGTGCGCAAGCTTTCGGACACGCTCCTCGACAATCAAGCCGCCTGAAGGTACATAGTCCGAACACCGTACAGACGCGATTAAGAAACATCTGCGAAACTGGACACTGCAGATGACTGAACCTTTCCGCGTCCACGTAACAGCCGCCGGCAATGGCTATTTGGCAGAGTCCAAAAATTTGGTCCCACTGTTCGTCGGTGGCGCATCTCCCGTTGAAGCGGCCGAACGCGCGCGGGCCATTGTGTCCGATATGCTTAAAGGGCTTTTACGGCTTCCGGAGCCCTCCACGCTGATCGTGCGCATCGACCTGGAGCGTTCCGTGGCATTCGTGATGCGGCCGTTCGCAAAGACCTTCAACCTCACGAAAGGCGACCCGGAGACATTGTATGTCGACAGCGATGGACGTTCCCACGCAGGCTGAGCACCGCATCACGCTGCGCCGCGCGGAGTACGATTTGTTTTGCGTCAACGATCTCGTTGAAGAGCTCGATGCGCTGGTCAACGGAAAGTGCGTTATCGATTTCCGTAACGTTCGGTACATCGATTCGAGTTGTCTGACGGCGCTCATTCGAGCGCTCAAACGCGTGCGTCAGAACGATCGCTCCAGCAGTATTGAGATTGTCAATGCGCGTCCCGGGGTGCAGTCGATCTTCAAAATGACCTCGCTCGATTCGTTGTTCCCCGTCAGTCCCGCCGCGCCGTAGGCGTTTGCGGGCGCAGGCGCGTAGCTAGAGCGCCGTGTCCGAGAAAATGCGGCTGCAAAAACTTCTAGCTCACGCCGGTGTAGCGTCGCGTCGCGCGTCCGAGGAATTAATTGCGCGTGGCAAAGTGCGCGTGAACGGAAAGGTTGTGCGCGAGCTCGGTACCGTCGTCTCAACCGACGATCGTATCGATGTCAGCGGCACGCCGGTGCGCATCGAATTAGAGCCGGCATATCTGCTCATGCATAAGCCGGTCAATGTTGTCACGACGATGCGCGATCCGCAAGGCCGCCGCACGGTCGCGGATCTCATTCCAAAAGGCATGCCGCGCGTCGTTCCCGTGGGCCGCCTCGATTACGACACGTCCGGCGTGCTGCTGCTAACCAATGACGGCGAGCTCGCGAACATTCTTACACATCCGAAATTCGGCGTCGATAAAACGTACCGCGCGGCGATTGCCGGGAAATTGCAGCCCGAGGAGATCAAGCGTCTCCAGAGTGGCGTGATGCTGGAAGAATTCAAAGCTGCGGGCGCGCAGATTCGCGTTGTCACCACGCGGCGCGAGGAGTCCATCGTCGACATCACCATTCACGAAGGCAAGAACCGGCAAGTGCGGCGCATGTTCGAGGCGCTCGGCCATCCCGTTCGGGCGCTCGCGCGTTTGCGGTTCGGCCCGCTACGGCTCGGCGATCTTCCGCCCGGTCACGCTCGCCCTCTGACAGAACGCGAAGTCAGCCGCTTGCGGCATCTGGTACCATAGCCCTCGTGGAACGCCTGACCGCCCTGCCGCACGCCTACAAACTCGCCCGCCGCGAAGCGCGTTCGTCGCGTACCGTTGTCCGGCTGCCCAATGGCGCATCGTTCGGTGGCGAAGAGATCGCGATTTGCGCAGGTCCGTGCAGCGTTGAGTCGCGCGAACAAATTGAAGCAACCGCAAAATCTGTTGCCTCGCATGGCGCAAACGTTCTGCGCGGCGGCGCATTCAAACCGCGCACGTCGCCGTACGCGTTTCAAGGCTTGGGCCTTGAAGGTCTCAAGCTGTTACGCGATGCAGCGGATCGCAACGGACTTGCCGTCGTCACCGAGGTGCTCGATCCGCGTGAAGTCGGCGATGTGGTTCGCTACGCCGACATGTTGCAAATCGGGGCGCGCAACATGCAGAACTTTAGTTTGCTGCGCGAGGCAGGCATGGCACAAAAACCCGTTTTGCTCAAACGCGGCCTCGCCGCCACGATCGAAGAGTTGCTCATGGCCGCAGAATATCTGCTCGTTGCCGGCAACGAATCGATCGTGCTTTGCGAGCGCGGCATCCGGTCGTTCGATCGCGCGACACGAAATTTGCTGGACATCGCCGCTGTACCGTTGCTGCACAGCCTTACGCACTTGCCTGTCGTCGTCGACCCCTCGCACGGCACCGGCCTAGCACCGCTCGTCGCGCCGATGGCTGCCGCCGCTGTCGCTGCAGGCGCGGACGGTTTGCTTATCGAGGTACACCCCGACCCTGCGGCTGCCGCCTCGGATGGGCCGCAGTCGCTGACATTCGAGCAGTTCAACGCGCTGATGTCACAATTGGACGCTGTGGCGCGTGCGGGCGGAAGGCGGTTGCCCGCTACCGTGCGCGCTGCTTAACTATCCGGCAGGGGACCCGGCGCGCTCACCGTACTGTCGTCGGCGGCCTGTGGGGCTAACCAGGTGACGGGTGTCGTTTGACTTACGTTGATTGACGGTAGATAAGGACGTTCTCCGTCTCTTGAATGCCAGATAGGAAAACAACGCAATATGATGGCTCTTTCACGCGGGATCGCCGCGTTTGCCGGCCTGGGCTTGGCCGCCGCTTTCATCGCGCCCGCATCGGCGCAGTATGCCAACGAGTATACGCCGCCCAAACTCGCGCACTTCGGAAAGACTTCAAAACCAATCGCCGGCACCGGCATGGTGGTCATTCAAGTGCAAGTCAATGCGAACGGCACGCACCACGTCGTGCGCGTCATCAAATCCACAAATTCGGGTGACAATGCTGCGGCGATGGACATTGCCCAAAATTCGTCATACCGTCCCGGAATGCGTGGTAAGACGCGCGTGACGGCGTTTTACGATTTTACGCTCAAATTCAACGGCAAGACCGTTGCCGCCGCACAACAACAGCAGGGCAGTGTTACCTCCTCGAAGTTCACCGGCGTCGAAGGGCAGATCGACCGCCTTATTCGTGCCGGCAAATACGAAGCCGCCAAGTCACGCGCCGAGGCAGTGAGCAACCCGAGCGACGTTGTGAACGCCGAACTCGGTGCTGCAAATTATTTCTTGGCGGATTACCCCGCAGCGGCCGCCGCATTTTCAAAAGTCGGCACGCTCAATCCTGAATTCAAGCAAGTCGCAGCCAACGCGTTCATGCAGGCCAGCGTGAAGACGGCCGCGTCAAATCCGGCTATCGCGCTTGCGTACGCGCAAAAAGCGGCTGCAATCTCACCCACCGGTGGTTCGTATTACGCACTCGGCAATGCCGAGCTCGCGCAAGGCAATGCCTCGCAGGCAGTCGTTGATCTCAAGCGCGCGCGCGATTTGATTTTCGCCGATCCTAAAGCAGACGTGAAAGTGCGCGTCAACGTTGATTCGCAGCTGTACTCCGCGTACGTGAAGGCGGGCGACAGTGCGCAGGCTGCCTCATTGCTCGACGAGATCAAACGCCTGGATCCCAACAACACCTCGCTTTCGACCATCCAGGCGAACAACTACATCAGCCAAGGTCAGGCGCTGCAGAAAGCCGGCAAATACGACGAGGCCATTGCTGCGTTCGAGCAAGCTGCCGCGCAGCCGAATCCCGACGCCCAAGTCACAGGAAACCTATCCGCTGCGTTCGCTCTAGGTCAGAAACTCGGCCAACAAAATAGCAATCCAAAAGTTGCCGACTATGTGCGGATGCAGAGCTATGCTGACAAGGTGCTGGCCATCCGTCCGAACGATCCGCAGGCGAACTTCGCCGAAGGCATCGCGCTGACGGGCCAATATCAGCTTGGAGGAAAGAGTGACTCGAGTCTTAAGGCCAAGGCGCTCGCCGCCTTAAACAAAGCCAAGTCTGAGGCTCAGTCAAGCAGCAATATGACGCTGTCGATTCAGATCGACAATTTCATTAAGCAATCGCAGCTACAATAAGGGAGATGGAGCCTTCAAGGGCCTGCCGTAGCTACGAGGACTTTACGTGAAGGTGGACTAACCCTCCGCCTTCGCATACGGGGGGTCCGCCCCCGTAATTTTTCTGTCTCAAGTGCACTAAAACGTACCCGAAAGTATTCGGGAGGGGTCGAAACAAGAGTGTTTAGCGGTTTTATGACGATGATGCGCCAGGGTGGCGTGGACATGTGGGTCCTGCTTGGACTCTCCGTCATCGGTCTTGCTGTCGTGATCGAACGATTGATTTTCTTCGCATCGCAGCATGGCGACACAAAAGGCTTGCTGCGTGCCATCGGTCAGCGCATTGCGGCCAACGATATTGACGGCGCGATCAAAGTGTGCCGCGGACAGCGCGGTATGCTTCCCCGCATTCTGGAGTTCGGTTTGCTGCGCGGTGAAAAGAACCGCGCCGATATTACCGACGCGCTTTCGATTGCGCTGATGGAGCATCTGAATTCGCTCGAGCGCTACCTCGGCATCATCGGTACGATCGCCGTTATTGCGCCGTTCGTCGGTCTGTTCGGTACGGTGCTCGGCATCATCAAAGCATTCAACGACATCGCACTCAAAGGTAACTCCACGCCGGCCGTCGTTGCCGCGGGTGTTTCCGAAGCACTCATCACTACCGCTACCGGTCTGATCATCGCCGTTATCGCCGTGGTCGCGTTCAACTACTTCAAGACGCGCATCAAGGCATACAACCAAGAAATGATCGTCGCGGCAAATCAGATGGCCGAGATGCTGCACTTCCACAACACGGGAGCGCCCATTCCGACCGACCTGTACCAGCCCGTCAAGTAGGGAGCTTTTGAGTGAGTCTCCTCTCGGCTAAGCAAGACGAAGAGGTGATGGCGGAGATCAACATCACGCCGTTCACCGACGTTTTGCTCGTGCTCCTGATCATCTTCATGATCTTGGCAGCGCTGGTCACTCCGCCGGGCTTTGAAAAAGAGCTCCCGAACAACAACAACGCGCCGCCGATCAATCAGAAGAAGCACGACGATATTGAAGTTACTGTCAATAATCGCGGCGTGATCTTCGTCGATGGTCAGCGCACGGACGACGTCGGCGTCTACGGCGTTATGTTGAACGAGCGTTCGAAGCGCGGCAACAAGCACGTCTCCATCATCGCGGATGCGAAGTCGCCCTATGGCGTCATCATCCGGATTCTGGATGCCGCCAAACAAGCGGGTCTGGAAGATGTCGGATTCGTTACATCTTAGGTAGTGGAGGTTTGATTTAATAAGTGGCCGTCTCAACAGGTCAAGGCGAAGAAGAAGTCATGTCGACGATCAACATCACTCCGTTCACGGACGTGTTGTTGGTTCTCCTCATCATCTTCATCATTCTCGCCTCCGTTACGAAAGAACCGCCCCTTCCGCTTGCCAAGAACCGGGACAAAGTTCAGCCTTCGCAGATCGTCGTCATCATCGATAAAGACAACAAGATCGAGATCGGCTCCAACGCGGTGACGGTTGCAGACGCCAAGGCCGCCTTTGCGGACTTGCAAAACAACACGGGTCACAAGTTCAAGAGCGTGATCATCAAGGCCGACCCAAAATCGAATTACGGCACGATCTTGCAGGTGATGGACGCGGCCAAGTCTGTTGACCTCACCCAGTTTGGTCTGGCGAATAAGATCGAAGGGTCGAAAAGCTGATCGATGCCCAACGCAGATAAGTCGCCCTACATTACCTCGAGCGAGCGCATTCGCAACTATATGGCCGTTGCGTTTGCGGCGTCGCTGGTTATTCACGTGCTCGTGACGCCGTTCATGAAAAACATGACGCAGCACACGGAAGAGCAGCAAGTTGAAAAGGTCTCCGTGACCAAGAAGATCGTCGTGAAACCGCCGACTCCGCCGCCGCCGACACCAACGCCGCC
>CAZERJ010000115.1:0-7717 GCA_964514445.1 uncultured bacterium | reverse complement strand
CGAAACGGGCGAGGCCGTGGTGCCGGGGAAATGGCGGAACGGTAGACGCAGCCGCCTCAAAAGCGGCCGGGCTTGCGCCCATGAGAGTTCGAGTCTCTCTTTCCCCACCATGTCATCGCGCTTTCAGCGCCCCAACGCCGCCATGAGTTTACCCATGAGCGATTTCTCGCGCCGGAAAAACCACTGCGCCGTGAGTAGCATGAATGCCGCGATTACCGCGGCCCGAATCGGATGAACGTTGCGCATCGGTGTACCTCCGATGCCATTGTATCCAGTGTGCTTATGAACGAAGCGGCGAGGGATGGCGAGGTTCGTATAGTCCGATACTCTCGCCGCCTTCAAGTTCGATCGACGTAAGCAATCCCCACCCTCGATCGGCAATAGGCTCGGTGTTATAGCCACGCTTGTTCAGCTCGGCAATCGTCGCTTCGACATCATCGCACATCAAATAGAATTCGTGTTGCGGCGCTTCGTCGGTCGGGTGCACCGCAAGCTCTGCCGGCGGCGCGGCGTAAATCGGCCAGCCGCCGCCTGCATCGACGGAGCGCAGTTGCAGCACGTCTTCGAAAAACCGGCGCATTACGTCGGCGCCCTTGCTGTACACGATGGCATGCATTCCCGTGATCATGCGCGCTAGGTCCGTGCCTGCGCGCGGTGAACCCTGCGGCTCGTGCTCACGTTCACCAAAGGCCCACTGCGCGGCGAAGTCGGCGTCCCCGGCGATAAATCGATATCGCACCGCGCACTGCTGCTGGCAGCACTGAGCGAACGGCCGCTCACCGTCTCCAACCTGAACCCGGGGCGCGATGTCTTTGCGACGGCAACTGCGCTGCGGGCTATCGGTACAAGAATTGAAGTTGACGGTACGGGCGCGTTGGTTCAACGCGGCGCATTGCACGATCCCGATGGGATCATCGACTGTATGAACTCGGGTTCGACAACGCGCATGATGATGGGCGCTGTCACCGGCGCAAATCTGCGCGCAACATTCGACGGCGATGCGTCCTTGCGGCGCCGTCCGATGGAACCTGTCGCTGCGCATTTGCGCGCGTACGGTGCGCGCATCGAAACCTCCGGCGGCAAACTCCCCGCAACCGTGCAAGGTACAGCGAAGCCGGAAACGACACGCTTTATCCTCGTGCAGCCGTCGGCGCAAATCAAAACGGCGTTGCTGCTTGCGGCCGTGTACGCAAACACACCGATAGAAATTCACGGCGATAAAGGCTCGCGCGACCACACCGAACGGTTGCTGAAGTCTATGGGCGCTGATATTTCCTTTGACCGCTCGCACGTCGCGCTGCGATCGATGCCGCGCACGTTCAGTGATATCGCCGTGCCCGGCGACTTCTCATCCGCCGCATTCTTTATCGTCGCAGCAACGGTCTCACCCGGCAGCGCTCTCGTTGTGCACGACGTTGGCGTGAATCCGTCACGCACCGGGTTACTCGAAGCACTCGAACACATGGGCGCACACATCGAGCTGCGAAACGCGCGCGAATCGGGCGGCGAACCCATCGCCGACATTCACATCCGCAGTGCGCACTTGCACGGCACCGGCATCGCCGCGGACGTTGCGCTACGCGCGATCGACGAAATTCCGGTACTGGCGGTTGCCGCCGCGTTTGCGCAAGGCGAGACGCGCATTACCGGCATCGCGGATCTGCGCACGAAAGAATCGGACCGCGTTGCCGCCATCGAACGGCTGCTTTCCGCGGCCGGAATCGAGGTCGAGATTCTGCCGAACGGCATTGCCATTCATGGCGGCGTGCCACGGGCGTCGGGCGGTATCATCGAAACGCATGGCGATCACCGCACGGCGATGGCCGCGGGCGTGCTGGCGTCGGGCGCCGGAGCGCTTGCCATTGACGACGAAAGCAGCATCGACGTGAGTTTCCCCGGCTTTACCAATCTTCTGGAACAGGCGCAGCGATGAGCGGTCAACCGCGCTATTCCGCCGATGAATTCGATCGCGAATCACGGTACATCGACAATCTGATTTGGGACGCGCTCGTCATCGAGCAAGGTGACGACGTGCTGTTCTGCGGCTATGGCGATGACGCGCGCTGGATCAAACGGGCGCTCGAAGCCGGCGCAACCGTAACGGTGATCGAACACCGCGACGAAGTCTTGCGGCGGTACGAAGACCTCGGCGCAGCGCAGCTGCGCGGCAGTACGTCAGTCATTCCCGCGAAGACCGGCTCGTTCGATCTGGCCGTTGCGTTTCACTATTTGCACGAGTGCGATCCGTTCTTTCACGCGCAAATCGTTTCGGAACTTGCGCGCGTTGCCTCGCGTGTGGCTATCGTCGAACCCGGGCCGCCGGCGGATCGCTTAGGCAAACGCATTGCGCGGTTGTACTCGCAAGCAAAACGTGAATTGGGGCAGTTTGAATATTATCAGCCGCTGGAGTATTGGCGTAAGCTGCTCAACGCGGTGAAAGCCGACATCGCGCAACACGTGTTTGCGTTCGCGAAGGTTCCGCCGCAAGAGTACCTGCGCGACACGATCGACTTGCTGCTCGCCACAATGAAAGCCGAAGACGCACCGGAAGACGATCTGAAAGAGCTGCGCGAAATGGCCTCGCGCTCCGAATCGATGATTTTGCCGCCGGCGCGATTCGTCATCGTCGGTGCGGCGGCCGGTGATTTGCCGCAGCCGGTCTTCACGCCGCGCGAGGAGCCAACGCCTACGCCCGCCGTCGCGCGCGAATCCATCGCTGCAACGCCGCTGCAAGCCGTGGTTCCGGCTGCACAACCTGATCTTGAGCAGGCAACCCCGCAGGGCGATCCGTTTGCGACGCCGGCACCGGCGCCGCCGCTGACGTTTCAGCCGCCTCCGCCGCCGACGCTCGAGTGGGCATCCTTCGCAGTTCCGGCAGAGGGTACGGTCCCCGGAGTGCCGCCCACGCCGGGTCCGCCCACCGGCGCGCCGTTCGCGATGCCGGGTACACCGGACATGCCCGCGGCGCCGCCGTCATTCGGCTTGCCGTGGCAATGGGAACCGCCCGAGGACGGCGAGGCTCAGCCTTAACGCAAGTCTTCCAGCAGCGCGGCCATCTCGCTGCCGGCATTCGCCAGCGCGTCGCGCCCCGGGAGCTGTTGTGCCTCGGCGAGGCTCGCTTGAATACTGCCGACCGCTTTTTGCGCGCGCTGCACGACGGGTTGTGTGCGTTTCGAGAGTGCCTGGAAACGTACGCCTTCGCGCTGCAAACCGTCGAGCGCGTGCATCAGGCGCGACTGCTCGAGTTCCTCGAGGCGCGCGCGCACACGATTCATCCTGCGCAGCACGAGCGGGAGCGCAGCGAGCATAAAGAAACCGCCCGCCACGATGAGACCAATCATGAGCCAGCGGCCGGTGTCCATCGCGGCGAACTAGGCGGCCGACTCGCTCGAGGAGCTCTCGCTCTTCTTCTCGCTCGACGAGCCGGACGAGCTGTTGCGCGAATCCGTCACGTAGAAGCCCGAGCCTTTGAACACGATCGGGGCAGGGTTGAACACGCGCTTGAGTTCGCCGCCGCAGTGGGTGCACGGCGCGTCGTGCGTGTGGTCGAAACCGTGACGCACTTCGGTAATCCGCCCGCACTGGGCGCACTTGTAATCATAAAGCGGCATATCGAACGTAAGTATACCCGCGTCTAGCACTCGCCGTCAACGACTGCTAGAAGTCGGCGAGCAGTTCGTCGTTGGCGTTGTGGTTATACTCCGCCAAATGCTTGAAGTGCAGTACCGCCTCGTCGAGCTGCGTCGCGAGTTTACGGCCGGCGCTCACCGCGTCGTAAAAAACGGCAAGCCGTCCACCGTACGCCGGATACTCCAGGCGAACCGTGAGTTTGCAGCGCGATGTCTTGCGTTCCAGCCGGAAATCCAAACGGCGCCGCGTCGAAAACGCTCCGACCAGCGAGAGCTGATAGTTGGTGACGAAACGATCGACTTCGAAAAGCTGTTCGTGTTCGCCGGGTATTGCCGAGCGCAGCAGTATTTCGGAACCGGCTTCCAGCGGTGCGCCGTCATGTATCACCGCGCTTCGCAAGAACGGCAGCCAGACGGGCCATTTTTCGATTTCGCACAGTAGCGCAAACGCGGCTTCCGCGCCGGTTTGAACGTCGACCGTCGCGCTCAGTGTGCGCACACCCGGGCGGGGCGCCTCCACACGTAATAGAGCCATGGTCAAGCGTTCGTCACTACTACATATAGTGCCTTTTCGCTGCTTGTACACAACGGGTAGGCCCGTTATGCACAAGGTCTTCGCCGCTTATTCGAAGGTGACGGCACCGCTGCCGGCGGTTTGCGCGAATGCAACGAGCGTCTGCACACCAACGGGCAATGCATCCTCGTCGATCCGAAACTGCGGACTGTGTCCAGAATGCGTCGACCCCAATGCTTCATTGCGAATACCGAGGCGCACGTGCACACCCGGAACGCGCCTCGCGAAATACGCGAAGTCTTCCGCTCCCATCGTGGGCGGCGGACTTTCAACGCGAAGGTTGGAGTGCTCGCGCATGTACGCGCGAAAATTCTGCGCCAGTTCGACGTTGTTGACAACGGGCGGATAGCCGTACACCACTTCCAGCTTTGCACGTACTTGATACGCCGACGCAATGCCGTCGATGATGCGGCGCGCGCGCGCTTCGAGTTCGTTGCGGATTTGCGGATCGTGCGCGCGTAACGTACCGCTGAGTTTCACTTCATCCGCGATGACGTTATTACGATAGCCGCCGTTGATGGTTCCCACCGTCACGACGACGCTTTTGAGTGGATCCGTTTCACGCGCGGCAATATTTTGCAGCGCCAAAATGATTGCGGCGGTTGCGGGAATCGTATCGTGAGCCGTGTGAGGATATGCGCCGTGCCCGCCCTTGCCTTCAACGGCGATGTAAAACTCGTCGGCGGATGCATTGACCGGACCCGGCGTGATGCCGATCGTGCCGGTTTCGAGGCGGGGATCGACGTGCAGCATCGTCACCGCTTCGACGCGCGGATCGTCGAGCGCGCCTTCGGCGATCATCGGCTCTGCGCCGCCCGGACCTTCTTCCGCCGGTTGAAACAACAACACCACGTTGCCATGAAGTTCGCTGCATTGCGCTTGCAGCACGCGCGCCGCACCGAGCAGCATCGCCGTGTGCGCGTCATGCCCGCAGGCGTGCATTTTGCCCGCCACTTCGGACGCAAACGGTTCGCCGGATTTTTCGGTGATCGGCAGCGCGTCCATGTCGGCACGCAGTCCAACCGTTCGCCCGGGTTTTGCGCCGCGAATGATGCCCCACACGCCGGTTTTGGCGATACGCCGATGCTCGATACCAAGCTCGTCAAGCTCGCGTTCCACGACCCCTTGCGTGCGTACTTCTTCAAAACCGAGTTCGGGAAAACGATGGATCTCGCGGCGCAGCGCGACGATCCGGTCGCGCAGCTGCGCCGCAGGTTCGATAACCGTCATGCGGGCGGGGTTGGCTTGGCGGTAATTGCACCCCTTCGTGGGGAATGGAACGCGCGATGATTTCCGCCGACGCCGCACTCATCGATGTCATCAACCGCACCGCCGTGGCGTACGTACAAAACGCGCCGGCGTACATTACGTATCGCGAATTTACCACCGCCAAAGCGCAGAGCTTGGGCCGCTCGCAGAGCATCAACCGCTACGTTGCCGTGCGCCAAGCCGATGATTTTGCCGTGATGCGCGATTTACCGAGCGGCGGGGAACGCACGGGCAAAGCCTTTCCGATCATTCCATACTTCGATCCGCTTTCTCAGTGGTCGTACAGTTGGTTTGCCAATTTGAAGAACGTCAACATCGATCTGACGCGGTATCCCGTCGGCACGTGGCCCACGCCCGCGCCGGCCACCGGTGTCGCTATGTCGTTGACGTATGTGAGCTTTTGGGCGCCGTCGTACGCGCCGGATTCAACCGGCACGCATCTGCATCTGCGGGTCATGCCGACACCGGCTTTACAAAGCGGACAATTTTATCCGTACGACCTGATCGTGGATCCCGTAACGCGGTTGCCCTCGCACATCGACATCCGTTTTCAAGGCAACAGCGACGAGATCGCGCTCGATTATAAGGTACTAGAAAACCACTGGACGCTGACGCAGGCGATCTATACGGCGCAACAACACGCGCTTGGCTTTAGTTTCGTCGTTGTCTCCGACACGCAATATCAGGACATCACCTTTCCGGCAGCACCGCCCGATCCGCGCTTAGCGGGACCACCGGCTCCCACGCCGACGCCGCCTCACGGTTAGTGCGTGATCGTCTTATACATCTTCGGGCAGAGCAGCGTGTCTTCGGGCTTATCGGAAACGTAATCGATCACGTTTTCATCGACGTTGAACGTGCCGCTCGACGGCCATCCACTCGATGCGGAAAGAAAATCGCCTGAAATCCGAACGTATTTGAAATTACCGCGCGCATCGGTTAAGCGAACTGCGACAACAAGCGGTGCATGCGGCGCGAGCTGCGCGTTCGGGAAGAATTGACCGTAGTACGCGTCTGAATCGTTCGTCAGCGAGATGTTCGCGTTCAGCGGTTCGCCCACAGGCTGATTGCATTGCTGAGATTTATCGAACGCAACGACCGTCGGCTGCACGTACGCAAACGCAAATGGTGCGGCACCCATGACCAGCGTCGGCACGCGGCCCGGCCGCACTGGGCCATTCTGGAGCGTTACGTCGAGCTGACGGTTGTGATCCATCACCACCGCAAAATACTCCTCGGTCGAGCACACCGCGCCGGCGGCCTTCGCCTGCATGTCCACGCGGTAAATGCCCCACGGCATGTCAAAGGCAACGTTCGCCGTGTTGTTGATTTCTCGCACGAGTTTGAACTGCTGCTCGACGATATGCCGGTTCACTCTGTCGGTGACGAGCAGCTGCATCGGAATAACGGCTTGCGGTTTGACCCGCATTGCAGCCTGGCAAAGCGTAACGTGGAGGACGACGTGCGAGAGCGCCATTCTATTTCCTTACTGCAAAGAACCGCCGGAGAATCTGAATCCCGGTACGAACGTGGTAACGCGTGACCGACGCTTCCTGTTTCGCCGACGGCTATACGGATTTACCCCCGGGCAAACTAGCCAACGTGCAGACCAATCTCGAAATGTTCGAGCGGCCTGCGCTGCGGGCCGAACGTACGAAGCCGCAGTGGACGCTGGAAGGGCCGGTGGTTCCGCCGGTTCAGCGTTACCGCGACCTTTTTCGCCGCGTCGGCGGCCCGTATCTGTGGTTTTCGCGGCTCAAGTTGTCCGATGACGAGCTGCAAGGCCGCCTTGCCGACCCGCGCGACCAGGTGTTCATCGTTCGCTCCGGCGGCGAAGACGCCGGTTTGCTGGAGCTCGACTTCCGCACTGAGGGCGAGTGCGAGCTCTTATACTTCGGAGTCATTTCACAGCTCGTGGGCAGCGGAGTAGGACGCTGGATGATGAACCGCGCGATCGAGATCGCGTGGAGTCGTCCGATCAAACGCTTCTGGGTGCACACGTGCACGATGGATCACCCAAACGCGATCCCGTTTTATATCCGAAGCGGATTCATTCCATACAAACGCATGATCGAAGTGTTCGACGACCCTCGTCTTACCGGACTTTTGCCGCGCGACTGCGCGCCGGATATTCCGCTGATTCCGGCACGGTAAGAAGCGGCAAAGGGACCCAACAGGGTCCCTTTGTTCTACTTCGGAGAGGGAGAGATTCGAACTCTCGAGACGCTCATCACGTCTGCCCGCT
>CAZERJ010000114.1:7402-8007 GCA_964514445.1 uncultured bacterium | reverse complement strand
CGAACTGGCCAAAGGCCACGCGTACGGTCCCGACACCGTATGGCAGACCGAACTCGAAGAAGCGTTTCCGTACGACGAAACGCCCGATCAGCTCAAAGCGATCGTCGAGACGAAGGGCGACATGGAACGCCCGCGCCCGATGGACCGCGTGGTCTGCGGCGACGTCGGCTACGGCAAAACCGAAGTCGCGATTCGCGCTGCATTTAAAGCCGTTGCCGATAAAAAGCAAGTCGCGATTCTGGTGCCGACGACGCTGCTGGCCGATCAGCATTACCGTAACTTCAGCTCGCGCTTCGCCGGCTTCCCGATGCGCATCGAAGAGCTCTCGCGATTCAAGAGCAAAAAAGAACAGAAAGAAACGCTCAAAGATCTCGCAGAAGGCAAAGTCGACATCGTCATCGGCACGCACCGCTTGTTGCAAAAAGACGTCGCGTTCAACGATCTCGGCCTGATCATCGTCGACGAAGAGCAGCGGTTCGGCGTGATGCACAAGGAACGGCTCAAGCAAATGCGTGCGAGCGTGGACGTACTCACGCTTTCGGCAACGCCGATTCCACGCACGCTGCACATGTCGCTGATCGGCGTGCGAGATCTCTCGCTGATTC
>CAZERJ010000114.1:0-7392 GCA_964514445.1 uncultured bacterium | reverse complement strand
GATCAAGACGGTGGTCGTGCCGGCGGGCGATGCTGTGGTGCAGCGGGCGATTACCGCCGAACTGGACCGCGGCGGTCAAGTGTATTATCTGCACAACCGGATCGAGTCGATCTACAGCGTCAAGAACGCACTTCAGCAGCTCGTTCCGCGCGCGCGCATCGCCGTGGGTCACGGGCAGATGCACGAGCACGAACTCGAGCCGATCATGCAAGCATTCATCGACCGCGAAATCGATGTGCTCGTTGCAACGACGATCATCGAGAACGGGATCGACATTCCCAACGTGAACACGATCGTCGTCAACGATGCCGACAAGTTTGGCCTCGCGCAGCTCTATCAATTGCGCGGACGTGTTGGGCGTTCGAACCATCAGGCGTATGCGTACCTGTTGTATCAAGCGCACAAAGCGCTGAGCGAAGACGCGAAGGCTCGCCTGGAAGCGATTCGCGAGTTCACGCATTTGGGCAGCGGTCTGCAAATCGCGATGCGCGACCTGGAGATTCGCGGCGCCGGCAACCTGCTGGGATCGGCGCAATCCGGCTTCATTGCGTCGGTCGGATTCGACACGTACTGTCAGCTGCTCGCCGAAGCGATCGCGCAGCGTAAAGGCGAACAGGCAGCGCTCGAAGATCAGCGTGAAGCGGTCATCGACGTCAAAATCGACGCGTATGTGCCGGCGGATTACATCCCGCAAGTCTCGCAAAAAATTGCCGTGTATCAGCAACTGGCAAAATCGCGCACGGAAGCTGAAGTGGAAGAGATCGCCGCGGGCGTTCGCGATCGTTTCGGCCCGCTGCCGCAGCCGCTCGAGAATCTCGTGGAGGTTACGAAACTGCGAACGATTGCGCTGCACAAACACGTCACGCGCGTGGTCGTCGACGAGAAGCGTCTTACGCTGGGCGTCGGCAGCGGGTTCGAATTGCAACGGAGCGCAATTCCGCGGTTTCAATCGCTCACGCGCAACCGCTTCCGGTTCGCCGAAGGGAAGATTCTGGTGGATTTGCCGCCGTTGCAAAAAGGTCAACGCGCCGAAGAACTCTGGATGCCGCTGCTGCGGCGCTTGCTGGAGGCTATGTAAATCTTAGTTTCCTTCGACGATGTCGAAGGCGCGATCCAGGCCGGCATAGTTCAGAAGCTTACGCATGCGCGGCGTCGGCGACACCAAGCGCACTCGTCCGCCTTTGGCCATCAGGCTCGTTCGCAACGCGCAAAAGAGGCCTAGTGCAGTGGAATCGGCATAGTCTACGCGCGAGAGGTCGATGTCCACATCATTATCCTGAGCGGCCGCTTGTTCCAGCGTCGCGCGGAGTTCGTCCTTAACGGCGATGTCCACGTCACCGGAGAGTTCAACAAGCATGGCGGCCGAGGTTTAACGACGGGGGGACCGCCTCCTACAAAGGACCGCGGGAGCGTCTCGCGAACCCGGCGACGGTTATTTTACCCGAAAATTGTTGGAGTTTTTAGAATGTCGCAAGCCCGCAAACTATTTGCCGGTATGACAACCGCCGTAATCGCCATTGCGCTCGCCGCTTGCGGCGGCGGTGGCGGCGGCGCATCGGTCGTCACGGTGAACGGTCAGGCAATCAGCCACGAACAGCTCGATCAAAAACTCGAAACCAGTCCCGCTGCAAAGAGTCAGCTCCAGAATATGGTGCAGACCGTGCTCATCGATCAGTACGCGCAGAAGAACAACATCACGGTTTCCGACGCGGAGATCGACAAAGTCGAGAACCAGTACAAGGCTCAGTATCCGAACGGTCAGTGGGACGATCTGCTCAAAGCGCGCGGTCTGACCGAACAAGACGTTCGCGATCTGATCCGTCATCAAGTCATTCTCGATAAAGCCACGGGTAAGGGCATCAACATTACCGAGGCGCAGATCAAGACGTACTTCCAGAAAAATCACGCCACGTACGACAAACCGGCGATGGCGCATGCACGTCATATTCTCGTACCGGATCTAAAGACGGCGCAAAAAGTTGAAGCCGATCTGAAAGCCGGCAAAGATTTCGCCGCTGAAGCCAAACAGTATTCGACCGACCCGGGCAGCCGCGACAAGGGCGGCGACCTCGGCTTCTTCCGCAAAGGCGCGATGGTGCCGGCGTTCGATCAGTACGCATTCACGGGGCCAATCGGCAAGATCAGCGCGCCGATCAAATCGCCGTTCGGTTACCACATCATTCAGGTTTTGGATCGCAAACCCGGTTCCACGGCAACGCTCGCATCGGTGCACGATCAAATCGCCCAACAGCTGCGCCAACAACAAGAAGCGCCGCTGATCCCGACGTTCCTGCAGAACTTGCAGCAGCAAGCCAGCATTCAAGTCAACGACTCGCGCTTCGAGGGCGTCTTCCCGACACCGGCCGCGTCAACGGCACCCGCGCCGAGCACGGCTCCGGTGAGCGCAGCGCCGGCGCCAACGAAGAAGTAAGGCTCGCAAACCACGGAAGGGGCTCGGCAAGACCGGGCCTTTTTCTTTTTGGGCTCGAACAGCGCAGCCATGCTGGTCCGCATCGTCGGCTTGGGTCCCGGCGACCCCACGTTGCTAACACTCGGCGCGATTGAAGCGCTGCGCGGTGTCGATCGCGTGTACGCGCTGCTCGCCCCCTTCGATCTCCTTGCAGAGCTGCGCAAACACGGTATCACGCCCGACGTTCCGCAAGACGCTGCACTTATCGTGCGCGGCGCAAGCGATGAAGTCCACGCGTTTGCTTCTACGCTGACGCACGAGCGCATCGGCGTTGCAGTGCTGGGCAATCCGCTTTCCGACTTCGCGGGATTGCCGTTGCTGCTGCGCGCGCTCGAACGCAGCGGTGCAAGAACCGAATTGGTTGCAGGCGTGCCGCGTGCAACGCTTTCGGCATCCATGGCGATGCCGCTCGTGCCACTGCCGCCGGCGTCCTCGCACTACACGTGGGACGGTCTGATTGAAATTATGGCGCGCTTGCGCGCGTCGTGTCCGTGGGATCGCGAGCAAACGCACCGCACGCTCGTGCCGTATTTGATCGAAGAGACGTACGAAGTGGTCGAAGCGATCGAGCAGAACGACGGCGCAGCGCTGTGCGAAGAGCTCGGCGACTTGCTTTTGCAAATCGTCTTTCACGCACAGCTGGGCAGCGAGGTCGGCGCGTTTACGGTTGCCGACGTCGTCGATGCGCTCTCGAATAAGATGGTGCGCCGGCATCCGCACGTTTTCGGCGACGCGGTCATCGAAGACGTCGATGCACAGTGGAAGAATTGGGAGCAGCTCAAATCCAAAGAAGCGACCGGACAAAAACGGAAGAGCCGCTTAGACGGTATTCCGAAACATTTGGGTGCATTGCAGCGCGGACAGCGCATGCAAGAAAAAGCGGCACGCGTGGGGTTTGATTGGCCTGATATGAGCGGCGTGCTCGATAAACTGCACGAAGAGCTGAGCGAGCTCGCGGAGGCGCGGCGTGAGAAACAAGACGATCCCCACGTGCGCGAAGAGCTCGGCGACGTGTTTTTTACGCTGGTGAATCTCTCGCGCGCGCTGGGAATCGACGCAGAAACTGCCGTGCGCGAAGCGAATGAGAAGTTTTACAAGCGGTTCTCGTTTATGGAACAGTACGCGGCAAAGGATGGAAAGAGTTTGACCGACCTCTCACTGGACGAATTGGAAGAGCTGTGGCAGCTCGCCAAGGCGCAGGCGGCGTAGTATATCAATGATCCGGCTTCGCATGAGCGCGCACGACGCGCATTACGGCGGCAACTTGGTGGACGGCGCGCGGATGCTGGCGTTGTTTGGTGATGTTGCAACTGAGCTGCTCATCCGCATGGACGGCGACGAAGGTCTGTTCGTTGCGTACGACAAGGTAGAATTCATCGCGCCGGTTTACGCGGGCGATTACATCGAAGCCGAAGGCTGGATCGAAAGCACGGGCAATACCTCGCGCCGCATGCGCTTCGAAGCGCGCAAAGTGATCGCGGCGCGGCCGGACATCAGCGAAAGCGCCGCCGAATTTTTGCCTGAGCCACTCGTCGTCTGCCTCGCCAGCGGCACCTGCGTCACACCGAAGGACAAAAAGCGGATCTAAACTTGCCACGCCACTTCGCGTGCAAGCTACACCAAACGCTGGTGCGTCTTTCCCTTCCAGAAAAATTCGTAGTACAAGAACACCAGCGTAAGCGATACAGCAAACGCTATCGGATATCCCATCCATACGCCGTCGATGCCGAAGCGGTGCATCAGCAAATACGCTGCGGGAACTTCGACACCCCAAATCGAGAAAATGCTGATCGCCGTCGGCCAGACCACCGTGCCGCTGCTGCGCATGATGCCGCCGAGGACGGCACTGTTGCCGAAGAGCAAATAGCTCCACAGCGTGATCATTAACAAACTGTGTGCGATGTCGAGCGCATGGCGTTCGGTCATGAACCAGCCTAAAATGTTCCAGGCAAAGATGTAGCACAGCGCGATAATCGCGCCGCCGATGATGTAGTTCAGCGCAACGCCGGAACGCACGACGGCGTTGAGCAAATCTTGCCGGTGCGCGCCGATGCTTTGGGCGCCGAAGATCGATGCCGTGATGCCGATGCTGATTGCCGGAAACTGCACGTACCCCACAATCTGATTGACGGCGCCATACGCCGCCGTCGCATCGGAACCGAAGCGGTTAACGAAACTGATAACAGCGATTTCCGCAAGCGCGACCATAATCGTTTGCAATCCGGCGGGAACGCCGATGCGGATAATCGTGCGCAGCAAGCGCCAGTCGATGGACATGTCGCGCATCATTTCGAAATCAAAGCGCAGCGGGTGCTTGCGCACTTCCAGGTACACGAGGAATGCCCAAAATGCGAGCGCGTTGGCGATGTATCCGGCAATGGCTGCGCCCGAGACGCCGTAGCGCGGTATGCCCAGCCATCCTAAGATGAAGGCTGGAGTCAAAATCGCGCTGGCGACCGTGCTGATAACCAAGAAATAGAACGGCGTTTTCGAATCACCGACACCACGCAAAAACGTCGTGTACGCAACGTACGGAAAGAAGGCCGGCAGCCAGAGAAAGATGATTCTCGCATACGCGATCGAGTCGGCCAGAATGTCTTTCGGCGTGCCGACGAGGCGCAACAGATCCGGCGCATAAAATTGCCCGACAATTGCAAAGAGAACCCCGAGAAGAAAACTCACCGAGAGCGTCGTGCCGGCGACGCGTTTCATCGTGTGCGGCTGCTGCGCGCCATATGCCTGACCGATGAGCACCGTGCTTCCACTGGCCAAACCGATCATGAACGACATCAGCAAAAAAATGACCGGAAAGATCGACGATACCGCGCCGAGCGCCTGTACGCCGATCAAACGCCCGAGATAAATGCTGCTGATCGTTTGCGATGCGGACTGAAGTACGTTGCTGAAAAGCAGCGGAACCAGAAATACGAGAAAGAGCCGCCACATTGGACGGCTCTGGTCGAAGATATTCAATCCGCCGCGAGCTTGCACCATCGGCGCTACTCGTTGGCAAGCATGGTGTAAATCTCTTTTCGCAGCGCATCGAGGCGCCCGCTGATTTGTTGCGCCGTTTCCGGCTTCGCGTTTTGCGCGGCTTGCATCACCGCGCCGGATAATCGGCGCATCGCGTCGCGCAGCGTGCCGGGGCCGTCCTGGGTCTCCGACGCATTCTCGTCGTCTTCGTCTTCCAATTCACCCTCCAAGTCGCTCGCGACGTCGCGTAGGTGCTTCTTGCCAAGATCGGTTATCCGGTAGGTGCGCCGCCCGCCCTCATCGCGACCCTCGACCCAGCCGGCTTCTTCCAATGCCGCCAGCACAGGATACAGCGTGCCGGCCGCCAGCCGGCCCCAGCCGCGTTCGGCGAAGTGGCGCATCAGCTCGTATCCGTGACGCTCGTCGTGCTCAAGCAGCTTCAAAATCACGAACTTGAGCATGCCACGGCGGAACCGCCGCTTGCGTCCGGTCCACATCCCCATTCCGGGGCCCATCCACATTCCAAATCCCGTCATGTAGACATACTATTCCTATATATCGGTATATGTCAAGAACCGGTACGCGGCACGCGCACTGCGGCGATGGGTGAAAGTGTCATGGTGAGGTATCGAACCACGGCTGAGCGCAGTGCTGAGCGGAGCGAGGCGCGGAGTCGAAGCCTGCCTGTCACCGCCATGTAACGCGGCAACGAAATGCGAATCCCCGCAGCGATGCGCCTGGACAAGTTTATGAAGGTTGCGCGGCTCAGTAAGCGCCGCAGCGAGGCGCATGAGGCGCTCGAACATGGGCGGATTACCAAAGACGGGCGCGTGCTCAAGCCGGGATATCAGGTCAAGCCGGGCGATGTGCTCGAGATTCACTACGCCACGAAATTCGTCACCGTGCGCGTGCGTGAAGTGCCGCTGCGCGTAACGCCCGGCGTGAAAGCCGCCGATTTATACGAGATTGTCGATCAGCGCCGCGATGAGCCGGATGAATGGGTGTAAGTCTCTCCGCCGATAGCAAAGATGCGGTTTCGCGTGAAATTCCGGCCGCCGCGCATTGCCGCGCGGCGCTATTGTGGAGTCTCGCGTATTACGGTGAGCGCGGCGGCATCTTCGTTACGCAGCGCAACGCGGTAGCGCGATTGCTTCGCACACTGCTCACGCAGCGCGAATTTCACGTCGAACGCGCGCCGCAAAACCGCCTAACGCGCGCGACGGCGTATCGAATTGCACTGCCCCAAGAGCTGCTCGGCGAACCGCCCAAGCCCGCGCACCGCTGCGATCGCATTATGGAAGCGCGCGGCGCATTTCTTGCGTGTGCATCGCTCTCGGCAGGCACCCAAGGGTATCACTTGGAGTTCGTGTGCAGCACGCCGGCACGCGCCACACGACTGGAGTGGATCTTACGTTCGCTGGGCGCGCAGCCCAAACGCATCGAGCGCAAACGCCGGCAAGTGCTCTACTTCAAAGATTTCGAAGCGATCGTCGAACTGCTGATGATCGTCGGTACGCACGGCGCGGTGCTTCGCCTGGAAGACGTGCGCGCCGTCAAAGAAACCAAGAACCGCATTCATCGTTTGGTCAACACGGAGGCGGCGAACCTGGATCGCACCGCAGCCGCAGCGGCGGCGCAGCGCGATGCCATCGAATTTCTCGCCGACGCCTATGGGATGCACCGCCTCTCGCCGGCACTGCGCGAAATCGCCCAACTGCGCCTCGAGCATCCCGATGAAAGTCTGCTCGAACTCGGACGCCGCTGCAATCCGCCCATCGGCAAGCCGACCGTGAACAGCCGCCTTTCTGCGCTCGCGAAACTTGCACGGGAAGTGCGCGGAGCGGGTACAACCGGGGAAACTGCGGGCAGAGGCTCGTAAGGAATAGCCCTTCCTACTCTATTCTAGGAGCTTGTAAGCATGCGTATCGGCATCAACGGCTTCGGCCGTA
>CAZERJ010000113.1:0-8011 GCA_964514445.1 uncultured bacterium | reverse complement strand
GTCAAGCCGCCTGATGTCTAAACTGCAACCGTCCACCAAAGCGGATCAGCTTCAGTTAGACTACGATGTGTGGCTGGCGAATAGCGACTCCGACAAACAAAACAGCGTTGAACAGAACGCGACGCAGCAAAAACGCAGCACATGGCTCGAACCCGGCGATACGGTAAAGGTGGTTGAAGTCGACCACGACACGCTAAGGGTCAGCATCATTACTAGTATCGCTTCCGATCGCGCCAAACAATGTTGGACGCTAAGCTATGCTGGCTATCTATTTGAGGATCGATAAATCTCACCAGACGAATCAGCCAGTACTGCTATCGTTGCTGGGCTATAAAGGGACCTTTTTGAACTTTACGGAGCGGGGAACGTTCTTGTCAATCTAACGTGGGACGATTTCGTTAACCAGCGCGGTCGATCTACGAAAATGGCTGGCACTTTGATTGAAGCACGAGATGGGGTCAAGCGAGACGGGTGCAAAACGGGTGCAGTCTCCGGCGACTAAGCTCACCTTTCGGCACCCAATCGTGGCTTAGAACCCGTGCTTTTACGGTAGCTGGTGACCCACGGCGCCCCTACGCGACCACGCCGTGGCAGATTCGATTCCCGTTGGCGCTACCAATAAAAGCTCCGTGTTTACGAGGCTTCTTATTTTTCCTGAGCCGGTTCGCCTGAAGTTCTATTAGCCGTTGAGCGGGACCGATCGCACCAAGGTAAATCCAACACGTGACAAATCAGGATCTACGTTTTCAGCGCGTTTCTGAAATCGCGAAAACGGTACGCGGAGTCTTGCAACGGCGTCGACGTTTGTATCGCGCGCATCCGCGTAGGTCGCGATCGGTAGTGCACACCGGATGCACGGTACTTACCGAGACTCCTGAGTCGTCGTCTTTTCGTGCGATACGATGCTAGTATTGACAAATTTCAATACAACACGTAATATCGAAGTATGTCAATACAACGGTGTTGTCCGCCGAAGGACGTCGAACGCGACGACTTCACCGAACCCGCGCGGCTGCTCAAGGCCGTTTCCGACGCGCACAGACTCGCGATTCTAGCAACGCTCGCGCGCGCCGGTAATCACGTCTGCGTCTGCGACTTCACCGACGGCCTGCCGCTGAATCAGCCGGCTGTTTCGCATCACCTGAAGATCCTGCGCGAAGCGGGACTGGTGACGTGCGAGCGTCGCGGCACGTGGGTCTACTACGAGCTCGCCGACGGCGCGCACGACCGTTTGAACGACGCCCTAAACGTCGTATTCCGTCAGAAAGCAAAGGCATGAAAACCCATTTGAATCTTGCGACCACCGATCTCGAAAAGAGCGTGGCGTTCTACTCAACCGTCCTGGATGCGCCGCCGGCGAAGGTGCGCCACGGCTACGCCTTGTTCATCACCGAGCAGCCCGGCCTGGAACTTGCGCTCGACTTCAGCACCAACGTTCGGCCCGCCGACGACGCGCACTACGGCGTCTTCGTGGAAACGGTCGACGACGTCGAGCGCGCGATTCAACGCCTGGAGCGCGCCGGTCTAGCATCGTCCATCGAACGCGAAGAGACGTGCTGCTATGCCAACCAAACGAAGGTGTGGGCGACGGATCCGGAAGGCCGGCGCTGGGAAGTGTACACCGTCCATGAGGAAACCGCCGAACGCGACGGCGACGACACCGCGTGCTGCGGCGGCCCCGCAGCCGACGACGCGTCCGCCTGCTGCGTCAAAGACGCCGAGGCGAAGGCCGCTGGCGAAGCCGGGTGCGGCTGCGCCTCATCCTAGCCGGCCGCGGCCCCGGCGACACCGGTTTCGGAACGGATGGCTTCGTAGAATTCGCAGACGCGCTTCTTGATGCGGTCGCGCACGTGTCTGGTCGCGCGCAGCTTCTGATCTTCGGAGCCGGTGAATTCGCCGGGGTCCGCAAAATGCCACGCGATGCGCGAGCCCTTCGTCGGAAAGATTGGGCACGCGCCCGCCTTCGACTCTTGGCACACGGTCACGACGTAGTCGTACGACTTCGTCGTGATTACCGGATCGTTGACGGTCTTCGTGCGGTTGCGCGAAATGTCGATCCCGATTTCTTGCATGACTTGAACCGCGAGCGGATTCAAACTTCCAGCTTCGAGGCCAGCACTGTACACGTTCAGGGCATCGCCCGCGATCTGCTTCAAGAAAGCTTCGGCCATCTGACTGCGCGCGCTGTTGTGAATACAGACGAAAAGAACGTTCGGTTTCATAAGGTTTTGCTTAAAAACCGACACCGTGAAGTGTCGTCCCCTTTATGTGGCTTAATGATTGCAGTTGAATGAAAGTTAGGCGCAGATCGCTGCGCGCGTATCAATACGCTGCGTGCGCCGCCAACCATGCCGCGGATCGCACTTCTTAGCTTATCGCTGCACGGCTTTTGTCGACGTTGCTTTCGTCGGCGTGCGGCACGAGCACCGCGCGTGCCTCCTGTTTTTCGATCGGCGCAAGCCAGCTGAAAAGAAACGTGGCGGAGATTGCGCCGGCGAATTGCATGAGAATGAAACCGGGCACATCGTTCGGACGAATGCCGGCGAATGTGTCGGAAAGCGAACGCGCGATCGTCACTGCGGGATTGGCAAACGACGTTGAGGGCGTGAACCAATATGCCGCGACGATGTAGCCGGCGACTGCGAATGGCACGATTTCGCTGCGGAAACGAACGCAGCCCCAGATAACGCAAAGCAGTCCGAACGTCGCGACGAACTCGCTACCCAAGAGCGCCGTGCCGCCGCGCGCATGATGCGACGCGAAGAAGATCGGCAATCCGAACATCACGTTCGCAACGGCGACGCCCGCAACCGCTCCGACGACTTGCGCGAGGACGTACGCCGGCACATCGCGCCAACGCACGCCGCCGCGCAGCGCATCAGCGATGGTGACAGCCGGATTGAAATGGGCTCCCGAAATCGGTCCGAGCGATCCGATGAGACAGATCAGCACGCCGCCTGTCGCGACTGCGTTCGCTAGCAGAGCTACGCCAACGTTTCCGCCGGATAATCGCTGCGCCATGATGCCGGAACCGACGACGGCCGCGAGCAGAAACGCCGTTCCCAATGCTTCCGCGACAGCGCGCTTTAAAATTGTCATGCGCGCGCAAGCGTCCGCGCGACGTCTTGCCGTAACTGCAGCACCCACGCTTGAGCCGCCATCTGCACGGGATCCCACGGCGAGCTGAGCGGAGGCGTGTAGCTGAGATCGAGATCGCTGAGATCATCCACGCGCATCCCGTTGAAAATTGCGGTTGCAAAAACGTCAATGCGCTTCGAGACTTCCGTTCCCCACGAACCCACGATTTGCGCGCCGAGCAGCCGATGATCGTTCCTCTCGCCGACGACGCGCAACATCATCGGCTTGGCGCCGGGATAGTACGCTTTGTGATCGTTTGCGGTCAGTTCCGCGGCGAAGGCGTCGAAGCCGCCAGCGATCGCGTCCGCTTCCCGCAGTCCCGTCGCGGCGACGACCTTGTCGAAGATCTTTACCGACTGCGTTCCAAGGGAACCCGCGAAGGACGCGTTGCCGCCCATTGCGTTTTCGCCCGCCACGCGGCCCTGCTTGTGCGCGGTGGTCCCGAGCGGCATGTACGTGAACGACTGAAGGATGCGGTTCCACGTCTGCACGCAGTCACCGGCGGCGAAGACGTCGGGCACGTTGGTGCGCATTCCCTCGTCCACGATAATTGCTCCGCGCGCGTCCGTCGCGACGCCGGCGCTCAACGCAAGATCGCTCAGCGGTCTCACGCCCGTTACAACGAGCACCATCTCAGCGTCCACTGTGAAATCGGATCCGCGTACTATCAGGCCGTTCGGCGTCTGAATTATTTCGCGCACCACCGAATTGGTGTGCACCGTCACGCCGCGCGAGCGCAACAGCTCCGCAACGCGCTCGCCGAACGAGGCATCAACAGTCCTCATGACGGTCGGCAGCTGCTCGATGAGCGTCACTTCGATACCGCGGTGGCGCATCGCGTCCGACATCTCCAAGCCGATGTATCCAGCGCCGATGATCGCGACGGACTTCGGCTGCACGCGTTCGCGGTGCGTGTCGAACGAAAAACTTTCGTCCATGCTGTGCAGCACAAACACGCCCGGTGAATCGAGTCCCGCGATCGGCGGCTTCAGCGGCACCGCCCCCGTCGCGATGACGACCTTGTCGTACCGCAACGCGTCTTCGCCGCCGGAGGATCGCCGGATCGCCACGGTCTTCGACGCCGGATCTATGCGCGTCGCCGTGCACTTCGAATGCAAGCGTATTCCCGCCGCCTCAATCTCGTGAACCGTGCGGTGTGCGAGTGTGCGCCAATCCGTAATCTCACCGCTCAGGTAGAAGGGCAGACCGCAGATGCTGAAATTTGGATACGCGTCCGCAACGACGAGGTTGACCTCGACGTCCTTGTCCAATTCGCGTGCGCGAAGCGCGGCGCTGATGCCCGCGTCGCTTCCGCCGACGATCGTTAGAACCATGCTACCCCGTTCGCTTGAGTTCGCGGCGCTGCACACCGCCGATGAGATCGATCGCGCCGTGCATCGTTTCCAGAGCTCCCGGGGCGAGCCGGTAGTACACCCAGGTGCCGCGGCGTTCGCTCGCGACCAGACCCGATTCGCGCAGCACGCGCAAATGATGCGAGACCGTCGGCTGCAGAAGCGGCAGCCCGGATGTCAAGTCGCACACGCACACCTCATCTTCGCTACGCGCGATGGCGGCGAGGATCTTGAGCCTGTGCGGATCGGCCAGCACTTTGAACAGGTCCGCCTGCTTCGACAGATTGCGGCGCGGCACGTTTTTCGGCCGGCATTCGGCGTCTCTCACGGCGTCAGCATAACAGCGCCGTGCGCCACCGTCAACGAAATTCGAGCTAATTAAAGGTCCCTTAATTTACCGCGGTCTATATAGACGCAGATAGATACAGCAATGGCATTTGCTCTTGTCGTCTACGGCGACGGAGCCGCCGGCGCGATCGCCGCCGCGGCGTTCCGCCGTGTGTGCGGCTGCCAAATCGATCTCTTCGAGGCCGTGGGCGAATACCAGCCGACGGATGTCCGATCGGCGTACCAATTCGTCATCGTGCTGAACGACTTTGGATCCGATCCGGTTCCGCAAGTCGCCGGCCGCCGTCTGCGATGGCGGCTTCCGGAGGCCGAAATTGCGGCCGAGTCGGACGAGGTCGCCACGCTCCGGAAGGCTATCGCGGCCAAGATCATCGAGACACGGGTGGAGCGCTGGTGCGCGCTATGCTGTCCGTGCGGAGTTGCCGACGCGAGACTTCGCAGGTTACTGACTCAGTCTCACTTGTCGTAACAGATCGTTCAGCAGCGTCATCGTTCACGCGAGAATTGAAGCGCCTACCAGGCGTATGCCCCCGCGCGCTTTTGTCACAGACCGCTACTCGTATTCTGTCTTCTCATTGATGAAGACATTGGTGTTAGGCGCAACCGGCGGCACGGGACTCAAGCTTGTAAAACGGCTAGTCGAACGCGGCCATACGATAGGCGTACTCGCTCGCTCTCCTGAAAAACTCGGCTGGCTCGCGACGAGTGTTGCTGCGGTCAAAGGGAGCCCACTGAGTGCACCGCAGCTCTCATCGGCAATCCGCGGGCATGATGCCGTCTTATCTTGCTTCGGCCCTCGGGATCCTAAGAATCACGAACCTTTGGTTGCACCGTTCGCGAAGGCCCTGACGAGTGCAATGTACGAGGCGAAAGTGTCGCGTTTGATTATCTTGTCGGTTGCATTTTTGTTCAAAAACTCGATACTGCCGCCCGCATATCCGCTAGGCCAGCTGCTTTTTAGGCATCACGTAAACGACTGCGCCGAAATGGAAGCGATCGTCCGCTCATCGAGCCTGGACTGGACGATCGTCCGGCCTGCGCAACTAACAGACAAACCGCCCTCCGGAAAATACCGCGTTCGCGCAGGGCATCTTCCGTTCATGGGGTTTACCGTTTCGCGCGCCGACGTGGCCGATTTTATGGTGACGGCGATGGAGCAATCTTCCTTCAATAATAAAATTGTGGGCATCTGCGATTGAGGCGCGGCGTACAACGTAACCGTGAACGCTGCGAGCCGGTTTTGGCTGGCATGGCCACGTTTCGGGAACATCGTTCACTGCTCTTTTCAATCGCATACAGGATGTTGGGATCCGTAAGCGATGCTGAAGACATGCTTCAGGAAACGTTCATTCGCTGGCATGGCACGAAGGACGAGGTAAAAAATCCGCGCGCATTCTTAGTGACGGTTATTACGCGTCTTTGCCTGAATCATTTGCAATCCGCGCGCGTAAGGCGGGAACAGTATGTCGGACAGTGGTTGCCGGAGCCGATTGTGACCGATGACTCGAACGATCCGTTCAGTGTCGTCCGCGTCGATGAATCGCTGTCAATGGCGCTCTTGGTGTTGCTCGAACGTCTAACGCCGGTCGAGCGAGCGGTATTTATCCTTCGCGAAATCTTCGAATTCGAATACGCGGATATAGCGCAAGCATTGGGGCAGTCGGAGCAGAATTGCCGCCAAGTGCTTCATCGTGCGCGTCAACATGTTGGAACGATGAAGCAACGATTCAACGCGACGAAGGACCATCACGACGCTCTACTCCAACGTTTTATCAACGCAACGCGGCAGGGCGATATTGACGCGTTAGTTGCCTTATTGTCCGCCCACGTTAAGCTGCGTAGTGATGGCGGCGGCAAAGCCAGCGCGGTACCTAATGTTATTGAGGGTGCCGATAAAGTAGCGCGGGCATTGACTATCGGCTTATCGCATTTTGTTCCGGCCGGTGTGCAGTACTATACGACGTCCATCAATGGCGAACCGGGAGTTCTGTCATTCTTACACGGCAAGCCGTTTTCTGCGCTCGTACTAAACGTCGCTGATGACCGCATCGAAACGGTCTTCGTTGTTACGAATCCGGACAAGCTGCAGCATCTTGGCAATCGCCACGCCGGCGCCATCAGCCGTATCAAATCGGATGCCGGTTAGTGCACAGACGGCTGTAACCTCGTGCCGTGGCGGCCACCCAGGTACGTTGTGCCGCTCACGACTGGCGTGCCGCGCACCGTTACCCACGCGAGTCCCTTCGGATTGCGTACCGGATCGCGGTAGTCCAAATCGTCGGAAAACGTTTGCGGGTCGAAGGCGACCAGATCGGCGATTTGCCCCGCCGCGATCGTACCGCGCTGCGGAATATTGAAGATCCGAGCGGGAAGCCCCGTCATTTTGTGGATCGCCGATTCCAGGGTCAGCGTGCCGAGTTCGCGCACGTGTTGGGCGATGATGCGCGGAAACGTGCCGTATGCACGGGGATGATGGCGCCCTCGTTTTCCGGGAGATGCTCCGTCGGAGCCAACGACGGTGTATTCGTCGCGTAAGACGCGCGCGATATCGTCTTCATCCATCAGAAATATCGTCATCATGGCGGCAAGCTGTTCTTCCACCAAAACGTGAATCAGCGCATCGAACGGCGAGCACGGGAGCTGCGCGGCTACTTCCGCAATCGTCTGTCCTTCAAACCGGTGGCTCGGCGTAAAGGCAATCAGAATGCCGTCGTAGCCTGCCTCGGAGACGAAGTTCTGAAAGTGCGCGTTATCGCTTTCGAGCATTGCGCGCAGTGCGCGCACTTGCTCCGGATCGCGCAGACGCGCAAGGGTCGCCTCATTTCCGCCTTCGTGGAATTCGGGTGGCAGAACGGCTTTTAAATAAGTGTTTCCCGCCGTGTACGGATAGACGTCTTGGTGCACGACGACGCCGCGAGTGCGCGCCTGCCGAATCAACTCCAGAGACTCGCGCGTTCGCCCCCAGTTCTTTTTGCCGCTGGCTTTGTGATGCGAAATCTGCACCGGAACGCCGGCCTGTTCACCGATGCTCAAAGCTTCCGCGACGGCGTCGAGCAGCGTATCGCCTTCACCGCGGATGTGCGAGGTGTACATCGTTCCGGGGGCGAGGGCTCTGGCCAAATCGATCAGCTCTTCAACATCGGAAAAGACGCCCGGCGGATAGATCAGGCCGC